>JANXWJ010000146.1 GCA_025351185.1 Candidatus Nanopelagicales bacterium
GAGCGCTCGACGGCCTCGATGGTCACCATCGAGGCCACGACCCCTGCCGCGCACAAGATCCCGACCACGATGAGAACCACGCCGACTGCAGGGAGCAGCGTCGTCAGGACGATCGAGTCGTGCAGCTGGGTCGATCGCCATGCCGGCCCTCCGGGCGGCGACGCTGGCGCAGGTGCCGTAGCGTGCGGGAGTGCCTGGCAGTCTCTGCCGCAGGCACAGGAGGCGAAGTCCGGGTGAAGAGTGCGATCGGTCGACTTGTGTTGCGCGCGTTGCGATATCGCGATGTCTGCGGCCCGGCTCCCCGTGGTGAAGCGTGCGTGCTCGTCGCGGCGCCGCACACGTCCTGGCTCGACTTCCCCCTCATGCTGGGAATCGCGTGGAGCAACGATCTCAGCCCCGGGTGGCTGGGCAAGAAGGAGCTCTTCAACGCGCCGTTCGGCGGTGTCATGCGTGCGCTCGGCGGGGTGTCGGTCGATCGCGCCGACCCTGGCGCCCTCGTCGCCGACATGGTGTCTCGCGCGCGCAGCGGCACGTCATTCGCTCTGGTGATCGCACCCGAGGGGACCCGCGGGCGCGCGGTGGGATGGAAGTCGGGGTTCTACCGGATAGCACGTGACGCTGGCGTCCCCATCGTGCTCACCTTTCTCGACGGCCCAACGCGCACAGGCGGTTTCGGACCTCGGCTGGTGCCCACGGGGGACGTGCGCGCCGACATGGACGTGATCCGCGCGTTCTACTCCGACAAGCACGGCGTCGTGCCGCACCGAGCGACGGTGCCGTCCTTGCGCGAGGAGTCCGACGTATCCCCGGTCTGACAGGGCACGAGACCAGTGCGCCCGCCGATGTATCAGAGTCGCCGCTCGCGACTCTGGATGGGGAGTCGTCACCGTCGAGGTGTCGCAGGGCAGGCGGCGGCTCACCAGCGGAGTCTCGGTGCGGGGGCAGTGCTCCCGACACTGATGCGGCACGTCGGACCACCACCCGGCGTCCGCACGGCTCGTGCGTCACATCGCTGAGGGACGCACGATCTACGGGGAAACCTCCGTGCCGACGGAGCGAATAGGCGACACAGTGACTCAGGCGCCGAAGTGCCCCTTGACGTCCTTGGCAGCGTCTGACGAGAGCTTGGCCATGACGACGGCGCGGGTGACAGGGTCGAGGTTGTCGAGCTCGCCCTGGATGTTGCTCACCGTCTCGTCGGCGAGCGCCTTCTTCTCCTGGAACGTCGTGACGGCGTAGTAGGCAGCCACCCCGATCGCTGCGACGACGAAGGTCCCGGTCAGGACCTTGCTCCACCGGCTCATCGGACAACCCCTCGCCTCATGTAGGACCACCACGACGATCGTATTGGTCGGGCTGCGTGCGTGCTCCGCTATCCCGCTGCTGTCGGTGGAGCTGCACCATCGCGATCGCGATTCATCGCGTCGTCGACAGTCCGCGGCCGACGGGCGTCACGATGTAGCCCTGATCCAGGTTCTCGTCACCGATCCCGTCATGTTCCTCGGGGAGCACCTGCATCGCGTCCCTCTCGTCGGTCCACATCCAAGCCAGGAACGCGCAGAACACGGCATCCACCTGATCCTCGACGACGCGCAGGTCGACCTTGCGGGTCGCCGACCGCACACCGTCGCGGAGCCGACGCCAGTCGTCCGACTCGTCCAGGTGCAGAAGTGCGCCACACGTACGCTCCATGTGGTCCAGCAGAATCAGGTGCTGCTCGCGCAGGAAGCAGAGATCTCGTCCTGGTTTGGCCTTGTAGGGGATCACGCGCTGCAACCCGAACAGAACCACCATGGCGGGGTGGGGGTAGACCTCGATGCACACCGAGGTGTTCTCGCCTGGGCGGACGTGCGGGTCCATGTCCCAGCCGAACCGGGCAGCGAGTCGCGCTCCTCGCGGCTCGGGTCGGAAGAGCGCACGCGAGCGGTTCGACGTGTGCGCCGCAGCGTGGGCGTATCCGTACAGCTGTCCCACCCGCTTCTCGCACAGCCGCTGGCCCGTCTCGTTCCGCACGATGAGGGGCGCGTCGACCGCGACGACAACGGCAGTTCCCAGCGGTGGAAGTGCCTCCTCGATCTCTGCGTCCAGCACCACCGAGCTGCAGCGGCTCAGCCGCCCTTCCTCGTCGAGCACAGCGACGCCGGTGCGGCTTCGCTCACCCCACGCGAGGTCGAGCCCGACGAACTTCACGGCCCCAGCGAATCAGGAATCCGTGCACACGTCGCGCCGACCCGACCCGGCTCCGGACGGTTGAACCTGAACTCGACCAGGTTCCCGCCCGGATCGACCTCGGCAAGGAGCTACGGGTCCGAGCCTCTCGACGCTCATCCCTGCTCCCTCGCAACGACATCGACCGAGATCTCCACCGCAGTCACCGTCCCGCGGTTCTCGAGCCAGTGGACCGTGTTCCGATCCTCGGGCCAGCCCAGGCCCGGTCCGTAGTCGGTGGCGATGCCGTCCCGATGGTCGGTGATCGTTCCTTGGAGCACGTAGACGGTCCCCGGTCTGCCGATGTGGTCGTGCATCGGACCGAAGACACCTCCGGGCTCGATGGTGACCCGGCGCGTCCGAAGCTGGAGGCCGTCCATCCCCTCCATCTCGGGACCGAGATCAACTGTCCCCAGAGCCTCGACCGTGACGCCACGCGTCTCCGGGACGATCGTTCCCTCGCTCATGGTGCCGCCTTTCTGTGAGACCCGCTCTGCTGCTCAGACAGTGAAGCCGAACTCAACCGGCCCTACGAGTAGGCGTCACGGCGGTGGCGGATGCTGATCACGCGAACGACCACGACGTCGCCATGAATCTCGTAGATAACGCGGAACTCACCTCGGCGTGCCGAGTAGCGGCCGACCAATTCGTTGCGAAGCGGCTTACCGACACGATACGGGTCGTGGGCAAGCACCTCGTGGAGGAAGTTGGCGCAGGCAGTCGCGACCGCCTCAGGAAGGGTGTGGGTGAGCGCGCGACGCGCGGAGGGTGACAGCTCGACGCGGTAGGTCACTCGGGCAGCCGTCCGAGGGACCGCATCTGCACCTCGACCTCCTCCAGCGTCGAGACCCGTCCTGCTGCGATGTCGGCGTCGGCCTGACGGATGACTGCCATCGCCTCGGCGTCGCCCAGGATGTCGAGCGTCTCCATGATCGAGTCGTAGTCGTCAGCACTCAGGATGACCGCCGCACGACGTCCGTTCCTCGTCACCTCGATGCGTTCGTGCGTGCGCACGGCATCATCGACGAGCTTGGAGAGCTGGGCGCGGGCCTCGGCAAGCGGCACGGTTGTCATGTACAGAATTCTAGCGTCCATGTCGCACCTGCCCCGATCGTTCATGCTGAGCCAGGCCCGCCGCCGCCGTCACCCGATGAGGTAGATCATGCCGCGGCCCTCGCTAGCAAGGCCGCCCACGAACCGGCTGTCACGCTCGAGGAAGTAGCAGACGTAGTCCGCAGCGCCCACCGTCGCACCCTGGCGACGGAGATGGTCGAGTGCGACATCTGCCGTCAGCTCGCCGAGGTCCTGCGCGATGATGCTGACCTCGGCGGGGTCAAGTGCACGAACCCACGGGGTCCACGAGCCACCGTCCCCCGACAGCGCGACCTGGCCTTCACACATCCGGTACGCCGGACGTGCCGGCCCTCGGGACGGCGTCGGGCCGGTGAGCGCCTGCAGATCCTGCCAGGCCTTGTCCAGGTAGAGCAGATCCCGCTCAGGCACCCGCTGCTCGAACGTTGCCACCGCCACGCGTTCCGGTGGCTCGAATCCCCAGGCATCGGCCAGCGGATCACTCGACATGAAGGCGCGCGGATCGGCCAGCGCCTGCTCGGTCCGGTCACCATCGAATGCGCTTGCGTAGTACCTGATTCCCATGCGCCCAGCGTGGGGTAGAGCAGACGGGCATGGGTCGACCCACGGGCTCAGCTGTGGACAACCACGCGCACGACCGAGGTCACACGGTGAAGCGAAAGCCGTCCCTGCGTGCCCGAGGATCCGACCATCCGCTGATGACCGATGGAAGACGTCGACCTTCGGCGACGCGGTGAGGACCATTGGTGCCGTGAGGCCTTGGCTGAACAACGTGGACCATCGGCGGAGCGACCAGGAGGCGATCTGTACAGTTCACTATTCGAGACGTACAGTTGAACCATGGCTCTCGAGATGCCCGTCACCGAGGCACGCGAGCGGTTCAGCGAGCTCGTCGAGACGTCCGCGCACGAGCCGGTCTTCCTGACCAAGCGAGGCCACCGTCAGGCAGTCGTGATCAGCACAGCGGAGTACGAGCGACTCATGGAGGCCGACGAGGACGCCGAGGACCTTGCGGCTGCCGACGCAGTGATGGCCGAGATCATGGCGGGCGCACCGACGATTCCGTGGGCACAGGTCAAGGCCGACCTCGGGCTGGCATGACCTACACGGTCGAGATCTCGTCCTCAGCCGCACAGTCGCTCGCCAAGATCGACACGACGACGCGGCTCCGCCTGGTCGGAGCAATCGAGCTGCTGGCCGTCGACCCCCGTCCGCCAGGGGTCACGCTGCTCCGCAGCGGCGATCAGGGACGTTGGCGCGCGCGCATCGGCGACTACCGGAGCGTGTACGCGGTCGAGGATGACCGTCTGATCATCCTCGTGCTCCGAGTCGGGCACCGCCGCGAGGTAAACGAGCACTGAGCGACGACCCGCAACCGTCTGGCCGCATCGACGGGTGCCTGCGTGGGGCGCCTGGCGGCCAGCAGCACTAGCCGCGGGACTGCCGAAGGGCATCGGGCTCCACTCGCTCCAGCACTTTCTGGCGCGCCTCAGACGTTGAAGCGGAACTCCACGACGTCGCCGTCGGCCATGACGTAGTCCTTGCCCTCCATGCGCGCCTTGCCCTTGGCGCGGGCCTCGGCGACGGAGCCGGTGGCGACAAGGTCGGCGAAGGAGATGACCTCGGCCTTGATGAACCCCTTCTGGAAATCGGTGTGGATGACACCGGCCGCCTGCGGCGCCGTGGCGCCCTTGGGGATCGTCCAGGCACGCGACTCCTTAGGACCTGCCGTGAGGTAGGTCTGCAGGCCCAGGGTGGCGAAGGCGACGCGGGCCAACGTGGTGAGGCCCGACTCGTGCAGGCCGATCGACTGCAAGAGCTCGAGCGCCTCCTCGTCATCGAGCTCGGTAAGGTCCGACTCGGTCTTCGCGTCGAGGAAGACCGCCTCGGCCGGAGCGACGATCGCGCGCATCTCGTCCTTGAGCTCCTCGTTGCCGAGTTCGTCGACGTCGACGTTGAAGACGTAGAGGAACTGCTTCGCGGTGAGCAGGAAGAGCTCGCGCAGCACGTCGCGGTCGAGGCCGGCGGCGTAGATCGTGGTGCCTGCCGACAGCGCGTCGTAAGCCTTCTTGGTGACCTCGAGGATCTCGGCGCGGTCCTTGTTGAGGCGCGCCTCCTTCTCCAGGCGCGGCAAGGCCTTCTCGACCGTCTGCAGGTCGGCGAGGATCAGCTCGGTGTTGATGATCTCGATGTCGTCCTTGGGGTCGACGCGACCCTCGACGTGGATGACGTCAGGGTCGGTGAAGACCCGGATCACCTGACAGATCGCGTCGCTCTCGCGGATCGTGGCGAGGAACTTGTTGCCCAGGCCCTCACCCTCGCTCGCACCCTTGACGATGCCGGCGATGTCGACGAACGCCACGGTCGCGGGCAGCTGGCGCTCCGAGCCGAAGATGCCGGCGAGGACGCCGAGACGGGGGTCGGGCACACCCACCACGCCGATGTTGGGCTCGATCGTCGCGAACGGGTAGTTCGCCGCGAGCACGTCGTTCTTGGTCAGCGCGTTGAAGAGCGTCGACTTGCCCACGTTGGGGAGACCGACGATTCCGATAGTGAGAGCCACAGGGCGCAAGTCTAGGTGCCACGAACGCCGTTCCTGACCGCTGCGTCAGCGACGGGACTCACGCCAGGCCATCCAGGCCAGACCCGCACCGACCGCGGTGAGCGGCGTCGACGAGTGCCGGCAGATCGTCGCCGACGCACGCGAGCGGGCCGTCGGGCAGCTCGAGGTGCTGACCTCGATCCGTCACGGTGTGGAGGCCGAGATCGCCGACGACCCGGATGCGCGCTACCGCCTCCTGACCGTCCTGGCCGGCCAGCACTCAGCACGCGCGTCGATCGCGTGGGCCGACGAGTCGTTGGCGCTGCTCGGCGCCGCGTGAGGAGCTCGTGTGGCTGACGTGAGATGGGTTCGGCCGTCCTGCGGGACGAGATCTGCAGCCCTCGTCCCGTCAGGCGAGCGTCGATGACGGCGTACGTCGTCATCGAGTCGCGGACGTAGTCGGCCAGGCCCGGGCGTACGGCGTCGTAGCACGCCGTGAAGTCCGGGTGGTCGACGTAGAGGTCACCGAGGCCGGCGAACGCGTCCGCGTCCGGGGTCCAGAACTGGCAGACCCAGCGGTAGTGCTCGGCCGTGACGGCCTGCGTGCGCGGGTCGTCGGCGGCGACTCCGGCGACGAGCAGTGCGGCGTAGTCCTGGTCTCGGGTCGCGAGGTCGACCTGGATGCGCTCGGCATCGGCCTTGTTCAGCTTTCCGACCCGGCGCCAGGACTCCTCGATCCTCGACTGGGTGCCGGGTCCGTGACGGGCAACCAGGTCTGCCTCGTAGCCTTTCTGCTTCTCGGCGTCGAAGCCGTCGAAGAGGTCCTCGGGGTTCATGGCTGCACCTCCTGTGCATTCTTCGATCGTGCGCCCCACCGAGGTGGCGAGACGAGCCAGGCGGTCGCGCTCGGCAAGGAGGGCGACCTGGTGCGCTCGCAGCACTGACGTGCGGTCCGTCGTGCCGTCGAGGACCCGACCGATCACGTCGAGCGACAGGCCAAGCTCGCGCAGGACGAGCACCTCCTGGAGGCGGTGCAGCTGGGTGCGCTCGTAGAAGCGATAGCCGTTGCTGCCGACGTACGCCGGAGCCACGAGGCCGATGTCGTCGTAGTGCCGCAACGTCCGTGAGGACACCCCGGCGAACCGCGCCACCTCGACGATCGACCACGCCGCCTGCTCTTGCTCCACCCGCATGCCACGAACGCTAGACGTTGACGCTGCGTCAAGGTCAACCCTCGATCCCAGCAGCCCACCGAACGCTCAGGGAGGGTGGGCTGTCGGGGGTGGGTGCGACGGTCTGGGTATGAGTGATCTTGTTGCGTTGGTGCTGGGGCTGGTCATCGGTGTCGCGGTGGGTGTGTCCACCGCACTCGTCGTGGTGCGCGCTCTGGCCGACCGTGACCCTCGGCACTCCACGACGTTGGCCGGCGAGCGGGCTGCGGTCGATGCTCTGGTGCGGCCGATGAACGACACCCTCGCGCGCGTCTCGGTCGATCTCGCACGATCCGAGCGCGAGCGCGCGGTCGCGCACGCACAGCTGCAGGAGCAGATCCGGCTCACGGCGCTGGGCACCGACTCGCTGCGCGACCAGACCGGCCGCCTCGTGACGGCGCTGCGTCGGTCGGAGGTACGAGGTCGCTGGGGCGAGGTCGCGCTGCGCCGCCTCGTCGAGTCCTCCGGGCTGCTTCCGCATGTGCACTTCGAGGAGCAGCCGAGCACTCGTGACGACGCCGGTGACCTGCTGCGCCCGGACCTCGTCGTGCACCTTGCCGACGACCGGGATGTCGTCATCGACGCGAAGGTCCCGCTGTCGGCGTATCTCGATGCCACCGAGGCCACCGACGACGCCACGTCGCGACTGCTCCTCGCGCGTCATGCGAGCGAGGTGGCCGCGCACGTCGACCGGCTCTCGAGCAAGGAGTACTGGCGCCGCTACGACTCTCCCGAGTTCGTCGTGCTCTTCCTGCCTGCCGAGTCGTTCCTGTCGGCCGCGCTGGAGGCCCGACCCGACCTGCTGGAGTACGCCTTCGCCCGCGACGTGGTGATCGCGACACCCACCACGCTGCTCGCCCTGCTGCGTACTGTCGCGCACACCTGGAGGCAGGAGTCGGCCGCCCGAAACGTGCGCGAGGTGCACGCCGTGGCACGCGACCTCCACTCGCGCTTGGCCACCCTCGGCACCCACCTCGCCAAGCTCGGCAGCGCTCTGGACAGTGCTGTCGGCAACTACAACTCCACGGTCGGCTCGCTCGAGTCGCGAGTGCTCGTGAGTGCCCGTCGGCTGGTCTCGTTGGGGGTCGTCGACGCCGTCGGTGACGACGATGCAGGCCTGCCGATGCCTCGGCTGGTGACCACCTCGAGCCGCCCGCTGACGGCCGACGAGCTCGTCGCGTCGGTCGGTGGAGGGCTCGCCGAGCTGGCTCCCGCGGTGCCTGACGCCGACTGAGCCGCCCGAGTCACGTACGGTGGGACACCGTGAGCAGCGATCAGGACCGTGGCGCGCCATCCTTTGGCGACCTCTTCGACGATCCGGACTCCTCCGATGCCCCGGCGGCACCCGCGCAGCCCCCCACTCCGGGCGTTGACACCAGTGCCGGCGAGCACCACTCCGAGCCGCAGACCGACCAGGTGTCCGCGCCACGGAACCCGCAGCCGTCTCCGACGGCGACCGCTCAGTCCGATGACCTCACGACCGGCCACGACCTCGAGCACGAGTCCGACGAGGCCTCGCACCTGGTCGCCGGCTTCGAGCACGACGACGTCGACTCCGACGACGTGCCTGCCCCTGGCTACGACTCCGTGATGATCGCGCCGTTGACCGGGGTGATGCTCGAGCACCCGGACGCAGCGACCCCTCCTGCGGCGGACCGCCCTGCTCCCGTGACCGTCGCGCCGGCCGTCGGGGTCCTCGCTGCTGCGCAGGCCACCCAGCAGTCGCCGGGCAAGTCCTGGGACGGCGTCGTCGACCCGGCGATCTCGTCAGCGCCGGCGTCCCGCGTCGACACAGGTCGTCTCTACCGATCCTCCGGAGCCGAAGGCCCCGCAACACTCGACGCGATCCCCGCCATCGACCCCAGCTACACACCCGCCCAGCGCGTCGAAGCGGTGGCCGAGCCGCGCACGTCCTTGCGCACCGGCGGACTCACCTACACCGGTGTCGCCGTCGTGGTGATCGCGACGACCGTTGTCGTCGCCTTCGTCGAGGCGTTGCTGCGCAAGGAGATCGGGGTGCTCACCGGCGTCGCCCTGCTGGGGTCGTCAGTCTACGCCGCCCTCGTCGTGCGCCGCGTCGACATCTGGGCAGCGGTCGTCGTGCCGCCGCTGGCATTTCTCGTGGCCACACTGTCCGCCGGCCAGCTCACCCAGACCCGCACCGGCCACTTCTTCATCGACCAGGGCTCGCTGCTGCTGCTCGTGCTCGGGCGCAATGCGCTCTGGGTGCTGGGCACCAGCCTCGTCTGCCTCGTGATCGTGCTCGTACGCCGTCGTCGCACCTGACGACAGCAGCTCGGCTATCGCGAGGGCTCAGGAACGACCGGCGGCCTTGAGGTCGCGGCGCAGCTCCGGAGGAAGTGCGAACACCAGATGCTCCTCCGCGGAGGAGACCTCCTCGACGTCTCCCCATCCGCGCGCGGCGAGCCACTCGAGCACCCCGTGGACGAGCTCCTCAGGCACCGAGGCACCGCTGGTGAGACCGACGGTGACTGCGCCCTCGAACCACTCCTCCTCGAGCTCGATCGCGCTGTCGACCCGGTGCGACGACGTCGCGCCAGCATCGAGGCCGACCTCGACGAGTCGCACGGAGTTCGACGAGTTGCCGCTGCCGACCACGATCAGGACGTCGCACCGGGCCGCGATGTCCTTCACCGCGAGCTGACGGTTCTGCGTGGCGTAGCAGATGTCGTCGCTGGGCGGGCTCATGAGCAGCGGCAGGCGCAGACGCAGCCGGTCGACGGTCTCGATGGTCTCGTCGACCGAGAGCGTGGTCTGTGAGAGCCACACGACCTTCTCATCGGGAGAGATGTCGATCTCGTCGGCGTGCGAGGGTCCGTCGACCAGCGTGATCGCCTCGGGCGCCTCGCCCGTGGTCCCGACGACCTCCTCGTGACCCTCGTGACCGATGAGCAGGATGCGATAGCCCTCGTCGGCGAAGCGTCGGGCCTCGTGGTGCACCTTGGTGACCAGCGGGCAGGTCGCGTCGATGGTGCGCAGGTTGCGTGCCGCGGCCTCGTCGTGGACCGACGGCGCGACGCCGTGCGCGCTGAAGACGACGATCGAGCCTTCGGGCACCTCGTCGGTCTCTTCGACGAAGATCGCGCCGCGCGCCTCGAGGTCCTCGACCACGTGCTTGTTGTGCACGATCTGCTTGCGGACGTAGACCGGAGCGCCGTACAGCTCGAGCGCCTTCTCCACAGTCACGACAGCGCGGTCGACTCCGGCGCAATAGCCGCGCGGTGCCGCGAGCAGCACCTTCTTGGCGGTCGGGACGAGGGGGACGCTCGGGGAGTCGGTCACCCGTCCATCGTAGGCGCGGCTCCGCACCCCAGCCCCTCGTCACCGTCCGCCCGCAGCGAAGGACCCACGCTGCTGGCGCACCTGCGGTGGAAAGACCACGCTCAGCAGCAGATACGCCATCATCGCGGGTCCGTCGGGGTGCTGGGTGTGCAGCGTCACATCGGGTGCGGGGGTGCTCGGCCTAGGCTGCGGCGCATGGCCCTCGACTCGTCCCCGGAGTCCCCTGCTGCCGTGCGCACCATCGCGCGTGCGGTCGAGGGCTACGTCGCCAGGCTCGGAGCCGTCTGGATGGAGGGGCAGGTCGCCCAGCTCACGCGCCGTCCGGGCGCCGGCCTGGTCTTCCTCACGCTGCGCGACACCGAGGCCGACATGTCCCTGACTCTCACCTGCCTGCCCCGGGTGCTCGATGCCTGCGTGCCGCCGTTGGTCGAGGGGCAACGGGTGGTCGTACACGCGAAGGCCGAGTTCTTCCCCGGCCGCGGGTCGCTGTCGTTCCGTGCGGCGGAGATCCGACCGGTCGGGCTCGGCGAGCTGCTGGCGCAGCTCGAGGCACGCAAGAACCTCCTCGCGGCCGAAGGTCTGTTCGACCCCGCTCGCAAGCAGCCGCTGCCGTTCCTCCCCCGGGTGGTCGGCCTCGTGTGCGGTCGCGGCAGCGACGCCGAGCGCGATGTGGTCGAGAACGCACGGCGGCGCTGGCCCGGGGTGCGCTTCGAGATCCGCGAGGTCGCGGTCCAGGGGGTCAAGGCCGTCAGCGAGGTGAGCGCTGCGATCCGCGATCTCGACGGCGTGGCCGAGGTCGACGTGATCGTCGTGACGCGAGGCGGCGGCTCGGTCGAGGACCTGCTGCCGTTCTCCGACGAAGGTCTGGTGCGCGTGGTCTCCGCGTGCCGCACCCCGGTCGTGTCGGCCATCGGGCACGAGAAGGACTCGCCGCTCCTCGACCTCGTCGCCGACGTACGCGCCTCGACACCCACCGACGCGGCGCGCAAGGTCGTGCCCGACATGGTCGAGCAGGTGCGCATCATCAGCGACCTGCGCGGTCGCGCCGAGCGGGTCGTACGAGGGCGGATCGAGGCGCACCTCAGCTGGCTCGACGGCGTGCGCCATCGCCCGGTGCTCGCTGATCCTTCGGTGCTCGTGACGACACGCGCCGACGGTGTGACGTCGTTGCTCGAGCGGTCTCGTCGAGCACTCGACAACCGTCTCGAGCGCGCGTCCGACGACGTCGCACACGTCCGCGCCCGCGTGCGCGCGCTCTCTCCCGCTGCGACCCTCGATCGCGGATATGCCGTGGTGCAGAAGCCCGATGGCGCCGTCGTGCGCGTCGCCGACGACGTCGCCGCGGGCACGTCGGTCCGGGTGCGTGTCAGCGCCGGCGAGTTCCACGCCACCCGAGACAGCTGACGATCCGATGCCCTCCGGCACCTGCTGACGATCACCACCCGATCTGTGCCGGCCGACTCTCACCTAAGGTGACCGCCATGAGCGAGACCCCCGCAACCCCGCCGTTCGAGCAGGCACGAGACGAGCTCGCGGATGTCGTACGTCGCCTCGAGGCCGGAGGCACGACGCTCGAGGAGTCTCTCGCCCTCTGGGAGCGCGGCGAGGCGCTCGCCGCGATCTGCCAGCGCTGGCTCGACGACGCGCGGACCCGGCTCGACGCGGCCCGCGGCGCTGCTCCCGCGCCGGAGTAGCACGCGGCGTGATCAGCCGGCGCGCAGGCTCGCGGTGAACGTCGTGATGTCATCCCAGGTCGCCGTACCCGTGACGACGTAGGTCGCGCCATCCTGGGCGAGCACCAGCGAGCGGTGGGTGCCGTCGGCCGTCTCATACGTCGTCCACGTGGTGCTCCCGATCACCCGGGTGCCGGTCTTGTCAGCCTTGAGGGTCTGGTCGCGCACAAAGCTGAGCTCGCGGGTGGCCGACTGCTCGAGCCCGACGTACTCCGTCGAGGGCGTGAGATAGCCGAGGTGCACCACTGCCAGGCCGTCAGCCGCCGTGGAGATGCGCGCGCTCGTGCAGCGCCAGGTCGCGGGCGCTGCGGTGGGTGCCATGACCGGCCACGACTCGCTCTCCCGCGCGCCGGCGATCACGGTCGAGGGGTCGACCGTCTTGATCGGATCGGACGCTCCACGGTTCCAGGGGAACACCAGCACCAGCACCGCGCCGGCGACGACGAGCATGGAGATGAGCATGTCGCGCGCCGTCTGACGCAGGCGCTTGCGAGCCCGCTCCTCGCGCTGACGCTCGATCTCCGCTGGATCCTCGAGCAGCGCCGGCTCCGGCGGCTCGACGGCCGCGTCAGCCGACTCGGCCGGTGCCGCAGTCACGGCGTCGACCACGGCCTCGCCGGCCGCTGCTTCGGTCGTCTGCTCGGCATCCACTGGCCCATTGTGAGCGACGCAGGTGGCGGGCGCTTCCCGGGGCGGCAGGCCGCGTCTCATCCGGTCGCGCCTTCGCCTCCGTGACTCGGCTGTCGCTGACTCAGTCGTCGTGACTCGGCCGGCCGTGACTCAGCGGGTCGTGGTCTCGACGATGACGTCATGGGCCGTGACCGACGCGACGGCGAGCACTCCGGGCTCGAGACCGAGGGCGTCGACGGCCGCCGCCGTCATCACCGAGACGACGCGGAACGGGCCGGCCTGGATCTCGACCTCGGCCATGAGTCCGTCACGCGCGACGCGAGTCACGAGCCCGGGCATCCGGTTGGTGGCTGACGTCGTGACCGTGCTGTGCACCTGAGGCGGGCTCGCCTGGTCGCGGGCGAACTCCGCGAGGTCGCGACCCTGCACCGACCATCGACCGGCACCATCGCGCACCGCCGGCAGCCGGTCGGCATCGATCCAGCGACGCACGGTGTCATCGCTGACACCGAGCAGCGCGGCCGCTTCGGTCACCCGGAAGTGGGTCATGGCGCACGACCGTATCCCCTCACGCGCTCCCCCGGGCTGAGTCGAGGTCCGGAGTTACTGCCCGGGTCCTCGGTCGTGGGCCGTGGAACCAGTGATTCGGGCAGCAACTCGGAGACCTGGGTGGCGGTGGCCTCGGCTGGGTACGGGGGCGGGGGCGTCGTTACAGTGCAGGTACATCGACTGCGAGGAGCGCGCCATGACGGCAGAACGCACACCGGAAGCACCCGATCGTAACCTCGCGCTCGAGCTCGTACGGGTGACGGAAGCGGCGGCGATGGCGGCCGCGCGCTGGGTCGGGTTCGGCGACAAGAACGGTGCGGATGGCGCGGCGGTCAATGCCATGCGCCAACTCGTCTCGTCGGTCTCGATGAACGGTGTCGTCGTGATCGGTGAGGGAGAGAAGGACGACGCTCCCATGCTCTTCAACGGTGAGGAGGTCGGCGACGGCACCGGTGCCAACGTCGATGTCGCGGTCGACCCGATCGACGGGACGACGCTGTGCGCCAAGGGAATGCCGAATGCGCTCTCGGTGCTCGCGGTGTCCGAGCGCGGCACGATGTATGACCCGTCCGCGGTGTTCTACATGGAGAAGCTCGTCACCGGACCCGAGGCGGCTGGCGTCGTCGACATCGAGGCACCGATCGCCGACAACCTCGCGCGCATCGCCAAGGCGAAGTCCGAGCGCGTCGAAGACCTCACGGTCATCATCCTCGACCGTCCCCGGCATGAGTCGCTCGTCGCCAACATCCGCAAGGCCGGCTCGCGCATCAAGTTCATCACCGACGGCGACGTCGCCGGGGCCGTGATGGCCGCGCGCGCCGGCACCGGCATCGACCTGCTCGTCGGGATCGGCGGCACACCCGAAGGTGTCATCACCGCGTGCGCCATCAAGTGCCTCGGCGGGGTGATCCAGGGCAAGCTGTGGCCCATCGACGCGGCGGAGCGGCAGCGCGCACTCGACGCCGGCCACGACCTCGACCGGGTGCTCCTCACCGACGACCTCGTCACGGGTGACAACGTGTTCTTCGTCGCCACTGGCGTCACTGACGGCGAGATGCTGCAAGGGGTGCGCTACCGCGGCGAGACGCTCACGACGCACTCGATCGTCATGCGCAGCAAGAGCGGCACGATCCGCGACGTCCACAGCGAGCACACCCTGAGCAAGCTGCGCACCTACGCCACCGTCGACTTTGACGCCGCCACGCACTGACCACACCGCTCAGACTGATCGTGCGGCTGCTTCTCGCACCCGGTGACGACCAGATGATCAGTCTGGGCCGAGGGTCAGGGTCCGAGCTGCTTGGATCCGTTGTCCCGCTTGGGTTGTGAGCGCTTGACGTCGACGCCGCCCATGACCACGAGTCCGCGGATGCGCAGCACCGGTGCGCCAGCAGGCGGTGCGCTCTCCGGCCCGGAGTGACCGCCGAGGATCGCCACCGCCTCGATGCGTACGTCGATGCCGTCGGGGACCGTGATCTCGATGCCGCCCATGAGGCAGAACACCGTCATGACCGTCTCCTGCGCGGTCAGCACCGCACTCGTGAAGTCCAGGACAGCACCGCCCATGAGAGCGACGGCGGTCAGTTGCGCAGGGACGACCCAGCGCCCCTTGCGCTCGACGCCCGAGAGGATCGCGATGGCCGTGCCCTGCCCCTGAGCCGCGCGCGACGGGTCGACGACCACTCCGCCGGCGGAATCGGGCACTGCGGGCAGCTGGGCGCCGGTGAGCGCGACCGTCTGCCCGACGCCGGGCACCGACAGCGAGCCCGGCGGCACCGGAAGGTCGTGCAGCAATGGCACGAGCTCGGCGTACGTCGTCGCCCGGTAGACCTCCGAGATCCGCTCTTCGTGCTCGACCGCCGAGAGGCGTCCCTCGACGTAGGCCTCACGCAGCAGGCCGGCCACGCGCTCACGGTCGGCGTCGGACGCGCGCAGACGCAACGCATCAGCCAACGGGTCGGGCACGGACTCGGTCACACACCGAGGCTATCCCGCTCGGCCGCACCGCTAGCGTGGCCGGGTGACTTCCTCTCCCTCCCACGCTCCGCCGCTCGTCGACCACCAGGTTCTGGCGCTGAGGCTGCGCGGCGTTGTCAAGACCTTCGGCGACCTTCGCGCAGTCGATGGGCTCGACCTCGATCTCCGCGCGGGCACGTGCCTGGGTCTGCTCGGGCCCAACGGTGCCGGCAAATCGACGACGATGCGCATGCTCACCGGTCAGGCGATCCCCGACAGCGGAGAGATCGAGGTCCTCGGCTTTCCCGTACCGCAGAAGTCCAAGCAGGCCCGGGCGCGCATGGGGGTGGTGCCGCAGAGCGAGAACCTCGACGAGGAGCTGACCGTGCGGCAGAACCTCACCGTGTGGGCGACCCTGCTGCGCGTGCCGCGCCGGCACCGCGTAAAGGCCGTGGCCGACGCGATGGTTGCGGCGCAGCTCGTCGAGCGGGCCGACTCGAAGGTGCAGACGCTGTCGGGCGGCATGAAGCGGCGCCTGCTCATCGCCCGAGCCCTCGTGCACCGTCCGGCCCTCGTGCTGCTCGACGAGCCGACGGTCGGGCTCGACCCGCAGGTACGTGGCGACATCTGGACCCTCATCGACCAGCTGCGCAGTTCCGGCGTCTCGGTGCTCATGTCGACGCACTACATCGAGGAGGCCGAGCGGCTGTGCGACGACGTCGCCGTGGTGTCGCACGGCAAGGTCATCGCGCGCGGCACGCCGGCCGAGCTCGTCGGGATCCACGCCGGCGTCGAGGCGCTCGAGTTCTTCGGACCGCCTGTCCGCCTGCAGCGGGTGGAGGACACGGTCGCGCCCCTGGGCTTCTCGACCCGGCGCACCGGACCGTCGGTGTCGGTGCTGCGGGCGGAGGCACTGCCGCAGCACGTCGTGGACGCCCTCGGCGAGGGCTCGCGTCGCGCCGCCAACCTCGAGGACGTCTTCGTCCTGCTGACCGGCGAAAGGCTGGCGGACTGATGACAGACCTGACCCGTCTCACGAGCGGTCCCGCCGAGGACGTGCCGAGGACGTTGCGAGCGGTCGAGCCGACGGCGTTCTCGGGCGTGTTCACCCGCGAGATCACGCTGTTCCGTCGCGTCTGGCTCTCGACGGCGTTCGGCAGCATCGTGGAGCCGACCATCAACCTGCTCGCGTTCGGCTTCGGGCTCGGCGCGCTGGTGTCGAGCGTGCAGGGCATCCCCTACATCCAGTTCATCGGCACCGGCACCGTGGCGACGGCGGTGCTGTTCTCCTCGGTGTTCGCCGGGATGTACGACACCTATATCAAGCGCACCTTCCGCAAGACCTACGACGGCATCCTCGCCACGCCCGTCGACGTCCCGGAGCTCCTTCTCGCCGAGGGCGCCTGGATCGCGGTGAAGGCGGGAGTCTTCGGCATGGCACCGCTGCTCGTCGCCATCATCTTCGGGCTGCCGCCGTCGTGGGGGATGCTCGCCATCCCGTTCATCTGCTTCCTCACCGGGCTCGGCTTCGGCTTCATGGGCCAGTGGTTCTCCGGCATCGTCCCGAGCATCGACTCGTTCACCTACGTGCAGAGCGCCCTCATCACACCGCTGTTCGTCCTCGCCGGGATCTTCTTCCCGCTCCAGGGACTTCCGCAGTGGGTGCAGACCAGTGCGCAGCTCAACCCGCTCTACCACTGCGTGCAGCTCGTCCGGAACGCCGTCTTCGGCTGGGAGCCGCTCAACGACCTGGGGCACACGCTCGCCCTCATCGTGTTCGCTGCGGCCATGGCCCTGCTGTCGATCCGGGCGCTGCGCGCCAAGCTCATCGACTGATGAGAGGTGACCGGCAGCTCGCGCCGCCTTGGGTTGTCAACGCCTTCGGGCTCGTGGGTGACTCTGTGCCGCTCGACGGCGGGCAGGGCTCGAGCGTCCGCGTGGGTGCAGCTGTGCTGAAGCCCAACTGCGGTGTGGCTGAGACCGCATGGATCGCCGAGGTCGGACATCGCATCCAGCACAACGGTTTCCGCCTACCGCTCCCGTTCCCGGCGCTCGACGGGTCCTGGGTGGTCGACGGCTGGTCCGCGGTCGAGCACGTCGAGGGCGAGGCCACCAGCGATGGTCAGTGGCACGAGGTGCTCGGGGCGAGTCGCGCACTTCATATCGAGCTACGCCATGAAGCGCGACCATCGTTCCTCGACCAGCGCGACGACCGCTGGGCGGTCGCCGACCGCGTCGCATGGGACGAGCTCGACGTCGAGGTGGGCTCCGGTTCGACGCCGTTGCTGCGCCGCCTGAGCGCGTTGCGTCGGGCCATCGATCTCGACTCGCAGCTCATCCATGGCGACCTCAGCGGCAACGTGCTGAGTGCCGACGGCCTCCCGCCCGCAGTCATCGACGTCTCGCCCTACTGGCGTCCGGCGACGTACACCGACGCCATCGTCGTGATCGACGCGCTGCTGTGGTGGCACGCCGAGGAGTCGCTTGTCGACTTGGCCGCGCCCGCAGAGCTGACCTGGACGATCTGGCATCAGCTGCTCGTGCGAGCCGCGGTCTTCCGTCTCGTGTCTCTCGACGAGCACCGCAGTGTCGAGCTCCCGGAGATGGCCGAGCAGCTGCCGCTCTATCACCGCCTCGTGTCACTGCTCGAACGGCGCACGACGGATTGACGCTCAGCGCACCGGCACCCGGGTCAGCGCGATGCCTGCCACGCAGCGACGACACGCTTGGGAGCCTGGTGCAGCCACGCCTCGGTGACGAGCTCCTCGAGATCGACGACGTCGATGTCGTCGAGCAGCACCAGCACGGCGGTATAGCCATCGAGATGCGGCACGGTGAAGACGACGTCAGGATTCTCCGCGATGCGCACGTCTTTCGTATCGAGATCCGGCACGCGCACGCCGATGGTCGTTCCGGTCGGCGCCGCCCGACCCATCGCCTCAAGATCACTGAGGTCCCGCCCGCGCAGGGGGCGTTCCCACACGACGTTCTTCTTGCCGACCTTCCACGAACGCCAGCCGTCATGGCCCGGTGACTCCTCGACGCCGGGCAGACTGGTCGCGATCCGCTGCACGTCGGCCCACGTCAACATCCTCTGACGCTAGCCGGGCGGTCCCTCCACAGTCTCGGTTTCCCGTCGACAGATCGCGTGCCTCGCCATCACGACGACGTGGACGCGCCTCAGCCTCGTGACGACAGCGTCGCGAGCCCGGGGCCGGACAGCTCGGCGAGGGCAGCCTTGCGTCCGGTCATCGCGAGCAGGAGGGAGAGTGCCGGACCTTCCACTGCCGGTCCTGAGCCGACGCTCCAGTCGGTGTCCGTGGCGCGCAGCGTCAGGTCGGCGATCCTCGTCTTGGAACCGATGAGCAGATCGGAGCCGGAGTAGAACGTCGCCGTCCGAGTCACGGCGTCGAGTGGATAGGAGTGCGTGATTCCCAGCGGTCGACGGATGTCCTCGGCGTGCACGATGGTCTCGCCGAGCCACGACTCGACCGGCCCGGGCGGCGACGATGTCGACGCCACCATCGAGGTGAACGCGGCCAACTGGTCCTGCGCTGTGCCCGCCGTCTCTCGGGCGATGTCGGTGCGCGCCATCTTCTGGAAGTTAAAGCCCGACTTCGCGAACCCGCCGGCGAACGACAGCGGTGTCTTGCGTGCAGTGGCGATCATGTGGCCGAACGCCTGTCGAACGTTCCAGTCGGCGCAGAGCGTTCGAGCACCCCACTGCTCGGGTGTGAGCGTCCGGAGGTCGTCGAGCAGCGCCAACCGCTCGGCATGGATCGTGGGCCATGGGCTGTTGGACATGGTCGCTCCTTCTCTCACCTCGGCAGGGGATCTGCCCGTCGTCTCTCGACGAACAGGATCGCGTCAGATCGACAGCGGGTGCCGGTGAATCCGCTGGTTCGTCGGGTGCGGGGTCGGTGGTCGTACGCCGGGGCCGATCGCGAGGGGCAGGGTGTGCCAGGTCACGCCGCCTCGGGACTTGCGCGGTCGTAGGCTCGTGACATGCCTGAGTTCGAGTACACCGAGATGCTGCCCCTGGGTCCGGACGAGACGCCGTACCGCCTGCTGACCACCGAAGGGGTCTCGACGATCGAGGCTGCCGGCCGCACGTTCCTGCAGGTCGAGCCGGAGGCGTTGCGCCTACTGACGTCGACGGCCATCCGCGACATCCAGCACCTGCTGCGACCCGGGCACCTGCAGCAGCTGCGCAACATCCTCGACGACCCAGAGGCGTCACCCAACGACCGCTTCGTGGCTCTCGACCTCCTCAAGAACGTCAACATCTCGGCGGGCGGGGTCCTGCCGATGTGCCAGGACACGGGGACCGCGATCGTCATGGGCAAGCGCGGCCAGCAGGTGCTGACCGCGGGAGATGACGAGCGAGCGATCAGCCAGGGCGTCTACGACGCCTACACGACCCTCAACCTTCGCTATAGCCAGATGGCCCCGCTGACCATGTGGGAGGAGAAGAACACCGGCACCAACCTGCCGGCGCAGATCGAGCTCTACTCCGACACCGCCCCCGGCCACGAGACGTCGTACAAATTCCTCTTCATGGCCAAGGGGGGCGGCTCGGCCAACAAGTCGCTGCTCTTCCAGGAGACCAAGGCGCTCCTCAATCCCGCCGGCATGCGCAAGTTCCTCGACGAGAAGCTGCGGTCGATCGGCACGTCGGCGTGCCCTCCGTATCACCTCGCCATCGTGGTCGGTGGGACGTCCGCGGAGTTCGCGCTCAAGACCGCAAAGTATGCGAGTGCGCGCTATCTCGACGGGCTTCCTACCGCGGGATCTGCTGGGGGGCAGGCATTCCGCGACCTCGATATGGAGGCCGAGGTGCTAGGGATGACGCGCGAGTTCGGCATCGGTGCGCAGTTCGGGGGGAAATACTTCTGCCACGACGTACGCGTCGTCCGGCTCCCCCGCCACGGTGCCTCCTGTCCCGTGGCCATCGCCGTGTCGTGCTCCGCCGACCGACAGGCGCTCGCCAAGATCACCCCTGACGGTGTCTTCCTCGAACAGCTCGAGACCGACCCCGCGCACTATCTGCCCGAGGTCATCGACGACCACCTCGACGACGACGTAGTCCGGATCGATCTGTCGCGGCCCATGGCCGAGATCAGGGACGAGCTGAGCAGATACCCCGTCAAGACGCGGCTGTCGCTCTCAGGGCCCCTTGTCGTGGCTCGGGACATCGCCCACGCGCGCATCAAGGAGATGCTCGACGCCGGTGAGCCCATGCCGGACTATCTCCGCGACCACGCGGTCTACTACGCCGGCCCGGCCAAGACGCCGGAAGGCATGGCGTCGGGATCGTTCGGCCCCACGACTGCCGGGCGCATGGATGCCTACGTCGACGAGTTCCAGAAGGCCGGTGGCTCGCTCGTCATGCTGGCCAAGGGAAACCGCAGTGCGGCCGTGACCAACGCCTGCAAGGACAACGGCGGCTTCTACCTCGGATCGATCGGTGGGCCGGCCGCGCGCTTAGCGCAGGACTGCATCAAGCACGTCGAGGTCATCGACTTCCCGGAGAACGGGATGGAGGCGGTGTGGAAGATCGATGTCGTGGACTTTCCCGCCTTCATCGTCGTCGACGACAAGGGCAACGACTTCTTCGCCGAGACGCTGCGCACGGTCGCTCTGACGATCCCGGTCGGCCCTCCTACGTCCTGACACCTCGCCTCGACGTTCGCCCCGACATGACGTGGGCCCCGCCGACCGGCGGGGCCTACGTCATGAGTCTGTCGAGTGCGCTGAGGATCCGCGCGATCGTGCTGAGGGCTGCAGCCGTGCGGGCGGGTCAGTACCAGCCGTGGCGGAGGAAGTGCGCCCACGCCTTGGTGGGGTTGCCGTAGCGGGAGTCGATGTAGTTGAGGCCCCACTTGATCTGGGTGACCGGGTTGGTGCGCCAGTCGACGCCAGCGGAACGCATCTTCGAGCCAGGCAGAGCCTGCGGGATGCCGTGCGCGCCTGATCCGCGATTGTGCGACGTGTGGCTCCAGTGGCTCTCGTGGTCCCAGAGCTTGACGAGGGCGCGGTACTGCATGCCGCTCGTCCACCCGTGCCGCACCATGATCTTGCGCGCCCACCACTGGTTGTATGCCTTGGTGGCGAATCGATATGGGGCGAGGGAGGCGGCGCGCGCCGGTGCTTTCGTGGCGGCTGCCGACGTCGACGCTCGCTGGGTCGCCGTCGTGCCTGCCGAAGCCGAGCTGCTCGCAGCCAGCAAACCCGCCTTGACGGCGGGCGCAGTCAACTGCGCGGTCGACGCGGCAGGGCTCGCGGCGTAGGCAACGACCGTCACCTGGGACGGGCCCAGTGCCGCCAGGGTGCTGACAGCCAACGTGCCGACTGCCACCACCGCCATGCGACGGTGACGATGGATGGTCCAGACGCTCGTGGTCACTCGACATCCTTCAACGGGCAGCGACGCTCCGGACGACTCTGCTGATGGGACCCTGGCGCGGGACCGACGACGCGCGAACCGGAGGACACTCGGCGCTGTCGATCTCGGGCACCGACCGACATGGAGCGCGTCGGTCAGGGGCGGCGTGCGACGTCGGACGTTTGACCGTGATGACGATCGGCCCTCTCCACCGTGCGCCTCCTGTCGCGAGCGACCGGGAGACCCGTGGGCCGTCCGACCCCGAACGCGGGGTCGTGGTGTGCAGTTGCCAGCCTGCCCGGTAGGTCCGACGGTGGTCGACCTCAACCCAGAGTGCTCATCCTGGGGTTGAGGCTTTATCCACAAGAAATCCGGCACGAACCGGCTCACAACGGACACAACTAGTGACGTGGGCCACACCTCAACGGAGACTCTCCGTGCTCGCGGTCCCTTGCGCGAACCGTCCGAGACCGTGGTCTCGGCGACCTCGTGAGGCCCTGGTCGGGGCAGCGCGGCGACCGTGCGACGCGAACTGAGAGTCAGCCGCTCCGTCGTCCGCGCATCCTGACACACGTGCCTTCATGACCGCCAACTCACGCACCTCCCCGGCGTGTCGCGCAAGCCGTTGCGGCACATGGATTGTCGAGCATCGGACGAAGCAGTCGTGCGTTCGGGGCTGTCATCGAGCTGTGATGGTTCGGCGTACGACATGGCTGAGGCCGACATCAGCGTGCAATGTCGGCCCCAGCCTGATCCTGGTGTGCTGCAGTCGATCTCAGCGTTGCTGACTTTCGGGATCTGGCACAGCGAAGGTTCTAGATCGGCAGGTCTTCGAGCATCTCCGTGACGAGTGCGGCGATCGGGCTCCGTTCGCTGCGCGTCAAGGTGATGTGGGCGAACAACGGGTGGCCCTTGAGCTTCTCGGCGACCGCCACGATGCCGTCGTGGCGACCGACGCGGAGGTTGTCGCGCTGTGCGACGTCGTGCGTGAGCACGACCCGCGAGTCACGCCCGATGCGCGAGAGCACGGTGAGCAGGACATTGCGTTCGAGCGACTGCGCCTCGTCGACGATCACGAAAGCGTCGTGCAGCGATCGGCCTCGAATGTGTGTCAGCGGAAGGACTTCCAGCATTCCGCGATCGACGATCTCCTCGACGACCTCTTGCGTCGTGAGTGCACCGAGCGTGTCGAAAACCGCTTGGCCCCAGGGCGACATCTTCTCGCCCTCGTTGCCCGGCAGATAGCCGAGGTCCTGACCGCCGACGGCATAGAGCGGTCGGAACACGATGACCTTGCGGTGCTGGTTGCGCTCGAGCACCGCCTCGAGACCGGCGCACAGCGCAAGGGCCGACTTGCCCGTTCCTGCGCGCCCACCGAGCGAGATGATCCCCACCTCGGGGTCGAGCAGGAGGTCGAGTGCCACCCGCTGCTCCGCGCTGCGTCCGTGCAGTCCGAAAGCCTCACGGTCACCGCGTACGAGCCGGATCTGCTTGTCTGCGGTGACACGGGCGAGCGCGCTTCCGCGCTCGGACACGAGCACCAGACCGGTGTGGCACGGCAGCTCGCGCGCCGCCTCGAGATCGATCCGGTCCTCCTCGTAGAGACGGTCGACATCGGTGCCGGCGACGTCGAGCTCGGTCATGCCGGTCCAGCCGCTCTCGACGACGAGCTCGGCGCGATACTCCTCGGCCGTGAGGCCGACCGCAGCGGCCTTGACCCGCATCGGCAGGTCCTTGCTCACCAGGATCACGTCGCGTCCGTCGGCTGCGAGGTTGCGAGCCACGGCAAGGATGCGGGTGTCGTTGTCACCGAGCTGGAACCCGCTCGGCAGCACCGACGTGTCGGTGTGGTTGAGCTCGACGCGCAGGGTTCCACCGACCTCGCCGACGGGCATCGGATGGTCGAGGCGACCGTGCTCGATGCGGAGATCATCGAGGAGCCGCAAGGCTTGTCGGGCGAAGTAGCCGAGTTCAGGGTGTGCCCGTTTGGCCTCGAGCTCGACCACCACCACCACCGGGATCACGACTTCGTGCTCGTCGAACCTGAGCAGCGCGTGCGGATCGGACAGCAGCACCGACGTGTCGAGCACATAGGTGCGCACGTCGGGTGCGGAGGTGGATGACGTACGACGTCGAGCGTTGGGCACAAGGGCCTCCCCTGGTGCGGGCCGGCCGGGCACCGGCCCGAATGAGGGTGACGTTAAGCCCGCGTCAACCCCGTCTCGGTGCGCCACGCCGTGCCGATGACGCTAGGACTCGGTGAACACCGGATGTCGGGGCGGTCACAGCGATCCGGCTGCTCACGCTGCGTCGACCAGGTGTCCGAACTCCGTACCCGAACGGCGTAGGCCACGGCACTTCTCGAGCTGAGACCGGGCGTATGAAGGGTGCCTCGCGTGCGCCTAGCGCACGTCGGGGCACATTCATGAGGGTGGAGGTCAGGTGCCGAAGCGTCGGGCTCGGACGGCGTAGGCACGGAGGGCGCGCAGGAAGTCGACCTTGCGGAAGTCTGGCCAGTAGGCCTCGCAGAAGTAGAACTCCGAGTGCGCGGACTGCCAGAGGAGGAAGCCGGAGAGCCGCTGCTCGCCCGAGGTGCGGATGACGAGGTCGGGGTCGGGCTGGCCGGCGGTGTAGAGGTGCTCGGCGATGTGCTCGACGTCCAGCACCGAGGCGAGGTCGTCGAGCGTGGTGCCCTTGCTCGCGGCGTCGGAGAGCAGTGCGCGCACGGCGTCGACCACCTCGCGGCGTCCGCCGTAGCCGACGGCGACGTTGACCAGCAGCCCGGTGTTGGCCGCGGTGTCAGCCTCGGCCTTCTTCAGGACGGCAGCCGTCTGCGCGGGGAGCAGGTCGAGGGCGCCGACGGGATGCACTCGCCACTCTCCCTGCGCAGCAAGGGATTCGACTGTGTGCTCGATGATCCGCAGGAGTGGGTCGAGCTCGGCGGCAGGTCGCTCGAGGTTGTCGGTCGACAGCAGCCAGAGGGTGACCACCTCGACACCGGCCTCCTGGCACCAGCCCAGGACGTTCTCGATGCGCTGTGCGCCAGCACGGTGGCCGTGCGCCGTCGACGATCCTTGATCCGCTGCCCAGCGTCGGTTGCCGTCGATGATGATGCCGACGTGACGCGGGATCCGCTCGGGATCGAGCGAGGCCTTGATCCGGCGTTCGTAGACGCCGTAGACAAGGTCGGACACCCCCACGGCGTCACCTCATCTCATCGAAGCCGGCCCGGCTCGCCGGAGCACCCGGTGGCGCGTCCTGACGTGAGAGTACCGGCGCCTCCCCGCGGCCGTGAGCACCACGACCGCCTTCGCAGTGGACCCCGAGTCAGCGGCGGGCGTCACAGGATGAGGAGTCGTAACCTACGCTGGCGTAAGTTACTCTGGCGTACATGAGCGAGACACCGACACGGCCCACCCACAACGGCGCCCTCGAGGCGGTCGAGTCCCGGGTCGGTGCCGTCCTGGACCCGGTGAAGCCCAAGCTGCGTGGCTGGCTGCATGCGGGCATGGCACCCGTCGCGCTCGTGTGCGGCATCGTGCTCGTCGCGCTGTCGCCACCGCAGTATCGATGGGCGGCAGCCCTCTACAGCCTCACGGCGATCCTGCTGTTCGGCGTGAGCGCGACGTATCACCGCTTCACGTGGAGCCCGAAGACCACCGTGATGCTCAAGCGGCTCGACCACTCGAACATCTTCCTCATCATCGCCGGCTCCTACACACCGTTCGCCGTCGCGCTCCTTCCCACCGACCAGGCGAAGACGCTTCTCCTCCTGGTGTGGAGCGGTGCGCTGGCCGGGGTGCTGTTCCGCGTCTTCTGGGTCGGTGCGCCGCGCTGGCTCTACACCCCGATCTACATCGCACTCGGCTGGGTCGCGGTCTTCTACCTCCCCGCGTTCTGGCGTGCCGGTGGTGCTGCAGTCGTGATCCTGCTCGCGGTCGGCGGCCTCTGCTATTCAGCCGGCGGAGTGGTCTATGCCCTCAAGCGCCCCAACCCGAGCCCGACGTGGTTCGGGTTCCACGAGGTCTTCCACGCTCTCACCCTGGCCGGCTTCATCACGCAGTACATCGCCGTGAGCCTCGTCCTCTACAGCGCCCGCTGACACCCGCTGCACAGTCGAAGGG
>JANXWJ010000057.1 GCA_025351185.1 Candidatus Nanopelagicales bacterium
CTCGCGAACTTCTCCGGCAAGGTCTCCTCCACCCCGATCCGCGTCTATGTCGGTCTCGACTCCGCGCCCACAGCTGCTGAGCGCGCGCAGCTCGCGGTCAAGGAGCTGCAGCGCACGGGCGCCTTCTCGCGCAAGGTGCTCGTGGTCGCCGGCACCACGGGCACGGGATGGCTCGAGCCGCAGTCGATCGACTCGGTGGAGTACGAGTGGAACGGCGACACCGCTGTCGTCGGCATCCAGTACTCCTTCCTCCCGAGCTGGATCTCCACCCTCGTCGACGTCGACCGGGCACGCGACGCCGGGCAGGCGATCTTCAGCGCGGTCTACACCGAGTGGTCCAAGCTGCCCGCGGGGCAACGACCCAAGCTCGTGTCGTACGGCCTGAGTCTCGGGTCCTTCTCCGCACAGTCGGCCTTCCCGGACGCTGCCGGGCTCACCGCGCAGACACAAGGTGCGGTCTACAGCGGCTCCCCGAACTTCAGCCAGCCGTGGGGCCAGATCGCGGCCAACCGCGAGGCCGGAAGCCCGCAGTGGCAGCCGATCTACCAGAACGGCGCGGCGATCCGGTACGCCGCGCACCCCGGTGACTTCGCCTCGCCCAGCGGCCCGTGGAACTCCCCACGCGTCGCCTACCTGCAGCATGCCAACGACCCAGTCGTGTGGTGGAGCCCGCAGCTGCTCATCGAGCAGCCCGACTGGCTGCGCGAGCCGCCGGGCTCCGGGCGCACACCGACCATGCGGTGGTATCCGGTCCTGACCTTCCTGCAGGTGACCGTCGACCAGTTCGTCGGCGTCGACGTGCCCAACGGCCAGGGTCACAACTACGGCACCACGATGCCGGCCGCCTGGGCGGCCGTCACGCAGCCGCCCGGGTGGACCGACGGTGACACCGACCGGCTCACGATGCTCATCGCCGGCTACCACATCGAGTAGAAGCCGAACGCTGCAGGGCTCTTGCGTCTTACAGCTCGGCAACGTCCAAGCCGGCGAGGACCAGGGACAGCCGCGTCGTGCCGCCGGGGACGACGACGATCGGGACTCCCCAGTCCTGCTGGTGGAGATGGCACGCGGGGTAGTCGGCGGCGCCGGGTGCGTCGGGGTCGTCGCACGACGCGGCGCGCACGGAGACGTGCAGGACGCCCGTCGCCAGGCCCGTGCTTGCCGGGTCGGCGATGACGAGCGGCACGCGGAGGTCGGTGCCGCTGCCTGCACCCGACACGAGCAGCTCGGTCGGAGACGCCGACACCACGAGATAGGTCGACGGGCCATAGCGGTCGTCGAGTTTCTGCCCTCGTGGCGGAGTGAAGAGCACATCGAGGTCGAGCTCCCCGGCGGCGACCTCGGTCGGTGGCCGAGCAGTGCGGTAGGCGGTCCCCTCGGTGCGCAGCGCATCATCCAGCAGGGCGATGCGGGTCAGCCGGTGCGCGGCCGACTCGACCACGAGCAGCACGTGACCGCGTGCGTCGTCGACCACGACGGTGACATCGCTCGGCTCGGCCAGCCCGGTCGCGAGCGTCGAAACCTCACGGGTGTCCGGATCGAACCTGCGGATCGCGCCGTTGTAGGTGTCGGCGATCGCTATCGAGCCGTCCGGCAGCACACCGACGCCGAGCGGATGCTGCAGCAGCGCGTCAGACGCCGACCCGTCCATGAGCCCGAAGTCGAAGAGCCCCTTGCCGATCTCGGTGCTGACGAGGCTGTTGCGCACCCGACGCAGTGCCGAGGTCTCCGAGTCGACGAGCCACAAGGTGGTGCCGTCCGCGCTCACCGCCAGCCCTGAGGTCTGGGCGAACCACGCGTGCGGGAGCTCACCGTCGACCAGTCCCTCGTTGGTGGTCCCGGCATACGCCGACACCGTCCCACCTCTCGGATCGACGCGGTCGAGGCGGTGAACCCCAGCCATCGCGACCACGATCGAGTCGTCGAACCACGCGACGTCCCAAGGGCTCGAGAGCGCGATCTGGTGTGCCGCACCGGATGTGGGATCGCCCTGCATCCACTGTGCGCCCGTGCCCGCGATGGTGCGCACGCTCCCCGTCGCGATATCTACAGCGCGGATCGCGTGGTTGACGGTGTCGGCGACGACCACATCGTAGCCGAGGTCAGCGGCGAGCTCGGGCGGGAGCAGCGCAAGGCCGTTGGGCTCGCTGAAGCGTGCGACGTCAGCCGCACCGTCGCCGAGTCCACGAGTGCCGTCGCCGATACGCCGCAGCAGGGTCTCGCCGTCGGCGGCGAGGTGCGCGAGCGAGTGGTGCGCGGTGTCGCTCACGAGCAGCGTGCCGTCGCCGAGCACGAGAGCCTTGCCGGGGAACGACAGCAGGTCCTGACGGGGCACCGGTGGCACGTAGGGACCGTCGCCGCGGTGCAGCGTGCCCTTCGCGTCGTGCTCGACCACGAGCTCCGCGAGCAGCACGTCGAGGGCGTGCGCGTGCCCTTCGCCCGAGAGCTGTGCGACGACATAGCCCTCCGGGTCGACGACCGTGAGGGTCGGCCAGGCGCGCACGGCGTACTGCTTCCACGTCGAGAGCTCCGGGTCGTCGAGCACCGGGTGGTCCACGGCGTATCTCTCGACTGCCGCGACGACGGCGGCGTGCTCGGCCTCGTGCACGAACTTCGGTGAGTGCACCCCGACGGTCACGAGCACGTCGACGTACTTCTCCTCCAGCGGTCGCAGCTCGTCGAGGACGTGCAGGCAGTTGACGCAGCAGAACGTCCAGAAGTCGAGCAGCACGATCTTCCCGCGCAGGTCTGTCAGGGAGATCTCGCGGCCACCGGTGTTGAGCCATCCGCCGCGGCCGGTGAGCTCAGGGGCACGCACACGTGCGCGAGGCGTCGTCACAGGGACATCCAACAACACGGCGACGGGATGTGATCCCGTGCCGGCTACAAGCGCCGATCGGTGAGTGCGGGGAAGGACATCCGCCACTCGCGCACGGCCGCCGGGTCGACGTCAGCCACGAGGATCTCCTCCGCGTCACCGGCCTCGACGACGACCACGCCCTGCGGGTCTACGACGACAGAGCGCCCACCCATCGCGACTCCCGCATGGTTGCCTGCGCTGTTGCAGGCGATGACCCACGCCTGGTTCTCGATCGCGCGGGCGCGCGTGAGGATCGCCCAGTGCTCGATGCGTGCCTTCGGCCAGCCCGACGCGAGCAGGAACGTCTCGGTGCCGGAGTCGACGAGACGGCGGAACAGCTCAGGGAAGCGCAGGTCGTAGCAGGTGGCGAGCCCGGTCGCGCCGAGCGGTGTCGGCAGCACCACGAGCGAGTCGCCCGCAGTCATCACCGACGGCTCCCCGGCGTCCCACCCGAAGAGGTGCTGCTTGCGATACGTCGCCACCACGTCGCCCGAGGGGTCGATGACGACGGAGGTGTTGTAACGGTGCCCGCGGTCGAGCTCGGCGAACGAGCCGGCGTGCAGCCAGATCCCGGCCTGGCGTGCCGCGTCCCGCATCCGGGTGACGACCGGCCCGTCGAGGGGCTCGGCGTACTCCTTCGCCTGGGCCAGGTCGAACGCTCCGACACTCCACAGCTCGGGCAGCACCACGAGCTCCACGTCACGCATCCCCTCGACGAGACCCGCGGCGCGTGCCACTCGCTCGGCAGGCGTCTCCAAGTCCGACGAGTCCAGCTGCACCAGCGCCACCCGAGTCATGCCGCCATCCTCCACCATGTGTCTGCGGGGTCGGGTGTCGGCGGCGCTAGCCTCGGCTCATGAGTGAACTCGCCGCGGAGACCTACGACCTCGCGACCCTGCTCGATGCCTGGGAGGGGTCGCTGCACGCGGTGAGCGAGCTCGGCAAACGCCTCGCTGGGGAGCAGTGGGACGCACCGACCGAGTGCCCCGGCTGGAGCGCGGGCGACGTCGTGCGCCACCTCGCGTGGGTCGAGACGCGGCTCGCCGGCCGCACCGAGCCTGACCACGAGGTCGTCTGGGCGCAGCACCCGCACGCGCAGGGTGACTTCGCACGGCTGACCGAGACCGGGGTCGACGTACGCCGGCAGCACCATCAGGCCGACGTGTGCACGGAGCTCGACGGGCTCATCGACGTACGCCTGGCGCAGATCATGGCGCTCGACCCCCTCACGCTGGAGACCGAGGTGATGGGGGTGTTCGGACGACCGGTCCCGCTTCAGAACCTGCTGCGCATCAGGACGTTCGACGTGTGGACGCATCTGCAGGACATCCGACGTGCCGTGTCCCTGCCGGGTGACCTGGCGACGCGAGGAGCGCAGGTCTCCGCTCTCCAGCTCGCCCGCAGCACACCTTTCGTCCTCGCACGCAACGTCGGGGCTCCCCCCGCCACCACCATGCACGTCACGGTCACCGGAGAGATCGAGCTCGAGCGCTGGGCGGGTATCGACGACGAAGGCGCGGGTGTCGAGATCGACGAGCTCGGCCGTCCCGACCTGCCGACCATCGCGATCACGACCGACTGGGAGACCTACTCCCGCCTCGGTGCGGGCCGCCTCGACGTCACCGGGTCGGACGTCGGCGCCCAGATCACCCTCGAGTCCGATTCGCGCGTGGAGGGCGCTGCACAGCTCGCGGCACGGATCCCCGAGAGCCTCGCGATCACCCCCTGAGCGCGCTCGAGTCACTACGCTCGACGCGGGGTGCGCACCTGGTGCACCAGGACGAGGGGATCGACCATGTCCGACCAGTCCGGAACGCCCAGCCCTGCCGCTGGCTGGTACGCCGACCCCGCCGGTGGCGGCGGTCAGCGCTACTGGGACGGCAGCGTGTGGACCGAGCACGTCGCCGCACCTGTCGCGGAGCCGGTGGCACCCGCCGCACCCGAGGCCCCTCTGGCGCCGCCCGTCGCTGCCGATCCGGCGATGCCGATGGCCCCCGCGGTCGCCGTGCCGCCGCCACCGCCCGCGCCCGTCGCTCCGGCCTATGCCGCCGCACCTGCCTTCGCCGGCCAGCAGCAGGGCGGTCTCGCCTACGCCGGCCCGGCTGCCCGCAGCATCGGTTTCGCCGAGGCGATCAAGCGCGGCTTCGCGGGCTGGACCAACTACTCCGGTCGCGCCACCGTGGCGGAGTACTGGTGGTTCCGCCTCTTCGTCTTCCTGCTCACGATCCCGGCGTCCATCATCTTCTTTGTCGTGCTCGCCGCCTTCGTGACGACGGTCAAGACCGACGTCGACGGCAACGTCACCTCCACCGGGAGCGGCGCGGCCGTCGGAATCGTCTGGCTGGTCTTCGTGCTGTTCTTCCTGCTCCTGTTCGTGGTGGAGCTTCCGCTCACCGTGCGACGGCTGCACGACGGTGACCGCTCAGGACTCTGGATCTTCATCAGCTTCGTGCCGTTCGGCGGACTCGTGCTGCTCTACTTCATGATCATGACCGGCACCCCCGGACCCAACCAGTACGGACCGCCCGTCACCTGACCCGCCCGCGGCGCCCGCGCCGCAGAACCACCTCGGCCCAAGCGCCGGTGTCACGCTGTGGCACCGACGCTTCGCCGTTCGAGTGTGCTCGTGACAGTTGGTCACCGCCATCCCCTTCATTTCCTCGACGACGCGCCGATACCTCTCGTGCGGTCCCGCCGGGGGGCGGGACCGCTTGAGCACCGGGCCAGACCGGTTGCGGGCTCACAGCCTGGGGGTTCCTCTCGTGCGTCCTTCTGCCGTCTCAGTCCTCGCCACGTTCGCCGTGGCCGCCTCGCTCGTCGTCATCCCGGGCGGTGCCGCGTTCGCCGCCGGACCGGTCACCCAGGTGGTGGGACCCGAGTCACTGCTCGACGGCTCAGCCGGCCTGCGCCTGACGAAGGAGTACGAGACAGTCGCGCCGGCAGTCCCCGGCTTCCGGTCCCCCGCCGATGTCGAGTACGTCAGCGGGCCCACTGACTCGTCGAGCACCGCCGCCCACGGCGGGTCGTCCCTCTCGCTGTTCACCGGCGCCGGCAAGCCCAACCCCGGCACCAACCCCGCCGTCGCACTCGCGACGCTGCAGGGCAAGGAGTACGTCGGCCGATGGTTCGACGCGGGCACTGCGGCCTCACGCCTCTCGTCGTTCTCCTACCGCTCGATGGGCACCGTCGCCGGACTCGCGCCCTACCTCAGCGTTGAGCTCTACGACGCTGCTGCCCCCGCCGGGCAGCGCTACGTCAACCTCGTCTGGGCCCCCGGCATCCACGGCAACCCGGCGGTCACCCCCGGCGTCTGGCAGGACTTCGACACGACGACCGGATGGTCCACGAGCGCGTCGTTCGTCAGCGGCATCACGGCCAACGCCACCATCTCGTTGACCGACGCCATGACCGCCATCTCCGCCGACGACCACCCGCTGCCGCTGCTGCGCGCCAACGTCTCCTGGGGCGACACCGGCGGTGGCTACGCCAGCACCACCGCCTACCTCGACGACATCACCATGACGCTCGACGGAACGGCGACGACGTACTCGTTCGACGCACCGACCTCGACCTGCGCCGCCCCGACTGGCGGTTGGATCGGAGCCTCCGAGCTCGCCGACCCCGCACAATGGTCCGTGCACACGGAATATCAGCCGAGTGTCGTCTCGACCGCAACTGCCTCTGTCGCAACGGGTCCCGCGGGCGCCAGTGGCGGCGCAAGCCTCGTGCTCGCCTCCGGCGCGGGCACCGACGTGCCTGGCATGCGCGGCTATGCGGGCAAGGTCTTCGTCGACAAGGTGCTGCCCGGCTGCACGGTCGGCGACCTCAACGACCTGAGCTATCGCTCCTTCACCGCCAATGGTCAGAGTGGCCTCGCGCCCTACCTCAACATCGACGTATCGCTGCCTGGCGTCCCCACCGGCCC
>JANXWJ010000168.1 GCA_025351185.1 Candidatus Nanopelagicales bacterium
GCGACTCGGCGAAGAACTGCCTCCCGCCGGCGCCCAAGTCGACCGGCACCGACCCTCAGTACCCCAACAACTGCCAGTGGCCGGGCACCCGCACGTCCAACACCGGTGACCCGATCGTGGGGTCCGGCACCGAGGCCGACATCAAGGCGGGCAACGTCAAGCTGGATGTCCTCCAGGGGTTCTGCGTCGCGCAGGCCGCCAAGGCGAACAGCACCCCCGAGTCGCCCTCGCAGCCGTGCCGCTTCCTGATCTCGATCAAGGCTGATGGCTACGAGATCGGCGGCGCACACTTCAGCGTCCCCTTTAACTCCAAGGTGGCCACCCAGCCGGCTGCGACACTCGCGACCGCGCCCGTGGTCTCGCTGCTGCAGTACCCCCTCCCGCTCGCGAACATCCGCGTACGCATCTTCCAGGACACGGTCCCGGCTGACGGCGTCTACGAGATCGACGCTGAGAAGGGTCTCGAAGGCTTCCACGCCTACCTCAACGACCTGCTCGGCGACGTGTCGACCGACTACTACGGCAACCCGATCTGCACCTCCTACGTGCACGACGGCAAGGCCATCAGGTTCGTCGACGGCGCACCAGTCATCGACACGGTCGCGAGCACCGGCGCCTGCGTCTCTGACGTCAACGGCGACATCCTCATCCCCAACATGGCCCCGGGCCGCTACGGCATCGTGATCCGCCAGCCCTCCGACAAGAAGAACTGGCTGCAGACCACGACGCTCGAAGGCGCCCAGGACCACGACTGGTGGGTCATGGCCGGCGACACCGGCTATGGCACCGAGACGACCGCCGGTGGCGAGCTCGTCCCCGAGGTCCAGTTCGGATTCGTCCCGCCGGAGCCCAACGTCGGCCTTCGCTGGACCGGGTACAACAAGACCACCAACCTCGACACCTTCAGCACCACCGTTCCGCGGCTCGTCAATGACGCGGTCGGTCTCTACACCCTGACCGGCGCAGTCCACGAGGGCTGCACCTACATCGGCTCGGTGGGTGGCGCCTACGTGCCCAACTCGGTCCCCGGCGCCAACGGTGCCAAGGACTGCGGCCCCATCAACAAGCCCAACATCGCGATCAGCGGGCTCGACGTGGGCGACCAGGTCGTGTGGGCCGGCAAGGGCAACGCCGATGGCACCTATCGGGTCCCGGGCCTCGGTGCCGGCAGCTACATGGTCACCGTGTGGGACGCCCCGATCAACCACATCCTCGAGACCTTCAACGTCACCATCACCGACGCCGACCTCGACGCCGGCGTCAACTACGTGGGCGGCTGGTTCACACGGATCAAGGGCTCGGTCTTCATCGACACCAACGGCAACGGCAAGCGTGACGCCGGCGAGCAGGGCGTCGTTCGCACGAGCGTGGCCTTCCGCGAGCGCGACAACACCCCGATGGACCAGTTCACCAACGCCATCTTCACCGACGTCAACGGCAACTACGACATCCTGCAGGCCTACCCGCTCTCGCGGTTCCTGATCCTCGAGCACGCCAACCCGCGCTACAAGCCGACCGGTATCACCGTGCAGGCCTGCAACGACCCGAAGTCGCGGACCTACCTCGGCGGCGCTGTGGACATCTCGGTGCTCCCCGTGATCGGTCTCTGCGGCCGGGTCGACTGGGCCGTCCAGCCCTACGCCACAGGTGAGACCGGCGGCATCGTCGGCACGATCTCCTATGGCACCACCCGCAACGAGCTCGACCCGGCTGACGCCGCCACGGAGAACTGGCAGCCCGGCATCCAGGGCATCGAGGTCGACCTGCACGCCGTCGCGCGTGACGCCCAGGGCAACCCGATGCACAACGCTGACGGTTCCGTCATGCAGGGCCCGAAGCTGGCGGCCACCTACCCGAGCGAGTCGTTCGACAAGCCCACCGGCTGCATCGCGCGTGACAACAACGGCGCGATCATGAATGGCCCGATCGGGACCGGGGAGCAGGTGCTGGCCAACTACACCAAGAACACCCAGTGCGTCGAGGCGCCGCTGGCCGGCTGGCAGGCAAAGCCGTCCGACGCGACCCCGGGCGCCAGCGCACAGACCGTGAACGGCAACTACGGCTTCGGCACCTCGAAGCTCAACCTCTACACCACCGCCACGGCTCCTCTCTGCACGGCGACCCAGATGGACGCCATCCGTGCCGTTGGCGGTGCCTTCCCGGTGCCTGCCTGTACCCCGCTCAAGGCTGACAACTCGGGACCCGTGGACCTGTATGGCGACCTCGGGATCGAAGGGCTTCCCGAGCAGACACTCAAGGCTGACGACTACCTCGTGTCGGTCAAGATCCCCAATGACGCCTTCGGCAAGCCGATGTACAAGCTGACGAAGGAAGAGGACGTCAACATCTTCGGCGGCGACAACATGCTGCCGCAGGAAAACTTCCCGGCGACCAACGTCACCCCCGTGGGACCCCAGCCCGGGAAGAACCCCGGCACCGGTGGTGCTGAGGGACTGGGCGTCATCGCCAAGTGCGCCGGCGCACTCCACACCGTCGACGTCACCAACCCGGACTTCAACGCCGGCGGCGGGAGCCCCTACCAGGGTCAGCCTCGTCCGCTCTGCGACCAGAAGCTGATCAAGGTCGTCGACGCGACCCAGCAGGTCACCAACTTCGAGATGTTCACCGACGTCCCGCTGGCCTCGCACTTCTGGGGCCTGATCCTCAACGACCTCGGTGTAGGCAGCGACCCGACGAAGATCCAGTACGGCGAGGTCGAGGGGCTGCAGAACGCGCCGACCGGCATCTACGACTGGGCCGGCAACCTCGTCGACACGACCGTGGCAGACGTCAACGGCTTCTACGAGGCCATCGAGCCCTCGACCGTCCGGATCAACAACCCGTCACCCACCGGTGTCTCACCGGGGATGTACCGCTTCGTCGGCAACGACCCGGGCATCGCAGGTCACCTCAACCCGACCTACGACTCCCGCTACCGCACCATCGCCACAAACTTCCAGGCGTGGCCCGGTCTGTGGACCGTCACCGACACCGCGCCTACCCTGACCGCCGCGCAGACCTTCAACGGCCAGATGACGGCAGTGAAGTGCACCGTGTCGGACAAGGAGCCGCAGCTGTTCGCCGTCGACACCCCGGTCACGAGCGGAGCGCAGACGGTGACGATCCAGGGTCGTGACTTCGGCGCAGAAGGGCCCGGCAGTGCCGTGCTCGTCGGCGCCGCGGGTGACAGCTCGGTCGACCCGACCACCGCGACCGCCGCGACGGTCATCAGCTGGAGCGACACCGAGATCAAGGTCGGGATCCCCGCCGCCAGTGCCGGCTTCGCCGGTGGCACGCACCAGCTCCTGGTGCGCAACGGTGAGAACGGCAAGGTCTCGACCAACGGCATCACGCTGCACGTCATCGGGGGCAGCTACAACCCGACCGTGTTCCGTGTCGGACCGGCACTGACCGGCCCGAACACCTTCAACACCGACACCCCTGTGGCTCCGGGCGACCTCGGCCCGCTGCAGCAGGCGCTCGAGGCAGCGGCAGCACTCGGTGCCGACGCCTCCACGCTGATCGTCGCCCTCCCGGAGACTCCGGTCCCCACACCCGACCCCTCGGCGATCGCCAACGACACGACCATCCCGAACCCGACCGGTGCCTACCAGGAGAACGTCGTCATCCACTCGGGTGTCAAGGTCCAGGGCGTCGGTCCCGGTGGCTTCCGCGCTGACGGCAGCTATGTCCTCGGCTCGAGCATCGACGGCTCCTTCTTCAGCGAGGGTCAGCCGAGCGGCACCGCCTGGCTCGAACTCGTCGGCGGCCTGCGCTACACCAACCAGGACATCGCCGTGCCGGACTCGGCCGCGGTCACCGTCCTGACACCTCGCCGTGGCACCGGCTCGGCGAAGCCTGCCATCGACGGCTTCACCATCACCGGTGGCATCCAGAGCACCACGCCCACGAACATCAACATCCTGACCGGCGGCGCCAAGACGCCCTATGGCGGCACCGGAGCAGTCATCACCCAGGGTGGTGGCATCTACGTCCACGGCGGCACCAACGGCCTGGTCGTGTCCAACAACAAGATCGACGGCAACTCCGGCTCCTACGCCGGTGCCATCCGCGTGGGCACGCCCTACGCCAACGGCAACATCGGTGTCCGTGCCGGGATCTCCGGACCGGTCCTCGACAACAGCCCGACCTACGAGCTGCGCAACGACAACCTCGTCGTGTCGCACAACAGCATCACCAACAACGGTGGTGCCAACCTCGGTGGCGGTGTCGGTCTCTTCTCCGGCACCACCGGCTACCGCGTCAGCTACAACGACGTCTGCGGCAACTTCAGTGCTGAGTACGGCGGCGGCATCAGCCACTTCGGCTACAGCCCCAACAGCCGGATCGACCACAACCGCGTCTGGTTCAACGAGAGCTATGACGAGGGTGGCGCGATCCTGGTCGCCGGTGAGATCCCGCCGACTCCCAACGACGTGTCGGGTGGCTCGGGTTCGGTCTCGATCGACAACAACAAGATCGACCAGAACCTGGCCAACGACGACGGTGGTGGCATCCGCCTCCTCAACGCCGGCGTCCTGCCCATCAAGATCGAGAACAACGAGATCGTCAACAACGTCAGCGCCCACGAGGGTGGCGGAATCGCCCTCAACGACGCGACCGACGTGACCATCGACAACAACACGATCGCCCGCAACGTCACTACGGCGACCGCGGTCACCAGTAACGGGAAGCCGGCAGCCGCCGGTCTCGCCACCGCTGGCCTCAGCTCGCAGCTCGCGCAGCTGGTGGCCTTCTCCCCGAGCACGCCACAGGTGACCTTCACCAACCCCGTCACCTACAACAACGTGTTCTGGGACAACCGGGCCGGCACCTTCGACGGTGACTCGATCAACGGGCTCACCGATGTCGGGGCCAACGTCTGGGACATCGGCTCGCTCGACGTGACAGGGCTCATCGACGTGAAGACGTCGGTGCTGTCCAGCCAGACCCCCGGCCCGGCCGACGGCACCACGGACAACCCGAGCAACTCGACGGGTAACCCCAACCTGGCCAACGCCTACACCGTGTCGGTGCACGCCGACGCCCGCCGCTCGTTCACGGCGTTCCGCCAGACGGTCATCACCGACATGACGGTCAACCCGTGGAACATCTCGGACTACCGCATCACCGCGGGTTCGTCCGCCATCGGGTCCACGGTCACCGGAATGGGCAGCACCACACCGGCTCCGGCCTTTGACCTCACGGGCTTCCTCCGTGACGCCACGCCGGACTCGGGTGCCTACGAGCTCTTCACGGCCGCGCGCACCGCACCTGGTGTGCCGACCATCGGAGCTGTTGCGGCCGACACGAGCCAGCTCGCCGTGAGCTGGACCGCCGGTGCCGCGGGCGACCCTGCCGCAACCACCTTTACCGCGCGCCTCTGGTCGGCGGCAACCGGGGGGACTTTCCTCGGCAGCTGCTCGACCGCCGGACTCACCTGCACTTTCGTGGGTCTGACCAACGGCACGCACTACTTCATCGACGTCGTCGCGAGCAACGCGGTCGCAACCTCGGCCCCGAGCGCCCGCGTCGAGGGAGTGCCCAACGCCCAGCCGCCGGTCATCACCTCGGTGACCCCGTCCAACAACGGGCTGAACGTCGCCTTCACGGCGCCGATCTCAGCGGCCACACCGGACTCGTACGAGGTCCGCATCTTCACGGACGCCACGGGCGGCTCCCAGGTCGGGGCGGCCTGCCTCCGGGTGACCGTCGGAACGTGCGTCGTCACCGACCCGGCGCTCGTCAACGGCACGCAGTACTGGGCCGAGGCAACTGCCCTCTACCCCGGTGCCGTCACCGCGACGAGTGCTCGTGTCGCGGGCACCCCGAACGTGCAGAAGCCGGGGACGCCGACCAACCTGACGGTCGCGACCACGGGTTCGAACGCGGGCCAGCTGCTCGTGAACTTCACACCCACCACCACGGACGGTGTCGCCGTCACCTACACGGCGACGGCGTACGACACAGCTGTCGGCGGCACGGCCGTCAGCACCTGCACCGCTGGTCCGTCACTGACTACCACCCCGACGAACTGCACCATCAACGGTCTCACCAACGGCACCCAGTACTGGGTGAGCGTGGTGGCGACCAACGTGGCTGGAGCCTCTGCCGCCACCGCCCGGGTCGCGGGCATCCCGGCGGGCACGCCGGGTGTTCCCACCGGCGTGACTGCCGTCAGGCCTGCGGCCACAACAGGCACCGTGGTCATCTCGTGGACGGCACCGGCCAACACCGGCGGTGTAGCCATCGGCCACTACGACGCTCAGCTCTGGGGGCGGTTCACCATCGACCCGTTCCGCACCTGGTTCCGGGTCCCCGGCCGGAATTGCGCACCGACGATCGCGTCGTGCCCCTTTACCGGGCTCTCGAACGCCCTCGCCTACAGCGCGCGGGTCTCGGCGACGAACGTCGCGGGCTACACCGGCCTCCTGTCGGCTAGGCCGACGGGGGGCGGTGGCGCCGTTCCTGGTTTGCTCGCCGGAGTGATCACCTCAGTGCCGGTCGCTGGTGCCAGAGGAGCGATGGTCGTGGTGTTCACACCGCGGGTCACGTCGACCCCGGGCACGAGCTGGACCGTTCGGGCGTTCACGACGGCCAAGGGCACGCACGTGGTCGGAACCTGCAAGTCCACCACCAAGGCAGGGCGCTGCACGATCAAGGGCCTCGCCTCCGGGCGCACCTATTACGTCTCGGTCACCAAGACCGGAACCACGGGCAAGCCCGTCTTCACCGCACCGCGCGCCAAGCTGCGTGCGCTGTGACCGCGCCTCACGAGGAGATCGAGTCCTCACCGACCGTGGACGCCGTGCTGGCTCCACACCGTACTGACCGCAGCACCCGGATCGACGGAGGAGCGACAGTGAACGACGAGAACGCAGTGAGCGGGACAAGGTCCGGGCTCATCTCGCGTCGCAACCTGCTTCGCGCGGGTGTCGTGGGAGCAGCCGGGGTCGGCATCGCCGGTGTGGCCGCATCGAAGGGCGGGCTGGCCATCGCGGCGGGCGGCGCAACCTACGATGCGACCCACACCCGCGAGGTGCACCTGGCCGCGACGGACGGCTGGGTCACCATGCCCAAGAACGCCAAGCCGATCACCGGCTTCTGGCCGGACGAGCTGGCACCGAACCCCTACAACATGTACGTGTTCGGGTTCCGCAACGTCAGCGGGATGATCGACTCCGATGTCATCGCCCAGCGTGGGCTCGCGCAGATCTCGGCGCCGACCCTCGCGTTCGACCAGGGCACCGAGATCCGGGTCACGCTGACCAACCTCGGGCTCTCCCAGCGCCCGGACCTCGTCGATGGCCACACGATGCACTGGCACGGCTTCAACAACGCCATCCCGATCTTCGACGGCGTCCCGGAGATGTCGGCGTCGGTCCCGATCGGCAAGTCGATCACCTATCTCTACCGTCCGACCGACCCGGGCACGTACATGTACCACTGCCACTTCGAGGACGTCGAGCACGTCCAGATGGGCATGACCGGTCTGCTCTTCGTCCGGCCGGAACTGAACTACCTGCCCGGGACGCTGACACAGAAGACGAAGGCCCGTGCAGGTGACGGATTGATCCAGCCCGTCCGATACGTGTTCAACGACACTGCCACGGAGTACGACCGCGAGTTCCCGCTCTTCCTGTCGGAGAACATGCCCGAGGACCACTGGCGTGACGCGCACATCCAGATCAGCGACTGGGCCTACTACCACCCCGGCTTCTCGCTGTTCAACGGCCGGGCCTTCCCCGACACGATCGAGCCCGACTTCGACCCGATGACGGACTACGCGGCTGCATCGGTCGGCGAGCGGCTGAAGTATCAGCCGAGGTCCTCGCTCATCGAGGCCAACGTCGGAGAGACGGTCCTGCTGCGCGTCGCGCACCTCGGGTCGGTCCGCCACACCATCACCGTGGACGGCATCCCGCTCCACGTCGTCGGTGCCGACGCCAGCCAGCTCAAGGGCGCCGACAACCACGACAACAGCTTCGTCACCAACTCCGTGGACCTCGGCCCCGGCGAGTCGCGCGACGTGCTCTTCACCGCCCCCGCTGCTGGGACCTACCTGATCTATGACCGCAACTTCATGAACCTGTCCAACAACGGCGGTGGTGGCTATGGCGGCATGCTGACCCACCTCGTCGTTCACCCGGCGGGCCAGCTCGCCCCGCAGACGGCGGTGTGATCACCATGAACCTCACCCGAATCACGGCCTTCACGGCCGGCCTCGCCTGCGTCGCTGCAGCCCTGGTCTCCACCTCGGTGGGCAGTGCATCTGCCGCTCCCACGGCGAGCTCGGAGGGCATCCTCTGCCAGCCCGGCGGCCCGACCTTCACGATGTCGACCGCGACCGGTCACATCTCGATGCCTGACGGCAACGTGCTCTTCTCGTGGGGCTTCTCCACGGACACGCACGGCTTCGAGCTCCCCGGCCCGGCGCTCTGCGTCAACCAGGGCGACAACGTGACCATCACGCTCACCAACACCCTCGACGAAGACACCTCGCTCGTCTTCCCGGGGCAGTCCGGGGTGCTGGCTGACGGTCAGCCCTCGCTGCCGGTGGTCAACGCCGGCAAGGTGACCTCGCTCGCACCCGTCGCCACCAAGAACGGCGGGTCGGTGACCTACCAGTTCGTCGCGGACGCGCCCGGCACCTACCTCTACCAGAGCGGCACCGACCCGGCCAAGCAGGTCGAGATGGGCCTCTACGGAGCCATCATCGTGCGTCCCACGACCAAGGACGCCGCCGGCATCCCGCAGCTGACGAAGGACGCCAACGGCAACCCGCAGGCCTACGGCGACCCGCGCACGGCCTACCAGCCCACCCGCGAGTTCCTGCACATCCTCAGCCAGGTCGACCCCAAGCTCCACCTCGCCGTGGAGCAGAAGAAGCCCTTCGACTGGAGTTCCTACTCCGCGAAGTACTTCCTCATCAACGGTCGCAGCGCGCCCGACAGCGTGAGCCCCAACAACGCCTCCTGGCTCCCCAGCCAGCCGCAGGGCTCGATGGTGCACGTCACCGAGCAGGTGCAGCCGGGGGTTGCCAGGACGGCCCTCGGTGACAAGATGCCGGCGCTCGTGCGCTACATCAACGTGATGCCGACCGACGCGGCCTTCCACCCGCACGGCAACACCGAGCGGGTCATCGCCGAAGACGGCGCATCGCTCGACAACGCGACGCTCCCCGACAGCTCCTACGGCAAGTTCCTCGTCGATGTCGGCTCCAACCGCACGGTCGACGCCCTCTTCGCGTGGACCAACGTCGAGAACTACGACCCGGTCGCCAACCCGGTCCCGGTGCAGATCGCGCCCTTCCAGGACGTGCTCACCTCGGCGTCCACGTGGTACGCGATGAGCCCCTACCTCGGCCAGACCGGTGAGCTCCCGGCAGGTATCGCCTCCATGAACGTGTGCGGCGAGTACTACCACATGGCTCACAACCACGCGTTGCAGTTCGCAACCAACTACGGGGCGTCATTCGGTGGACAGATGACCCTCATTCGGATCGACCCGGCCGACTCCCTCCTCTGCCCGGCCTCCTGAGACAGGACATCGACATGGACATCCGAACCAGGCGCCCCGGGCGCTCGGCACTCAGCCTCGGGCTGGGCGTCGCCCTCATCGCGGCCACCGGTGTGGCAGCAGCTGCTCCGGCAGTGTCGGCCCTTGCCTCCCAGGCATCGGCCGCGCGACCGGCCACGGCAGCACGTCCCGCCGCGGCCGCCGCACCGACCTCCGTCCACGCGACGGTGATCAAGACCATCGGCGTCGCTGGCCCGGGCGGTCAGGGACCGATCGCGTCGACCTGCTCGACCGGCTCGCCGATCACCTGCGAGCTCTGGGCGCGCCCCGGCACGGTCACAGTGAACGACGGCGCCACCATCCCGCAGGTCATCTCGGTCTGGACCTTCGCCTCCACAGCCGCCGGTGACCCGGGTGGCGCTTCGGCGCCGCTGGTGGGCACCGTCGGAGTCCCGATGGAGATCACGGTCCACAACCAGCTGCCCGGCAGCCCCGACCTGGGTCTGTCGATCCCGCAGCTCGACGGCGAGAACTCCCAGTTCTCCAACCCCGACGGTTCGCCGAAGCTCGTCTCGGCGGGCCCCGCTGGCTCCACCTACAGCTTCACCCCCACGCGGGCGGGCACCTACACCTACGAGGCCGGTCTCACCGCAGACGGTTCGCGCCAGGTGGCTATGGGCCTCGTCGGCGGTCTCGTCGTACGCCCCGCGTTGCCGCTCTCGGCGACCGCGTCGGCCTACGACGTCGCGGAAGACGGCTGGGATGACGAGGCTCTTCTCGTCTACACCGACGTCGACACCAACCTCGCGGCCAACCCGGCCACGTTCAACATGCGCGACTACAACCCTCGCTTCCACCTCATCAACGGCGTGGCCTACCCCGACACGACCAGCGTGTTCACCGGCCAGAGCCGCACAGTGCTGCTCCGCGTCGTCAACGGCTCCATCCTCGAGAAGAGCCCGACGCTGCTCGGCACGCGGATGAACGTCTTCGCCCGCGGCTCGCGCCCGCTCGCTGCCTCTGCTGCAGTGTCGGGTCGACTGGTCGCCACCGGCGACACCTTCGACGCCACCATCGCCACCGGCACGTCAGACACGCGCTTCGCGCTCTATGACTCTCCTGGTCACCTCTCCAGCGGCACCACGCTCGCGGCCGGGTCGGTCAATGCGCCGGCCCTCGGCGGCGCCGTCACCTTCATCCAGGTTGGTGGCACGACGGGAGTGAACCCGCAGGGTCCGCTCGTGTCGGCTGGCAGCGCGGCAGTTCAGCCGGGCAGCCTGCTCGGCACCACGACCGCCGTTCCGGGTCGTGGCCTCACCTTCACGGCGACGTTCGATGCGTCGCGAGACGTGACCGACATGATCGATGCGCAGTACTACATCGACTCGCTCGCCAGCACTCCGGTGACCATCAACGGCTTCGCGGCCGCGGCTGCTACACAGACCGTCAGCTGGAACCTCCTGGCTTCGGACTTCGCGGGACTCTCCAGCGGCATCCACACGATGTACGTCCGCGGCCGTGACTCGCTGGCCACCGGACCGCTGCAGGTCATCAAGTTCCGCGTCGACAACGACGGTCCGGCGGTCAGCGCCCTCGTGCTGTCCGACCCGGTCGCCAACGGCACCCTCGCCGTGGACGTCTCCGCGACCCTCGACGAGCGCGCCAAGGGCGGTAGCAACGCAACCGTCGCCCGGACGTGGATCGACGGAACTCAGCCGGACGGGTCAGACGCTCTGTTCGGTCCCATCGCTCTCAACGTCAACGGTCCGCGACTCGTCGCGGCAGCCGACGGCACCTTCACCGCTCCGCAGATCCTCGCTCTCCCTGAGGGCCCGCACACGGTCTACGTCCAGGGTCAAGACGAGTTCGGTCAGTGGGGCACCGCGGCATCGACGCCGCTCGTGGTCGACATCACCGCACCCGTCACGACGGCCATCACCCTGACCCCGACCGCCACCAACGGCCTCGTGGGAAGCCCCAACAAGCCGGGCTACGTGACCATCAAGGCGACGGTCACCGACGCGAGTGCTGTGACGGGCGTCCAGGGCTACCTCGACGCGGTCAAGCCCGCGGCGAGCGCAAACGGTCTGTATTTCTCGCCGCTCGGCGGCGGGCAGTGGACCACGGACATGCCGCTCTCCTGGCTCGCCAGCAGGAAGCTCGATGGTCCGATCACGGTCGTCGTCGTCGGCACCGACGCTGCGGGCAACCGCGGTGACGGCACGGCACCGGTGAACGTCACTGCCAGCCTGCTCATCGACCGGGTCAACCCCCTCATCAACATCGCGAACCTGGCGCAGGGTGCGGGCTTCCGCGCGAACCGTGCGGTCTCCCTGGCTCAGGGTGCGGGCTATCTCGCGAACCGGACGATCAGCTACGACGTCACGATGAGTGATGCGAGTGCCGGCGTGGCGTACGCGGAGTGGTTCGTCGGTCGTGACCCCGGACGGGGTCGCGCAACACCGATCGCCATCCCGGGTGCTCCCGTGACCGGCTCGCCGGTCACTGCGCACCTCACCTACGACCTGTGGTCGCGTCACATCATCAACTCGACCACGCTCTCCTTCAATGTCCGCACCAGGGACGCTGCAGGGAACTGGTCGCAGGTGACGAAGCCGCTCACGACCCAGTCGTTGGCCCTGTTCGTCAACGGGTTCGAGAACGACCAGATGGCGGCGTGGACAGCGGGTCAGGGCAACGGAGTGCCCAGGTTCACCACCACCCCGGGAATCCGCCTGCAGGCCGCTCGCAGCCTGTACGTCGGGGTTCGCAGTCGCGTGTTCCTCGGTGTCGACCTGACCACGCCGACTCGTGCTAACCAGGATCTCGCCTCGCTCCACGCGAGCTTCCTGCTCGGCACGCGTCCCGGTGTCAACCAGGTGGTCACGGGATGCGCCGTCGGGGCAAACCCGAACACCTGCCAGCCGAACGGGGTCATGGTCTTCCGGGCCTTGAACAGCGCGGGCCAGACGGTCGTCACGGTGGAGTACGGCCGGGCGACCGCCACCAGCCCGGTCCGCTTCCGGATCGGGACCCGCCAGGCCGGCGGGTTCGTCTTCGGTAGCTGGGCGACCCGCAACCCGGCGGCGAACACCAACACCGTGACGATCGACTGGAACCCCGGGTCAGTCCAGCTGCGGGTCAACAGCAACCAGCTGCTGTCCTCACGCGGTATCGACGCTGCGGCTACCGCCCAGGTGGTCCAGATCGGTGCCATCAACTACGCCGGCCCCGCACGCGGCAACCTCGCGTTCGACGCCGTCAACCTGGCCTGATCGCCCCAACCCCTGAGAATCGAGACAGTCATGACCAGTTCCAACTCCGGCCGCGTGCGGCTGGTAGCTCTCGGAGCAGGAGCGACGCTGCTCACCGGGGCGATCTTCGCCGGCTCGGTGATCGCCAACCAGTCCGCCTCGGCGGCTGGGGCCAGCGGCCCGGTCCCCGTCTCGCGTGCCGTCGAGGCCGCGAGCGGGATCCGGGTGCTCGCCGCCCACGTCGTGGGCAGCGGCGGCATCGTCGAGCTCACCTACCAGGTGCTCGAGCCCACCAAGCTCGGCATCGTCGAGGGTGACCCGACGAAGACCCCGAGCATCACCAACCCGGCGAGCGGCCAGACGCTCATCAAGACCGCAGGGATGCGCGCCGGTCACGCCATGCGGCCGGCCGGTACGTACTTCCTGCTCTACTACAACAAGAGCGGCGCTGTTCGTCCTGGCGACAAGATCGACGTCACCATCGCCGGCACCACCCTGGCCGGAGTTCCGGTCACCTGATGAACCGCACCCGCCGAATCCTCCTCTCGGCCGTCGCCGCGCTCGTCGCGGCGATGGGCGTGGTGGTGCTGCCTGTCTCTCCGGCATCAGCCCACTCGCAGGTGATCTCGAGCAATCCCTCGGACGGAGAGCGCATCGAGGCCAGTCCTCGTGAGCTCATCGTGACCCTGTCCGAGGCTGCTCGACTTCCCTCCGTGATCGTCTCCCTCGTTGGTCCTCAGGGCGTCATCACGACGCTCGGGTCGGCGACGGAGAAGTCGGAGGACTCGGCGGGTCACCAGGTCGTGGCGATCCCGCTCACGGCCGACCTCCCCACCGGTCTCTATCGCATGACCTTCACGGCCACCTCGGGCTTCGACGGACACACGTCGTCGTCGCAGCGCGTCTTCGGTGTGCGAACGGACGTCGCGGCACCCATCGGTGCTGACGCCGTGAGCACCGACTCGCTGTCGGACAACACGCGTGGCGCGCTGCAGGGCGCTCTGCTCATCGCGGTCGGCATCGCGTTCGGTCTGCTCGTCCTCATGCCCGGGCCCCCCGGTCGCGGGCGCAGGTTCGCTGCGATCACTGCCGGCATCGGCACGGCGGCAGCTCTCGGCACCGGTCTCATGTGGCACGAGGGCAACGGCCTCGTCGTCGCTGGTGCTGGTCTCGTCGGTGCCGGGCTGCTCCTGCTGCTCGCGCTCAAGGGTCGCGACGACAGCCGCCTGCAGACCTGGCTCGCCTGCCTCGGCCTCGTCGTGGCCGTCGGTCCGATCGCCCTGGTCGGGCACGTCGCGGCGCAGGGCGAGCTCATGACGATGGTGGCTGTGCTCCACCTCGTCACGACCGCAGCGTGGACCGGTTCGGTCGTCGCCGCGGTGGTGCTCACCCGAGGCGTCGCGAAGGCCGACCGTGCCTCGGTGCTCCGGCGCACCTCGGTCGTCGGCACGTCGACCTTCCTCATCGCCCTCGTGAGCGGACTGCTCATGAGCCAGTCGGTCGTGCCGTCCGTCGGCGGACTCACCGGGTCGGCCTACGGCCTCGGACTCATCGTCAAGATCGCTCTCGTCGTGCCGGTTCTCGCGCTCGCCCTGCTCACCCGGGAGCGGCTGCGGTTCGGGCGTACGACGTCGGTGCGTGTCGAGGCCGGCCTGCTGCTCACGGTCGCGCTCGTCGGCGTCTTCGTCGCCACGCAGCCGCCGCCCGCGGCTCCCCGCTTCCAGCCCACGCCGACCTGGGCCGCTGACACCTCGGTGGCGTCGGTGCAGTCCGACGACCTGCTGGTCTCGGCCCAGATCGTCCCCAACACGCCGGGCAACCGCTTCCTGGTGGTGCGCACCGACGACACGCGTCGCCCCGCTCCCGGCAAGGTGACCGCCGTCAGCGCGTCCGTCGGCGACGGCGACATCGCATCGCTCGCTCAGGGCAACGACGGCCAGTGGACGAGGTCGGTCCTCGTCGCGACGCCCGGTGCCACGACATTCCAGATCACTGTCACCCGGCCCGGCCTCCCAGACACTCTCGCGACGCTGTCGTGGACCGTCGCACCGGTGCCCGGCACCCAGGTCGGCGGCAGCCCGCTCAACCGCTATGTCGCCCTCGCCATCGCCGGCCTCATCGTGACCTGGCTGCTCGTGCTGCTCCTCGAAGGCGTCGTGCGTCCGCGACGCCGCAGCGACGAGCTCATCGTCGACCTGCGTGACGAGGATGACGCACCCGGTGCCGGCTACGACGTGGCCGTCGACGAGGACGCCGCCCTCTCTGTCTGACCACCCGCGACCAGACCCGCGATGCTGGCGCAACTGCTGCTGACGGCCCCTCCTCGGCAGCAGTTTCGCCAGCAACGCGGGTCCGTTCGCTAGTCGGGGTCGACTCGCCGGAGCTTCTTGATGTCGCCTCTGCGCTTCTTGGCGTCGACGCGTCGGCGACGTGCGCCGGCGCTCGGTCGGGTGGCCACGCGCGGGCGCGGGGGAGGAGCGATCGCCTCGGCGAGGACGGCGGCGAGCTTCTGCTCGGCCGAGAGCCGGTTCTGCCACTGGCTGCGCTGTTCGGAGGCCGACACCGTGAGCACCCCGTCGACGAGGCGGTCCTCGAGGCGGGTCAGGGCGCGCTCGCGTAGCGCGAGCGGCAGCGCTGTCGTACGCGAGACGTCGAAGCTCAGCTCGACGCGTGAGTCGGTCGTGTTGACGCCCTGACCGCCCGGACCGGACGACCTCGAGAATCGCCACGACAGCTCGGCCTCGGGGACGACGACCGAGCCGCGGATCACCAGGTCGCCGGGCACGACACCAGCATGCCGTGATCGCCGCGCCCGGTCGTCGCAGTTGCACCGCGTGGCGCGACGCGTACGGCTCGGCGCAGTGACGCGTGGGCGAAGCGCCTCGACCGGTCGCAGGTCTGCACAGTGACGAGAGCCACCCGCACCGAGCGGCTCGAAGCGTGCATGATCTCGGCTGCGGATACCGTGGGGGAGTGCTGACCGTGCTCATGACGCGCAGGTGGATCGGGCTGACGCTCGGCATGCTCGCGCTCATCGTCGCTTTCGGCGCGCTGTCGTGGTGGCAGTGGCAACGCGCGCAGCGTGCGGACGTCGTGCCACCCGTCGCCGCCGCCGAGGTGCTCGGTCTGGCACCGCTGGCGCCATCGGCCTATGCCACCGCAGTCGAGCTCAGCGGCACCTTCGACGCCGCGCACCAGGTGCTTGTCAAGCACAGCGACACGGTGTTCTGGGTCGTCACTCCACTCGTCCCGGCCGACGGGATCGCCGTTCCGGTCGCTCGTGCCACCGTCACCAGCCCCGACGATCCGGCCGTGGCAGCGGTGACGCCGGGCATGGTCTCGATCGTCGGCATAGCCCAGCCGTACGAAGGAGATCCGGGCGTCGCAGTCTCCCTGCCACCGGGTCAGGTGGATCGTCTGACCGCGAGCTCGCTGGCGCTGCCCTACCCGAAGGTCGGAGGCTGGGTCGCGTTCACGTCGCAGACCCCCGAGGCCGCCGTCACAGCGGCTGCCGTGGTTGCACCGATCAGCGGTGACGCCCCAGCCGGTCTGCGGCTGCAGAACGCCTCCTACGCCGTCCAGTGGGTGCTGTTCGCCGCCTTCGTCATCTTCTTCTGGTGGCGGCTGCTGCGCGACGACCTGCGCGGTGCCGGGGTCGACCGCCCCCGAGAGGCGGCCGCCCCGGTCCGTGAGGTCTACTGACATGGTTGGTCACCACCACCATCCCCACCGACTGCGAGAGGCCGACTGACGTGGCTGCTGCACCCACCGCCGAGTCCGTACGTGGAGCGCTGGTGCGCTATCGCGTGATGGCGTTCGTCGTCGGAACCACGCTGCTGCTGTTCTGCGTCGTGATCATCCTCAAGTACGTCACCAAGACCATCGAGAGCGACTCGGTCGTCGCGATCGCGCACGGCTGGCTGTTCATGATCTACGTCCTCCTCGGCCTCGACCTCGGCTTTCGGATGCGCTGGTCGCTGGGGCGCCTGCTGCTCATGACCGCGAGCGGCATGGTGCCCTTCCTGTCGTTCTACGCCGAGCACAAGGTCACCGGCTGGGTCCGCGACGAGCTCGGCACGCCGTCGACGGCCGCGCCAGCCCAGCCGGCCGGCTCCTAGCGCCGGGCACGAAGCGAGGCTGGTGGGGAATCTCCCGACCGGCGCCTCCCGGGCTCGTGTTTCGCCGGTGTGAACACGGTGGTTCTGGCGACGGGGGCGGCACACGCCGCTAGGGTGACGCCGTTCCCGGCCCTGTCGTGGCCGGCCCCCTGGAGGTCCGCATGTCCTTGGATCACTCGCCCGTGCCGTATGACGTCACGGAAGCGGAGCTCGTCGAGAAGGCAAAGCTGAGGAAGCACTTCGGTCGCTTCGACATTCTCTTCTTCCTGATCTGCACGCTCGTCGGCGTCGACACGATCGGCACCGTCGCCGCGCAGGGCGCCAACGCGTTCAGCTGGATGATGATCATGGCGGTGGTGTTCTTCATCCCGTCCGCACTGCTGTTCGCCGAGCTCGGCACCGCGTTCCCCGAGGAGGGCGGCCCGTATGTCTGGACCCGCCTCGCCTTCGGTCGACTGGTCGGCGCGGTCAACAACTTCCTCTACTGGGTGACCAACCCGGTCTGGCTCGGTGGCACGCTGGCCGTGAGTGCCGCGACGGTCTTCGCGACGTTCTTCCTCGACCAGTCCGAGCTCGACACCGTGCCGTTCTACATCTTCACCCTCATCTTCGTGTGGGTCGGGGTGCTCGCGGCCATCCTGTCGTTCCAGGTCGGCAAGTGGATCCCGTCGATCGGCGCCTTCTCGCGCTTCGCGCTCCTCGGGGTCTTCACCGTGTCCGTGATCGTCTATGCGTTCCAGAACGGGCTCCATGGCTTCGGCGCCGGTGACTTCAAGCCTGCGCTGAGCGGCCTCGTGGTGCTCGTCCCGGTGCTCATGTTCCAGTACGTCGGGTTCGAGCTGCCCAGCAGCGCGGGCGATGAGATGACCGACCCGCAGAAGGATGTGCCGTTCGCGATCGCCGGCAGCGCTGTCGCGGCCGTGATCCTCTACGGAGTGCCGATCCTGGGCATCATCCTGGTGCTCCCGACCGAGCAGGTGACCAGCCTGGGCGGGTTCATCGACGCGATGAAGTCGGTCTTCACCGTCTACGGCGGCGAGGTCGGCAGCGCCGACGGTGGCATCGTCCTCACCGGCGCCGGTGCAGTCATCGGCGACATCTGTGCCGTGCTCTTCATCCTCGCGCTGCTGACGTCGGGCGTCGCCTGGATCATGGGCTCGGACCGGGCGCTCGCGGTGTCCGCGTTCGACGGTGCCGGCCCCCGATCCCTCGGCGTCATCTCCGCGAGGTTCGGAACCCCCGTGCGCGTGAACATCTTCAGCGGCATCCTCTCCACGCTCGTCCTCATCGGTGCCCACCAGGTCACCGGTGGCAATGCGGAGAAGTTGTTCGTGACCGTGCTGGGCCTCGCCATCTCCACGACGCTGGTCAGCTATCTCGGCATCTTCCCGGCGCTCATCGTCCTTCGCCGCAAGCTGCCCGGTGTCCAGCGTCGATACAAGGCGCCGGCGCCGATGTTCTTGTCGGTCTGGCTGACACTGTTGATCCTGTTCGCGACGATCCAGCTGTTCTTCCCCGGTCTGTTCTTCGACTGGTTCGGTGACGACTATCGTCCGTCGGCGTGGGAGGCGGATGAGAAGTGGACCTACTTCGTCGTCGAGCTGATCCCGCTGGCCGTGTTCGTCGTCGCCGGTGTCGGCTTCTGGGCCATGGGGCGCAAGACGCGCATGGAGCTGGCCACGGCCGATGAGATCGCCGCGGCCAGGATCGTCTGACCTGCCTGATTGCCTGTTTGTTGACGCACGCAGCCAGCGCTGCCGCACCCGACTTGCAGTCGGGTGCGGCGGCGTCGTGCTGTCACGGGTAGCGTTCGCGCGTGGCCATGACGATCCCGATCGATGAGGACAGGCGGGTCCGGCAAGGCCTGATGTGGGCGTTCCTCGGTGTCTTGTTGTTCTCGTTCTCGCTGCCGATGACGAAGGTCGCGCTGCAGGGCTTCGACCCCTACCTCACCGCGACCGGTCGCGCCGTCATCGCCGGTGCGCTCGCGTCGATGTTCCTCGTCGTACGCCGGGTGCCCTTCCCCGCCCGCGAGCACCGCACGCCGCTGCTCTTCACGATGGTCGGTGCCGTCTTCGGGTGGCCGATCCTGCTGGCGCTCGCGCTCCAGCGCACCACCTCGGCGCACGCAGCAGTCATCGCCGCGTTCATGCCCCTCACCACAGCGCTCATCGCGGTGCTGCGCACAGGTGAACGCGTCTCGCGACAGTTCTGGATCGCTGCGTGCCTCGGCACGGCTGCGCTCGTGGCGTTCGCCCTCTCGCGTGGGGGCGCCGAAGGTGGCGACCTCGTGGCCGACCTGCTCGTCGTCGGCGCGGTGCTGTTCTCCTCTTCCTGCTATGTGCTCGGAGCGCAGGTCACCAAGGTGATGCCGGGGTGGCAGGTGATCTCGTGGGTCGTGGTGTTCGCGCTGCCCATCACCCTGCCGGCGTCCCTCGCGATCTGGGCGAGCACGCACGCGAGGTATGACCCGGGCACCGCGCAGTGGCTGTGCCTCCTGGGTCTGGGCCTGTCGTCGGTCTACCTCGCATTCTTCGCCTGGTATCGCGGACTGGCGATGGCCGGTGTCGCACACGGCGGCCAGGTGCAGCAGGTGCAGGCGCTGCTGACGCTGCTGTGGTCGGCGCTGCTCCTCGGCGAGACCGTGACCGCGGGCACCGTCGCAGCGGCGTGTGTCGTCATCGGCTGCGTGGTCTGGGCGCAACGCGCGCGGACCCCCACCACAGTGGCACCCGAGGAGTAGCCGGCTGCGGGCGAGGGAGTGGTGTTACGTCTCATCGATGCCTACGTGTCGCGGTTGCGGGCCACGGTCAGCACCGTCACGATGGGGCACCCCCGTCCGAGGAGAGTCATGTCGCCGACGCCCGATGTCGAGATCTCGAGAGACCAGTTCGTGTGGGGCTTCGGCCCGTCGATGACGCCGGTGGTCACCGTCGTGCAAGGCACCGTCCTGCGGCTGGAGACCAACGACTGTTTCCACGGTCAGGTCACGAGCGAGGCGGTGACGGCAGACGTGCTGGACACCGAGCGGGTGAACGCCGCGACTGGTCCCATCGCGGTCGAGGGCGCCGAGCCCGGCGACACCCTGCTCGTGGAGCTGCTCGAGGTCAACCCCGGACCCCGCGGTGCCGCCATGATCATCCCCGGCTGGGGGCAGCTGGTCGACCAGGTGAAGTCGCCGCAGACCCGGATCTTCCGGGTCGAGGACGGCACTATCCACATGAACGACCGGGTCAGCTTCCCGACTCGGCCGATGGTCGGTGTCATCGGCGTAGCCACCGAGAGCGACTACCTCGCGAGCTTCCACGCAGGCACACACGGCGGCAACCTCGACAACAGCCTGCACGGGCCAGGTGCCACCGTGATGCTGCCGGTGAAGCAGTCCGGCGCGATGCTGGCGATCGGCGACATGCACGCGTCGATGGGTGACGGTGAGGTCTCGGGCACTGGCGTCGAGATCGACGGCGATGTCCTGATCCGCGTGGGACTGCTCAAGGCCACGCAGACCCGCTTCCCCGTCACGCAGCTCGCCGACTCATGGGTCACCCATGGCGTGACCGACGGCGACCTCGACGAGGCGATCCGCCTTGCCTGCGAGGAGGCGGCTCGCCTGCTCGTCGACAACTGGAGCTTCACGCTCGAGGACGCGTTCATCTTCCTGTCGGTGGCGTGCGACGTCGGGATCGCGCAGGCGTGCCATCCGTGTCCGGGCTCCGTCATCGCGCGAGTCCGAGTGCCCGCGCTGGCGGCGTGCCCCACCCCGTTCCGTGGGTTGGCGTCGTGACCGAGGGACGCATGGCCTGGGCGCACGGCGAGACCTGGTACCGCGTGCTCGGCGACCTCGACCCAGCCGCCGAGCAGGTCCCCGTCGTTGTTCTCCACGGCGGCCCGGGCGCCGGGTCTGACTACTGCGAGCCCATCGCGGAGCTGCTGCACGAGTCAGGTCGCACGACTGTCCTCTATGACCAGCTCGGGTGCGGAAGGTCCACGCATCTCGTCGACGCACCTGTCGACTTCTGGACGGTGCAGCTGTTCAAGGACGAGCTGACTGCGCTTCTCGAGCACCTGGGCATCGCCGACCGCTATGCGCTGGTGGGGCAGTCGTGGGGCGGCATGCTCGCGATGGACTGGGCGCTCGAGCCTCGTCCTGGCCTGGTAGCACTGGGGATTTGTGACTCCCCCGCGAGCATGGTGCTCTGGGTCGAGGAGGCGAACCGACTCCGCGCCGAGCTGCCGCCGGAAGTCGAGGCGACCCTGCGTGCCCACGAGTCGACCGGCACGACCGACTCTCCGGAGTACGAGGCGGCCGTGCAGGTGTTCTACGACCGCCACCTGTGCCGGGTGCCGTCACCTGATTGCGTGACGCGGTCGTTCGCGCAGATGGCCGAGGAGCCGACGGTCTACCACACGATGAACGGGCCGAGCGAGTTCCATTGCATCGGCTCCCTCCGGGACTGGGACATCACCGATCAGCTGCACAGGATCTCTGTGCCCACCCTGTTGGTGTCGGGTCGCTATGACGAGGCCACGCCGCTGATCGTGGGCACGATTCACGAGCGGATCCCGGGTGCGCAGTGGGTGATGTTCGAGGAGAGCAGCCACATGCCGCACGTCGAGGAGCCCGATCGCTATCGGGATGTCGTCAGCGCCTTCCTGTCGTCGGTCGACGACTGACCCGACCCGACCCGACCCGACCCGACCCGCAGAGCCTGTCGCGTCGCTGACTAGATCGTCAGGGTCGTCGTGGCAGCGGCGACGAGCGGGAAGTGACACGCCACCTCGCGACCGTCGCTGAGCAACTGCAGAACCGGCTTGTCGGAGACGCAGATCGCCTGCGAATAGCGACATCTCGGTGCGAAGGCGCAGCCACCGGGTTTGTCGATCGGGCTCGGGAGATCGCCCTGCAGCACGATCCGGTCGCGCTTCTCGACCTCGTCGTCGATGACGGGGATCGAGGAGAGCAGCGCCTCTGTGTACGGGTGAGCCGGGTGGTTGTAGAGGGGCGAGGAGTCCCCGACCTCGACGAGCTCACCGAGGTACATCACCCCGATGCGATCCGCGATGTGGTGGACGACTGCGAGGTCGTGAGCAATGAAGACGTAGGTCAGGGCCTGGTCGCGCTGGAGGTCGGCGAGCAGGTTGAGGACCTGCGCCTGGATCGACACGTCGAGGGCTGAGACGGGTTCGTCGGCGATCAGCAGACGAGGCGTGACGGCAAGGGCGCGTGCGATACCGAGACGCTGTCGCTGTCCACCGGAGAACTCGTGCGGATAGCGATCTGCGTACGACGGATCGAAGCCGACGATCTCCAGCAGGTGCATGGCTCGGTCGCGGATCTCCTGCTCGGTGCCCATGTCATGCGTGCGCATCGGCTCCTCCACCGTTGCCAGCGCGCGGCGGCGCGGGTTCAGCGAGGCGTACGGGTCCTGGAAGATCATCTGGAAGCCGGTGCGCCGGGATCTCAGCTCGCGGCGCGACATCGACGTGATATCGGTGCCGTCGAAGATCACCTGGCCCTCGGTGACTTCGATGAGGCGAACGAGGCATCGACCGAGAGTCGACTTCCCGCAGCCGCTCTCACCGACGAGACCGAGGGTCTCACCGGCACGTACCTGGAGGCTGACCCCGTCGACCGCCTGGACGATCTTCTTGCCGTTCGACGTGCGGATGGGGAAGTGCTTCACCACACCGCGAGCCTCGAGCAGCAGGGGCGCCGGCGTGGCTGACCCTTCGACCGGTGATGGCGTCGATGCCGCACTCATGCGGATGCTCCACTCTCGGTCATCACGGTGGTCAGCGCCTCGAGGCGGAGCGCGGGACGCTGATCGTAGGGAAGCACGCATGCATCGAGGTGGCCGTGAACATGCTCGACGAGCCCCGGCTGCGGTCGGCACGCGTCGGATGCGAAGCCGCATCGCGAGGAGAACAAGCAGCGGTCTCGATCGGGGTCGCTCGGGTTGATCGGCGCGCCAGGGATCGCGGCGAGCCGCTCGACCCTGGTGCCGTCGGTCGGCGGGATGGAGCCCATGAGTCCCCACGTGTAGGGGTGCAACGGGTCGCGCATGAGCGCACGCCGGGGTCCGGCCTCGGCGAGCCTGCCGCCGTACATCACGAGCACTCGGTCCGACATCTGCGACACGACCCCCATGTCGTGCGTGATGAGCACGATGGACGAGCCGAACTCGGACTGCAGATCTCTGAGCAGCTCCAGGATCTGCGCCTGGATCGTGACGTCGAGCGCCGTCGTCGGTTCGTCGGCGATGAGCAGCGACGGGTTGCACGACAGGGCCATGGCGATGACGACACGCTGGCGCATTCCCCCCGAGAACTCGTGCGGGTAGGAGTTGACCCGATCGGTCGAGTTGGGGATGCCGACGGCGTCGAGCAGCTGAATCGCACGTGCGTGGGCTGCCTTCTTGGAGACCTTCTCGTGCGCGCGGATCTGTTCGCTGATGTGCCAACCCGCGGTGTAGACGGGAGTCAGCGCCGTCATGGGGTCCTGGAACACCATCGCGATCTCCTTGCCGCGGATGCGGCGCAGCTCCTTGTCGTCGAGCTTGAGCAGGTCCTCGCCCTGGAAGATCACCTCGCCCTCGACCACGCAGTTGGGGTTGTCGATCAGCCCGAGCACGGAGAGCATCGACACGCTCTTGCCCGATCCGGACTCGCCGACGATGCCCAGGACCTCGCCGCGACCGACGGTGAAGGAGATCCCGTCGACGGCGTCGACCGTGCCCGACCGCGTGCGAAACGACACCCGGAGGTCGCGTACGTCGAGCAGCGGCTGCGCCGCCATGGACTCAGACATGGCGCACCCTCGGATCCAACCAGGCGTAGAGCAGGTCGACGATGAAGTTGGCGAGCACCACGAAGAAGGCTGCGTAGAGCACACACGCGAGGATCACGGGCAGGTCGAAGTTCTGCAACGAGTCGTAGGTCAGCTTGCCGATGCCCTGCAAGCCGAATACAACTTCGGTCAGCAGCGCGGCACCACCGATGAGCGCACCGAAGTCGAGGCCGAACAGGCTCACGACGACGATGAGTGAGGTCCGGAGAGCATGCCGCAGCAGCACGCGCCACTCTCCGATTCCCTTGGCGCGAGCCATCCGGATGTAGTCCTCGTTCATCGCGCCGACCATCTCCGATCGCAGCACGCGGGCGTAGATGCCGGCGTACAGCACAGCGAGGGTGAGCCAGGGGAACAGCAGGTGCAGCGCCCACGGCCCGAAACCTTCGCTGAGGGATACGTAGCCCAGTGAAGGGACCCAGGCAAAGATCGTGTCGTGCAGCCTGCTCTGCGTGACGAGGTTGACCACCTCGCCGAGCCAGTACACCGGGAGCGAGACGCCGATGACCCCCAGTACGACGATGATCGGGTCAATCGCCGTACCACGGTAGGCAGTCGCCAGGACTCCCATGACGAGCGCCAGGATCACCCAGATCACTGCGGCACCGATCACCAGCGAGAGGGTGACGGGGATGGCCTGCTGCACCTGCGGGATCACCTCGGCGCCACGGTTGACGAAGGAGGTGAGGTCTCGGTCGATGAACAGGTGCCGCATCATGACGCCGTACTGCACCCAGATCGGCTGGTCGAGTCCGAACGACTGACGTACCTGCGCGAGCGTCTCCTGACTGGCGTTGCGGCCTGCGATGCGCGCGGCGGGGTCGACCCCTGGCGTGGCGAAGAAGATGAGGAAGACGAGCACGCTGATCGCGAAGAGCACGAGAAGGGCGGCGATCGCGCGCTTCCCCGCGAAGCGCCACATCAGACCCCACCCCTCAGCCGGGCCTTGGGGTCGAGGGCATCTCGGACGCCGTCACCGAGGAGGTTGAGCGCCACCGCCGTGATGGCGAGCATGATGCCGGGAGCGATAGCAACCATCGGCCGGGTGTAGAGCAACCCCACGCCGTCGTTGATGATCGTGCCCCAGCTCGCGTCGGGCGGCTGGACTCCGATCGACAGGAACGACAGCGCCGACTCGGTCAGCATGTTGATTGCGGTCATGAGCGGCAGGAACACGATGATTGTCGGCAGAACGTTGGGCAGGATCTCTCGGCGCAGCAGGCGAAGGTCGGCCGCTCCCGCTCCCACCGCGGCTTGGACGAACTCGCGCTCGCGCAACGACAGCACCTGGCCACGGATCGGCCGTGCGACGTACGGGACGTAGACGATCCCGATGATCAGGATAGGCAGGATGATGCTGCCGGAGTTCAGCGTCACCGGCCCGATCGTGAGCGACGAGTTGATGAGCACGACCGACAGGCAGATCGCGAGCAGGTAGACGGGAAATGCCCACAGCACGTCGAGGGCCCGGGACAGCACCGCGTCGACGGCATTGCCGAAGTAGCCGGCGACGATGCCGACGATGCCGGCCAGCACGCAGCAGATGATCGCTGACGTGAAGCCGATCACCAGGCTGTTCCGGCCGCCGAAGAGCATGCGTGCCATGACGTCACGGCCCTGGTTGTCTGCCCCCAGGAAGAACTGGGAGCTCCACGTCGGTCCGATCGGGTTCACGCCGAGACCGAGTCCCTCGGTGGATGCCTCCAGCACGGGCTTGGTCTGGCCATCGACGACGTAGGTGCCGTTCACGTTGGACGTGAACGCATCGGTGCGTGCGACGTAGTTCTCGTAGAGAGGTGCGGCGAGGCACATGAGGATGATGAGGATGAGGACGACCAGCGCCGCCATCGCTGCGCGGTCACGACGCACATGCCGCCACGCGTTCAGCCAGGGACCGGCTGAACGCGTGGCGGGCGTGGTGGACGTGCTCGTAGTGCTCGCGGACATCAGTGGGTCGTCGCCTGGACTACTTGACCCAGAGCTGGCTGACGAGCATGTAGAACTGCTTGCTGAACTGGTAGTTGCCGGTGTCCTTCGACAGGAAGTCGATGAGCTTCGGCGTGATGAGCGGGGCTACGGGCGACTCGGTCATGGCCGCCTTGTCGACCGCTGCCCACTGGGCGTTGGCCTGATCCATGCTCGTCTGCTCCGTCTTGAGCGCCGCGTCCATCTGCGCCTGCACGGTCTTGTTGCAGTAGCCGGCGATGTTGATCGACGAGTCGCTGCCGGGCGTGAACGAGGCGCACCCCAGAAGCACGTTGAGGAAGTCTGACGCAGCGGGGTAGTCCTGATACCACTGCGTGAGGCTGATCTGGACCTTGTTGTTGGTGTTCTGGATGTAGGTGAACTGGATGTTGCCGGAGATTGCCTTGACCGATGCCTTGTAGCCGATCGAGTTGAGCACCGACTGGAGGTACTCGCCGATGGCCTTGTTGACCTCGTCGTCCGAGACCACGATCGTGACCGCCTGGCCCGCGGTGCCGGACTCGGTGACGAGCGACTTCGCCTTCTCGAGGTCGGGTCCCTGCCAGGTCGTCCCGGCGGGGTTGGAGTACTGGCAGTCGTCGACGTGACCGGGGAACTCCGGCGGCAGGAAGGTGCAGACCGGCTGCGCCAGGGTGCTCCCGCCGTAGAGCTTGACGATGGCATTGCGGTCGACGGCCCAGTTGACGGCCTGGCGCGCCTTCGCGTTGTTGAACGGCGCGATGTTGACATTCATCGGCGCGTACCAGAACGCGGTGAGCGCGTTGATGTGAGCCTGGTCGGCGTACTTGGAGCCGATCTCGGCGAGGCGGTCGGCCGGCGGCGGGTCGAACACCCAGTTGGCCTGGCCGTTCTCGACTGCGGTGACCTCAGCCTCGACCGTGAGCCCGAACTTGTAGTTGATCTCGTCCGGGTATCCCTGGGGCTGCGCGTCGGTGGACCACTCCTTGAAGAACGGGTTGCGCTTCATGACCAGCGCGGTGTTGGGGTCGTACGACGTGAACATGTACGGACCTGTGGTCGGGATGAGTGCGTTACCGGCGTCCTTCGTCGGTGCCGACTTCGGGTTGATCGCGGCGTGGGGCACCGACAGCTTGTACAGGAACTCCGGGTCCGGGGCGGTCAGGTTGATCGTGACCGTTCCCTTGGCCTTGTCGCCGATGACGCCCGCGTCTAGCTTGCAGGTCGCAGGGGTCTTGAGGCAGACGTCGGACCCGACGATCCCGTTGTAGAACGAACCGGCAGTCGGGCTCGAGACCTTGAAGATGCGCTGGAACGAGGCCACGACGTCGTCAGTGGTGACGTCGGTGCCGTCGGAGAACTTGATTCCCGGACGGAGCGTGAAGACGTAGGTCTTGCCGCCGTTGGTCGGGGTCGGGATCTCGGTCGCGAGGTCGGGGACCACGGTGAAGGAGTCCTGGCCGTTGACCTTCTTGAAGGCTGTGAGGCCGTCGAAGGTGGCCTGGTAGAGCTGCCAGTACTGCAGGGTGTAGTTGACCTTCGGGTCGAGTGTGCCACCCGCTGACTTCGCCAGCAGGGTCAGCGTGCCGCCCGCGTGGGCCGCCTGATAGCCAGTCGTCGCAGTGCTGCCCGAGGCCGAGGACGTACCGCTCCCAGAGGCGGACGACGTGGCTGCAGGTGTACTTGACGACGTACAGGCTGCGAGGACGAGCATGGCGCTCAGGGGCAGGACAACGAGCGAGGTACGGCGAGCTCTCACGGCACGTCCTTCATGGTGTTTGCTGATCGACAGGGCCACAACATGGCAGCGGTCGGGGTGCCGCGACTCGAGTTGAGGATCGCTTTGCCCGGATGATGCCGAATTGTTGTCAAGTGCGGACGAGCAGTCGCACTCCGTTGTTCATCCGCGTCGCTCGTCCTGTACGCGCTCGACTCCGACCTACCAACACCGATCAGGGCGCGGCGTCGAGCTCCACGACGGCAGGACCGGGAGGCGCTGGGTGCTGAGGTGAGGGATGCAGCGACGCCCGGCCCACCGTGGCCACGAGCAGGTGACGGTCGAGAACCATCGACGATCCACCGGACGAGGCAGTTCCGGTCACGTGGACGCCGGGGTGCCGGGCCACTTCGGCTCGAGATGCGTTCGTGACCGTGAGCGGACCGAGGTCAGTGTCGGCTGGCCACGGGCTACCGGAGTTCGCATCCGATGCTTGGACGATCGCTGTGGACGTGCAGCCGCACACCCCTAGCGGGCCGACGAAGCAGGCGAGCACAGCGAGACGCCGGACCCGAGGCACGGATCTCAACTGGAGCGTGACGTCCCTTCGCGACGGTTCGCGACGGGATCGCAACCGAACGGTCTCTGTCTCAGGCATCCTGAGATGACGACGTCGAACCACCATCAGTGGGAAGGACTGGCGCATGCCCAACCGACTTGTCTCGTCGATGTCGCCGTATCTGCTGCAGCACCAGGACAACCCGGTCGACTGGTGGGAGTGGGGTCCCGAGGCGTTCGCCGAGGCGCGGCGTCGCGACGTACCCATCCTGCTGAGCGTGGGCTATGCCGCGTGCCACTGGTGCCACGTGATGGCGCACGAGTCGTTCGAGGACGACGCGTTGGCGGCCTACCTCAACGAGCACTTCGTCGCGATCAAGGTCGACCGCGAGGAGCGGCCCGACGTCGACGCTGTCTACATGGCCGCGACACAGGCGCTCACCGGTCAGGGTGGTTGGCCGATGACCGTCTTCCTCTCCCTCGACGCCAAGCCGTTCTATGCCGGCACCTATTTCCCCCCCGAGCCGAGGCACGGCATGCCCTCGTTCCGCCAGCTCCTCGAGGCTGTGCAGAGCACGTGGCGCGATGACCGCACTCGCGTGGTCGAGGCGTCCGCGCGCATCACGGTGCTGCTCGAGGAGCAGAAGTCGGTGGCCGCGGGTGACCCGCTCGATCGCTCGGCGGTAGCCGCAGCGCTCGACGCCGGCATCTCCGTGCTCGCGTCGCAGTACGACGGCAGCCGCGGCGGCTTCGGCGGCGCACCGAAGTTCCCGCCGTCGATGGTGCTCGAGGCGCTGATCCGTCATCACGCCCGCACCGGCGACCCGCGAGCCTGGGCGATGGCCGAGGGAACCACCGAGGCGATGGCACGCGGCGGGATCTATGACCAGCTCGCCGGAGGCTTCGCCCGCTACAGCGTCGACCCGTCGTGGGTGGTGCCACACTTCGAGAAGATGTTGTACGACAACGCTTTGCTGCTGCGCGCCTACACGCACTGGTGGCGTTCGAGCGGGGATCCGCTGACGCTGCGGATCGTGCGCGAGGTGGCGGAGTTCCTCCTGACCGACCTGCGCACGCCGGAGGGCGGCTTCGCGTCGGCGCTGGATGCCGACAGCGAGGGCGAGGAAGGTCGCGCCTACGTCTGGACCCCTGCGCAGCTCGTCGAGGTGCTCGGGGATGTCGACGGCGCACGGTCCGCGGCCCTGCTCGAGGTCACTGTCGCCGGAACCTTCGAGGACGGCGCCTCGGTGCTGCAGCTGCTCCGAGACCCCGACGACCTCGAGTGGTGGGCCCTTGCCCGTCGCGCCCTTCTCGCAGTCCGGCGCCTGCGCGTGCAGCCAGGACGCGACGACAAGGTCGTCGCGTCCTGGAACGGCATGGCGATCGCGGCCCTCGCCGAGGCGGGCGAGCTGTGCGCCGAGCCCCGATGGATCGCGGCCGCCGTCGACACCGCGGAGCTGCTGTGGTCGGTGCACCGCGACGACTCGGATCACCTGCTGCGGGTGTCGCTCGCAGGTCGCCCTGGGGTGCACGCTGCGGTGCTCGAGGACCTGGCGTGCGTGGCCGACGCCTACCTCGTGCTGCACCAGGTGACGTCGTCACCGTTGTGGCTAGAACGCGCCGCGACACTTCTCGATGACATCCTGGATCGATTCCGCGACAACGGATCTGGCGGGTTCTTCGATACTGCGTCCGACGCTGAGCAGCTGGTCGTGAGACCGCAGGACCACACCGACAACGCGACGCCGTCGGGGTGGTCGGCGGCGACATCGGCTCTCCTGACGTTCGCCGCACTCACCGGGTCCGACCGCCATCGTGCGGCGGCCGAGGAGTCGCTCTCCCCGCTCGTCGCGCTCGCCGCGACGCACCCGCGCTATGCCGGCTGGGGGATGGCGACCGCGGAGGCGTGGCTCGACGGGCCCCGCGAGGTGGCCATCGTGGGCGACCCGGCAGATCCTGCGACCCACGGCCTGCGCACTGCGGCGTGGGCTGCTGCTGCGCCCGGTGCCGTCGTCGTGGTCGGCGCGGTGGGCTCGGCGCATCCGTTGCTCGAGGGTCGAGTCGAGGTCGAGGGTCGGCCTGCGGCGTACGTCTGCCGACACTTCGTCTGCGACCGACCGGTCACCGCGCCGGCCGATCTTGCGCTCGCCCTCGATCCTCGGCGCGACGGGCGTACGCCGTGAGCGATCAACCTGGGAGCAACGACGTAATCATGTAATCCTCATCCCATGAGTTCATCTGAGGAGATCCGGGGCTGGCTGATCGGCCGGCTTCCCGAAGACTGGTTCGACGGCACCCCCGAGGTCACCGTCGACCGTGAGGAGATCACCGTCGTCGGCGCGCTGCGCGTGCCCGACCTGGCCGAGGACGCATCCGCCGTGGAGCGGGCGGCCGCCGTGCGCGGCCGCGTCTCGGGGTTCCGCGAGGACACGCGCGAGCACCGCATCGAGATCGCTCGGGAGATCGAGCACCGCACCCGGCGCAAGGTTGCCTGGGGCGTGAGCGTCGGCGACGAGCGGGTGCTGTTCACGACCCTGTCCGTACCCGTCATGACCCGGCTGCGGCAGTCGGAGCGGGTGGTGCTCGACACGCTCGTCGATGCCGGCGTCGCCAAGTCGCGTTCCGAAGCGCTCGCCTGGTGCGTGAAGCTCGTCGGCCGCAACACCGACACCTGGCTCGCGAGCCTGCGTGACGCGATGACCGAGGTGGAGCGAGTGCGGGCCGAAGGGCCCTGACCGACCCAGCCCCGGCTCACCGGTCGAA
>JANXWJ010000248.1 GCA_025351185.1 Candidatus Nanopelagicales bacterium
GCGCCGAGCCCGTAGTGCACCGCCTCGACGATGCGTCCGACGGTCGTCTCCTCGTTGAGCGCCGAAAGCACGACACTGACGCGAGTCGCGCCCTTGGCCGCCAACAGGCGGTCTCGCGTCCAGTCCTCGGCGGTGCTCGTACGCGCGGTGAACCAGGCTGCGGCGTCGTCGCGCATCGGGCTCCCCTCACGCTTGTGTCTCACGATCCGGTACGGCATCGTCCCGAGGCGCGGGACTCCCGTACAGTCTCTCCCACGGTCGACGGCCCCACACCCGCACCACGTGAGCCCGTCGCCCGCCCGCTCGGTCCTCGGACCAGGGGCACAACCGAAGAGCACGCTCATCCAGAGGGGCAGAGGGATACGGCCCTGTGAAGCCCCGGCAACCATCGCCGAACCTCTCGATGCGACAGTCCCCCTCCTTCGGGAGGAGCCTCCGCTGGTGAGGCGCGTCGCGCGAGGCCGGTCGTCGAGAAGGTGCCAACTCCGTCCGGGGGCCATCAGGTCACTCGGAAAGATGAGGAGAAAGGCCTCGCTATGACGACGACTCCCGTCGCCCCGTTCACCGATCTCGACGCTGCCCCCGCGACCCCTGACTTCGGTCCCGCCACGCAGCTCACCTGTCGCGAGTGCGGCACGTCGTACTCCCTCGGTGCGGCCTACGCCTGCGTCGAGTGCTTCGGCCCGCTCGAGGTGGGCTATGACTTCTCCGGTGTGAGCCGCGCGGTCATCGAGTCCGGCCCGCAGAACATGTGGCGCTACTCCTGTCTGCTGCCCGTTGCGTCCTACGCCGGTGACGAGCGCAACCTCAACCCGGGTCTCACCCGCCTCGTACGCGCCGACAACCTCGCGACGGCGCTCGGCATCACCGGGACCCTCTGGGTCAAGGACGACAGCGGCAACCCGACCCACTCGTTCAAGGACCGCGTCGTCGCGGTGGCGCAGAGCGCCGCACGTCGTCTCGGTCTCGGCACGATCGCGTGCGCGTCGACGGGCAACCTCGCCAACGCCGTCGCGGCCGCCGCCGCGCGCGCCGGTCAGGACAGCGTCGTCGTGATCCCGAGCAACCTCGAGTCGGGCAAGGTCCTCACGACCGCGGCCTACGGCGGGATCCTGCTCGCTGTCGACGGCAACTACGACGACGTCAACCGGCTGTGCTCGGAACTCGTCGGCGATCCGCTGACGGCCGACTGGGGCTTCGTCAACGTCAATCTCCGGCCCTACTACGCCGAGGGCTCGAAGACGGTCGGCTATGAGATCGCCGAGCAGCTCGGGTGGCGACTGCCGCAGCAGGTCGTGGCGCCGATCGCGTCTGGATCGCTGCTCACCAAGGTGGACAAGGCTTTTCGCGAGTTCGTGTCCCTCGGCCTGGTCGAGGAGACGCCGTGGAAGGTGTTCGGCGCGCAGGCCACCGGGTGCTCCCCGGTGTCGCAGGCGTTCCGCGCCGGGCACGACGTCGTGCGCCCCGTGCGCCCCGACACGATCGCCAAGTCCCTCGCGATCGGCAATCCGGCTGATGGTCCCTACGCACTCGACGTCGTCCGGCGCACCGGCGGCGCCATCGAGGACGTCTCCGACGCCGAGGTCGTGGAGGGCATCCGGCTGCTGGCCGAGACCGAGGGCATCTTCGCCGAGACGGCCGGGGGAGTGGTGGTCGCGACCCTGCGCAAGCTGCTCGCGACCGGGCAGCTCGACCCGACCCAGGAGACCGTCATCCTCAACACCGGTGACGGCCTCAAGACGCTCGACGCCATCGCCGAGCACGTCGGCCCCACGGCGACCATCGCGCACGACGTCGACGAGGTCACCCGAGTCCTCGCCGAGCACCACGCCCGCCACCGCTGACCCGCAGCCCGCCCACCGTCTACTGCCGCGAGTCACCGCCTCAATCACCCGTTTCGAGCCACACAACCGGGGATTCGGCCGGCAGCAGCTCGAGACCGGTTCGTGCCGCCTGACCTGGAGAGCATCATGAGCGTGTCCGTACGTATCCCGACCATCCTGCGGACCTACACCGGCGGCGCGTCCGAGGTGACGGTCGACCCCACCGAGGCGACGCTGTCCGGGGTGCTCGACGCGCTCGAGGCGGTCGCGCCCGGCATCCGCACCCGGGTGCTCGACGACACCGGCGCCCTGCGCCGCTTCGTCAATGTCTACGTCGCGGACGAGGACGTGCGTTTCACCGACGGCCTGGCAACCCCCGTACCCGAGGGCGCCCAGGTCAGCATCATCCCCGCAGTCGCCGGCGGCTGACCCCCCTGCCGTCGCCCCCGCTCACCCCCACCGCTGACCTGGGTGTTGTGGGGGTTTCCGACGGCCGGAAGCACCCACGACGCCCAGGTCAGCGCAGGGCGGCTTGCATGCGGGTGACGACGTCCCACCTGGAGTCGCCGCCCGACCACCGGACGAAGGTCCAGCCGTCCGACGCGAGACGGTCCTGACGGATCCGCTCGGCCCGCAGCGCACGGCGCACCTCGTCGGCGGTGACGCCGTACTTCGCCCACCCGTCGGCCTCGCCGATCACCCGGTGCTCGCGATCGCAGAAGTCGGCCCAGTAGGTCGTGGCACCGACGCGGATCGGGGCACCGATCTCCAACGAACGGATTCCCCCCTCGAGGAACCACCCGCGGCTCCGCGACTCGAAGGGTGACTCGCTCGCGGGGTCGACGTGCTCGAGCGCGTCGCGAACGGCGACGACCCCGGGCCAGCCGCGGCACGTCATGATCGCGTCGTCGAGCTCCCGTCGCGCGATGGTGCGCCACTTCTGATCGTGTACGGCGTAGCGAAGCGCCGGGCCCTCTGTGCCCGACGCCCGGGCGACCAACCGACGCGCTGCGTCATCGAGCGGGATCAACGCCCGAGGCAACGCCTGACCGCGAGCCAGGTCGATGGCTGTCCGTCGGATGTCGGTGACGAGCAGCCCGTCGATGCGTCTCACCACGTGCGCGGGCAACTCGCCGTTGCGCACGACGAGGCCCGGTGCAGCGAAGTCGGCCTCGCCGGGCTTGATCGCCGTGACGACCTCCGGGCCGGGGGAGTCGATGATCCGGAGCGCCCACACGGCCGCCGCGGACGCATGAGTCCCTACGGCCGTCGGTCCGAGGAGGGCCATCCGGGTCGCTACGCGCGCCAGGTGCGCGCAGCGCCAGGCGTCATAGGCATCGAGACCACTGCCGTGGTCCGGCGAGGCGATGAGGGTGCCGCGTCGGGGGCTGGCCAGAAGCCCTCGACGTACGGCGGCGCGGAGCTGGTCCCGGGTGAACCCGGCGGCATGGGCCTCGGCGGCACGGATCGCTCTGTCGGCGAACAGGGCGCGGAAGCGGTCGGCTGTCTCGAGCGGTCGGTGTGTGCGAGGCACCCGCGAAGCCTGCCCCGCGCAGCGCTGTCCCCGCAGCGCTCATCCACACCCACCGACGACCTGGGTGTTGTGGGTGCCTCCTGGCCCGGGTAGCCCCCACAACACCCAGGTCAGCGGTGGGGTTACTCGGGGATGGGGTCGTTGGCTGGGTCTACGTAGTGCAGGGCGGCTTCTTCGGCGCTGAGGTCGTCGTCCTCGCCGACGTCGTGGGCGGTGACGTCGTCGTGGTCGCTGCTCAGCGCGTCGTCGTCCTCGACGAGACGACCGACGATGCTCGCGCGCGAGCCCTCGCGGTGCGGGGCGAACGCGGCGGCGGGGTCATCCGAGCCGTACTCCTCGGTGAGGTCGGCCGTCAGGATGTCGACGACCTCGTCGCCGGCCTGGCCGCGACCGTGGTAGGCCGGGGCGCCGTAGGGAGGGGTGCCGTTGCCGTCGTCGTCGCGCTCGATGGTGCTCATGAGGCCATTGTGGCCCCGTGTCGATCCCCGTCGCTCACTAGTTGGCCACCGCGTCCCTCGCCCGCGCGAGACGACTCCGGACACCGGTCGCGGGGCCGCCTCAGCGGCGTCCGGCGTGCCTCGCGAGCGGCTCCTCCCACCAGGTCAGGCGTACGTCGTGGGTGCCGGTCGGGGCGCGCGGCCCAGAGTTCCGGCGTACGCCGAGGGCCAACGCGGCTTGCACTCGGGCCCCGAGAGTGCCAACAATGGGCGTTAGCACTCGACCCAGGAGAGTGACAGTCTGCGGACTCTCACCGACCCGGAGCGGGTGGCACGCATGACCTCCTGGGTGAGGTCGTGGAGCGCAGCGACCTACAGCTGTCGCGACACGGCCGTCCGTCGCGGGCACCTTCGGGGTCCTTCCCACACTTGTGAAAGGGATCCAGCCACATGGCGAAGATCATTGCGTTCGATGAGGACGCCCGTCGCGCGCTCGAGCGGGGAATGAACATCCTCGCCGACGCGGTCAAGGTGACGCTCGGCCCGAAGGGCCGCAACGTCGTGCTGGAGAAGAAGTGGGGTGCTCCCACGATCACCAACGACGGTGTCTCCATCGCGAAGGAGATCGACCTCGAGGACCCCTACGAGAAGATCGGGGCCGACCTCGTCAAGGAGGTCGCCAAGAAGACCGACGACGTCGCCGGTGACGGCACCACCACGGCCACCGTGCTGGCGTGGGCCATGGTCCGCGAGGGCCTGCGCAACGTGGCCGCCGGCGCCAACCCGATGGCGCTCAAGCGCGGTATCGAGAAGGCGGTCGAGGACGTGTGCGCCGAGCTCCTCTCGATGGCCAAGGAGGTCGAGACCAAGGAGCAGATCGCTGCGACTGCGTCCATCTCCGCCGCTGACCCCCAGAT
>JANXWJ010000269.1 GCA_025351185.1 Candidatus Nanopelagicales bacterium
TCCAACCGCAGGCCAGAGCACGACGCAGACGCCGCCGACACATCGTCGCGAGACGCTGCGGGGTCGTCGTGGGACGGGTCAGTCATGGCACCTCCTCGTGAGACCTCACATTAGTACACCAGTGCTACTGAATCAACAGCGATATCCGGCCAAGTGGCTGGTACACACAGGGTTACAGCGATGTCACTCACCGTCGGACCATCATCATGACAGGAGGGTCTGACAGTCCGACGCCGTCGATGAGACGGCCGCACGCTCGGGCCCGGTAGCGAGACGACTGTCACGCAAGGCGCACTGGACGACCTCGAACCATGGGCTAGCAGAGCCGGGGCGACCCGTGGATGGAGTGGGGAAGACTTCGTGCGCCTAACGCACGTGGGGACACATTCATCTGGATTGGGGACCCGTCCGGCTGGTAGTCAGCCGGCCGTGGTTCTGGCGGACGCACTCGGAGCGACGTCGCTATCGCGGTTGGTCAGGTCCACATCTCCAGGGCGGTCGCGACCGTTGTCTGTCGGGGTGTCTCGAGCGGTGTCTGTCTGGGTGTCGCGAGCGGTGTCTGCTGGGGTGATGCGACCGTTGCGGCGGTCGCCGACGCGTACGAGGACGACGAAGGACAGCATCAGGGCGGCGCTGCAGGAGGCCCAGAACAGCATCGGTGCTGCCGCGCGCCCGGTCCACGGCACGCTGGCCAGTGCCGCCGTGAGCGCGAGGCCGATGACCAGGTGCGGGAGGTAGATGGCTGAGGGAGTGCGTCGCTTCGACGACTCGCCCTTCGGCGTCACCTTGAACACCAGCCGTTTCTGGCGTGCGACCCCGACTGCGGCGAGGAAGTAGACCGGCCAGGTCACAGCCGCGGAATAGCGTCCGGCGAGGAGCCAGCCGCGCTCGGTCTCCGGCGCGCAGTTGAGCCGCTGGATCCAGCGCGTCAGAGCCAGCCGCAGCAGCACGAACGGCGTGGCCCAGCCGAGCATCTCCAGCAGCCCGACGTTGGCCGGCACCAGACCGAGCCCGAAGTAGAGCAGCAGGAGCACGACGCCGAGCGCAGTCGCGATCCCGCCGAAGTAGTGCTGCTGCAGGGCCAGATAGAGCGATGCCTGCGCGCGTTTCATCCGACCGAACAGCGGGAACGAGTGCGACCGCAGGATGTCCATGCAGCCGAACGCCCAGCGCATCTGCTGTGCGAAGAAGGCCTCCCACGTCCACGGCCCCTCGCCGACGGCCAACGGCTCGGGCACATAGCGGCTCTCCCAGCCGGCCGCGTGCAACCGCATGCCCGTGAGCAGGTCCTCGGTGAGGTGGCCGGCGTAGAGCCCGACGTCGCGTAGAGCGGCGACGCGCACGATGTGGTTGGCGCCGATCATGTTGGCGTGCCCGCGATCGGCGAGGCCGCGCATGATCGGGCCGTAGAAGGCGTAGAGCTGCCGGGCAGCACCACGTGCGACGAACGACTCATCGGTGTTGCCATAGATCTGCGGGGTCCCCACGAAGCCGACGTGCGGGTCACGGAACCACCCGAGCGTGCGGGTCAGGAAGTCCCGACGTGGCAGGAAATCGGTGTCGATCTGAGCTACGACGTCATAGTCGAGGCCGTGCGCGTGATACCACGCGTTGTGGTTGCCACCCTTCGTGCGACGCGTGAACGGGCCGGCCACGACGTTGTACTCACGGATCCCCCAGCGGGTGAAGTAGCGGACGCCGAGCTCGTCGCACACAGCCTGTGCCTCGGGCGACGCTCCCTCGTCGAGCAGCCAGGTGTCGTGCGGATAGTCGGCGGCCACCATGGCGGGAAGGTTGTCGCGGAGCATCGCGACCGGTTCCGACGACGGCACGAACGTCGTGATGAAGGCAACCCGGAGGTTGTCCGGCGGCGCGGGCGGTTCGACCCGGGGACGCACTGCCCACACGACCACCCAGGTGAAGCAATCCATGAAGACCCGGTGACCGAAGACGAACGTCAACGTGACGAACAGCATGAGATCGAACCAGTGCGCGGAGTCGGTGAAGTTGGTCGCCACGTGATCGGGCAGCACCCACCAGCCGAGGAACCCGAGCAGCGATACGAGCGTGAGCCCGAGAAGGAAGGCGTAGACGAACCGCTCGCGCCTGCTCATCGTCCTGCTCCCCCGGCCGTGCCGGGTGTCGTCGGGGCGACCTCGAAGTGGGGTTCCGGGCCGATCTGCGTGCCCACGCCGGCGGCGGCGCGAGGCGCGTCCTGCCACGAACGCAGTGCGGTGGGCAGGTGGATGCTCGCGTGCCCGTGCACGTGCGGGTGATCCTCGATCGGCAGCGATCCAGCGCCGACGCGACGTCGACCGATCACCGCGTACGTGAGGCCCGCGGCCCACAACGCCAGCACCAACAGCTCGACGCTCTGCACACACGACAGAGCCGAGCCGAGCATCAGCGGTGCGAGCATAAGCACGGGCAGGTGCCACAGATACCAGCAGAAGCCGAATCGTCCGGTGATCTGCAGCGGGCTGCTGTCGACGATCCGACGAACACCACGCGAAGGCATCCCCGACGCTGCGTCAGCGATCAGCACCGCGCCGGCTATCCCGACGAGGGAGCCACGCGGCACCGCAAGCGCATTCGGCCAGCCGATATCCAGCACCAATAGCGCCACGGCAGAGGCTCCGAGCAACCGGTGCACCCGGGTGGGGAGCAGCCCCGTCACGACGAGAGCCGCGACGAGCGCACCCAACGCCATCTCCCACGCGCGCAGCGCGACGGACATGACCGGTCCCGCGACGTACGACGCAGGGAGCAGGTCCAGGACGACAGCCACCGCGACCACGATGACCAGCCCGAACACCAGGCAGGACAGCTGGATCAGCGAGCGCCCGGAGACCGGTCGGCCCGCGACGGCGAACCGTCTGATCACCCATCCGATAGCGAGCGCGACGCCGGTGGTCGCGGCCAGGGCGGCCAACGCCAGCGCACCGGCTGACGCCGGCCAGACACGCGACTGCGCCCACATGCCCGGCACCCCGACGGCATCTTGGCCTGCGAGAGAGAGCTCCGAGGCCAGGTGATCCCACATCGTGGCTGACGAACCGCCCGCGGCGGACGTGGTCGACCACCACACCGTCACGGTGATGCTCACGGCGGCGACGAGCACGAGCGGGGCGACCACGCGCTGCCGGCCGCGAGGTGCACCGACTGCACCGACACCACCGACGCCGTAGGCCGTCGCCCAGACGACGATCTCGAACCCGAGGACAACGACGAGCAGATCCGCACCGACCGTGCCGCCTCCCAGGATCGGGATGTCCGCGTGCCCGAGCACGACGAGCAGCACGCCGAGCCCGGCAATCCCGCGGACACCGCTGATCCAGTGCGCTTCACGTCGCCGAGCCGCTGCTGGATCGAACGTGTCCGACCCGGTGGTCACGCCATCGGTGCCAGCCGTCGAGTCCGTCATGCTGACGCACCTCCGACGGCAAGTCCGGCAACCGACCGGGACCTCAGGTCAATGTGGTCGCGGTCGTGGTCGCGCGCATCGGCGTCGCTGGCCGCCTCGGACGGATAGACGTCACCCTGCGGTCCGAGGTTCACGAGCACCGGGAGCAGCATCACGGCCTGGACGACGGCGAGCGTCGCCGTCGGCCAGACGAGCCACGGGTTGCCCCCTCCCGAGATGTGCCGCCAGAGCCCCCACCAGAGCAGCGACTGCGTGGCGAGGACCCAGACCCGCATCACAGCGGCGACGCGCGTCGGGACGCTCCACCGAGTCGAGGCTACGCTCGCCACGCCGGTGGGCACCCACGCTGCCACCTTGTTGCGCACGGCATCGGTGACCGCGAGCAGATGGCAGAAGCTGTTGACGCTGGAGACCCGGTACATCGTGGGTCGCCATCCCCGCGCGATGACGGGGAAGACGAACAGTGTGGCAAGAACGGCCGGGACGATGAGCAGATAGTCGTGCGGCTCGATCGTGTCGGGAAACAACCACACGATGAGCAAGGTCGGGAGCGCCGACGTGAGAGGCAGCGCGGCCGAGGACAAGTAGTAGAGGAAGGCCGCCCAGAAACACATCCGCTGAGGGTTTGAGAACGGAGCCTCGGTGAACATCTCGCTGCGCATGAGCAGCATCGAGCTCCGGCACCAGCGGTACTGCTGGTTGGTCAGCGCCTTCCAGGTGTCCGGTGCCAGTCCCTTCGCCACGACGAGGGGCACATAGCGGGTGCGATAGCGGGCCACCCAGAGCTTGACGCCCGAGTGCACGTCCTCGCCGAGCGGGACCTTGGCGAAACCACCGGCCGCAACGACAGCTGCGCGACGATAGACCACGTTGGTGCCTGCGCAGATGGCGGCCTCGTAGGTGTCGCGTGCCGGCTGGATCCAGCGGAAGAACAGCTCCTGCAGGACCCCGGAATAGCGCGCGAAGTAGTTGACGCGCTCGTCGACGTCGAAGTACTGCGCCGTCTGCACGACACCGGTGCGCGGGTCTGCCAGGTAGGGCACGGTCTCCCAGAGGAAGTCCGAACGTGGTGCGAAGTCGGCGTCGAACACGGCGATGTGCTCGCCGTTGCTGCGCTCGAAGCCCGCGATGAGGTTTCCGGCCTTCTTCCACTCGCCCCGGTTGGGCCGCACGCTGTAGTCGAAGCCAAACTCCTCGGCGAGCCGTCTCGTGTCGGCACTGTTTGCGTCGTCGAGCACATAGACGGTGAGATCCCCGTCCCAGGCGATGGCCGCGACGTGGCGGAAGGTGTTGGCCAGCACGACCGGGTCCTCCCCGCACGATGGAAGGAAGATGTCGACCGACGGCACGTGCGGGGTGTGCTGCCGCCAGGTCTCGACCGTGAGCACGTGCTCCTCGAGGTCGATGCGACGGCGGCGCATCCGCAGCCACAGGTTGACCACCACCGGTGGCACCATCACGGTGAGGAGCACGAGCCCGATGGCGGTGTCGAGCGTGCGCAGCATCACCGCGGCGAAGGCATAGATCAGGCAGCACTGGGAGATGAAGAGCCAGATGAACGGCCACCGGCGCTGGACGCCGAAGTAGCTGTACTTCTCCGCGTCGGTGGGTGGGTCGGGCAGATGGAATCCTGATGTGGCCGGACCGCCGGCCACCCTCGAGACGACACTGCTCAGAACACTCACGGCACACACCCCCCGGACGCTGCGGCACTCCTGCCGCTGTTCTCCGGCCTGTCCGAAGCCACTCGGACCGGCCGATCAGGACGCGTCGACCGTACGAAGCAAGCGTTTCCAGTCGATGGCCGGCAGTTCCCGTGTCGGTAACGTAGCGGTTACATCTGGTAACCGCTACCCCGATCGGGCTACCGTCTGCGTCCGTGCGGGGGGCACGATCTCACCGTGCGTGACGACCCGGGGAGCCCGGCACTCGTCGTTCAGTCGCCGATGACTGCCGCTCGGCGGGTGGCCAGCAGGCTCGCCACGGCAGTGATGACCAGCGCGGTGACGATGAAGCCGAGGCTGACGGCGATCGACGGCACGGGCACCGAGAGCGGTTGCCCGTCGTTGACGAAGGACAAGGTGTTGGTGTGCAGCGCCTCGAGTATCAGCTTGATGCCGATGAACCCGAGCACGACGGCCAGGCCGATCGAGAGGTAGACGAGGCGGGTGAGGAGATCCCCGAGCAGGAAGTAGAGCTGACGCAGCCCGAGCAGCGCGAAGACGTTGGCAGCGAAGACGATGTAGGGCTCGTCGGTGAGGCCGAAGATGGCCGGGATCGAGTCCAGGGCGAAGAGCAGGTCGGTGGTGCCCAGCGCGAGCAGCACGACGAGCATCGGGGTCCACAGCCGCTTGCCGTCGATGAGCACCCCGAGCGCGGAGCCGTGGAAGTCCGGCGTCGAGGGCAGCGCTCGCGTGATCACGGTGATGAGCCGGTTCTCGTGATATTCGTCGTCGTCGGTCTCTCCCCCGCTCGCGAGCTTGATCGCGGTCCAGATCAGGAAAGCACCGAAGATGTAGAAGACCCAGGAGTAGCGGGCGATCACCGCGGCGCCGAGGGCGATGAAGATCGCCCGGAGCACCAGTGCGATGACGATTCCCCACATGAGCGCCGACTGCTGCAGCTCCCGCGGGACGGAGAACCTCGCCATGATGAGGATGAAGACGAAGAGGTTGTCGACCGAGAGGCTGTATTCGGTCACCCAGCCGGCGAAGAACTCGACCCCGTGCTCGTGCCCGGCGAACACCCACAGCGCAGCACCGAACGCGAGGGCGAGGCCGATGTAGAGCCCGAGCCAGCGCAGGCACTCGGCGGTGCTCGGGATGTGCGGACGGCGCCCGACCACGGCGAGGTCGACGAGGAACAGCCCTGCATAGAGCACCAGAGTCGGTGCCCAGAGCCAGCCGGGGATGTTCATGGGCGTCGTCGTCCTTCTCGGGGGTCGGCGGCGGTCAGTCGATAGTGCTGAGCACGTGCCGGCGATCTAGGAACACCGCCACCACGTCCACTCCTGGTACGGGAGCCACGGCCGGCCTCGGCGCCAGCGCTGGCCCGATGTCAGCGGCAGCACTGGCTCACCGGCTCTCCTGCATCCTCGCACGACCCTCAGGCGTGGCCTGCAGCCTGCATCGCCCGGAGCTCCTTCTTCAGGTCTGACACCTCGTCGCGCAGGCGTGCCGCCACCTCGAACTGGAGCTCGGTCGCGGCCGCGTGCATCTGGTCGGTCAGCTGACCGATGAGCTCGGCGAGCTCGCGCGCCGGCATCCCGGCGACGTCGAGGGCGGAGCCTCCCCCAGCCGACGACATCCCCGGCACCGGTGCTTTGCCGCGGCTCTGGGTGCGACCTGAGCCGCCGAGGAGCTCCTCGGTGTCGGCGTCCTCGCGGGTGATGAGGTCGGTGATGTCGGCGATCTTCTTGCGCAGCGGGGTGGGGTCGACCCCGTGCTCGACGTTGTAGGCCACCTGCTTGGCTCGGCGCCGGTTGGTCTCATCGATGGCCTTCGCCATCGAGGCGGTGATGGTGTCGGCGTACATGTGGACCTGGCCGCTGACGTTGCGTGCCGCGCGACCGATCGTCTGGATCAGCGAGGTGCCGGACCGGAGGAAACCCTCCTTGTCGGCATCGAGGATCGCGACGAGCGAGACCTCCGGGAGGTCGAGTCCCTCGCGGAGCAGGTTGATGCCGATGAGGACGTCGAACAGACCGAGTCGCAGCTCGCGCAGCAGCTCGATCCGGCGCAGGGTGTCGACCTCGGAGTGCAGATAGCGCACCCGGATGCCCTGGTCGAGCAGATAGTCGGTGAGGTCCTCGGACATCTTCTTGGTCAGCGTGGTCACGAGCACGCGTTCGTCGCGCTCGGTGCGCAGCCGGATCTCGCCGATCAGGTCGTCGATCTGACCCTTGGTCGGCTTCACGATGACCTCGGGGTCGACCAGGCCGGTCGGGCGGATGACCTGCTCGACGACGTCGCCGCCGACGCGGGAGAGCTCATAGGGCCCGGGGGTCGCGGAGAGGTAGACGGTCTGCCCGATGCGCTCGACGAACTCCTCCCACCGCAGCGGGCGGTTGTCCATCGCGCTCGGCAGCCGGAACCCGTGCTCGACGAGGTTGCGCTTGCGGCTCATGTCGCCTTCGTACATCCCGCCGATCTGGGGCACGGTCACGTGCGACTCGTCGATGACGAGGAGGAAGTCCTCGGGGAAGTAGTCGAGCAGGGTGTTGGGTGCCGTGCCGGGGTCGCGGCCGTCGATGTGGCGGGAGTAGTTCTCGATGCCGGAGCAGAAGCCGACCTGGCGCATCATCTCGAGGTCATAGGTCGTGCGCATCCGCAGCCGTTGCGCCTCGAGGAGGTTGCCCTGGCGCTCGAGCTCGGCGAGGCGGTCGGCCAGCTCGGTCTCGATCCCGGCGATCGCGCGCTCCATGCGCTCGGGGCCGGCGACGTAGTGCGTCGCCGGGAAGATGTAGAGCTCGGAGTCCTCGGTGAGGATCTCGCCGGTCACCGGGTGCAGCGTCATGAGCCGCTCGACCTCGTCGCCGAACATCTCGATCCGCACCGGGTGCTCCTCATAGACCGGGAACACCTCGATCGTGTCGCCGCGCACGCGGAACGTGCCGCGGGTGAAGGCAAGGTCGTTGCGGGTGTACTGGATCGACACCAGACGCCGCAGGAGGTCGTCGCGGTCCCACTCCTGGCCGACCTTGAGCCGCGCCATACGGTCGACGTACTCCTGCGGGGTGCCCAGACCATAGATGCAGGAGACGGAGGCGACCACGATCACGTCGCGCCGGGTCAGCAGCGAGTTGGTCGCCGAGTGCCGCAGCCGCTCGACCTCGTCGTTGACCGAGGAGTCCTTCTCGATGTAGGTGTCGGTCTGGGGGATGTAGGCCTCGGGCTGGTAGTAGTCGTAATAGCTCACGAAGTACTCGACCGCGTTGTTGGGCAGCAGCTCGCGGAACTCGTTGGCCAGTTGGGCGGCGAGGGTCTTGTTGGGCGCCATCACCAGGGTCGGGCGCTGCAGCTTCTCGATGAGCCAGGCCGTGGTCGCCGACTTGCCGGTGCCGGTCGCGCCGAGCAGCACGACGTCGCGCTCCCCCGCCAGGATCCGCCGGGTGATGTCGGCGATCGCCGACGGCTGGTCGCCGGAGGGGATGTAGTCGCTGATGACCTCGAAGGGCGCGACCGTGCGCTGCAGATCGGTGATGGGACGAACCATGCTGCCACCGTACGGCGCACCTCCGACAACGCACATCCACGTGCGCCGTCGCAGCCCCGAGATGTGTGCTCACACGGCGGTATGGCGAGGTGTGAGCACACATCTCGGGGGTCTCAGGCGGTGAGGTTCGCCCAGAGCGCAGTGACGGCTGTCGTGAGATCGGCAAGGTCGCCGTCGTTGACGATCACGTGGTCGGCGATGGCACGTCGCGCGTCGTCGGTGGCCTGCGCCGAGATCCGGGCCCGGGCGTCACCCTCGGTCAGGCCACGACCCACGAGCCGACGCACCCGCGTCTCCAGCGGAGCCTCGACCACCACGACGGCGTCGAACTCGCCGGTGCGTCCGAGCGCTCCCCCGGCGGACTCCACCAGCAGGGGTACGTCGTAGACCACCACCGCGTCGGCCGGGGCGGCGGCGAGGAGCTGCGCCGACCTCGCCCCCACGAGGGGGTGCACGATCGCCTCGAGCGCAGCCCGGCGCTCGGGATCGGTGAAGACCACAGCAGCCAGCGCGGCGCGGTCGAGGGCGCCGTCGGGCCGCAGCACCGCGCTGCCGAATTCTGCGACGACCGCGGCGAGGCCGGGAGTGCCCGGCCCCACGACCTCGCGCGCGATCAGGTCCGCGTCGATGACGATCGCGCCGAGGGCGGCCAGGCAGGCCGACATCGAGCTCTTGCCTGACCCGATCCCACCCGTCACCGCGATGCGCACCCGAACAACCTAGTGAGGCGCCGGGGCGCCGAGGCCGACATGGATTCCCGCCACGCACACGCCGCCGCCGGACTCAGGTGCGGCGATGCGCACCGATCGCACGGCACCCACATAGGGGACGAAAACGGTGTGAGGTCCCATCGCAACTGGAACTGAGATGACCTGGTCTCCCATCGTGACGGTGAGGGTGGTGTCGCTCTGCGCCAGATAGTCGATCCGTGCCCACCATGTCCACGCGAAGAGACCGTCGTTCAACGGCACGCGCGCAGTAGATCCCGGTTTCACGGCGTAACCGCAGACGCCGTCCGGACCAGGTGGTGAGATCGTCCCGCCCTCCGCGTCGGCGGGTACGACCGCACCATCGTTGGTGAGCGCATAGAGATGGGAGGTGATCTGGTCGAACGACGGGCGTGGGCTCGCTGCGCTCAGCACTCGGGAGGCGAACGCCTGCGTCGTCAGGATTCCCGGCACCACGGCGTCAGGCAGCGGTCGATCGACAATGACGACCGGCCCGAGCGTCGCGAGGTCAGCAAGGCTGCGCTCGAGATACGCCTTCGACGTGCTCTGACGGAACCGGTCCGCAGCGAGGTAGGTAGTGAGGAGCGCCCCGTTCGCAGCGACCAGCGCCACGACTGCCCAGACGACAGGGTGGAGGGAGCAGGTTCGACGGACCTGCTCTGGGAACCGCGCGGGCCATGCCCCCCTTACCGGGTCGCCGGGATCGACGAGAGCAAGCACCAGCAGCAATGGCCACCACACCGCCAGGGATGCGAAATACCGGTAGTCGCGCATCGCGATCAGGCCGCCGGGTCCTCCGCGGGCAACCGCGATGAGACCGAGGGCCAGCGCGACGACGATGACGAGCAGCAGTAGCGGGGCCAGTCCACGGCGACGCACCACCAGGACGGCGATGGCGATCCCGAGGAGCGCCTCGAGCACGAGGAGAACGGCCAGACTCGACATCTCTGCGTGGGCCACGACGGGAGTCGCGTCGAGGAACCACGGGCCACCGAGCAGTCCCGGAGCCACCGACTGGCCCAGACCTTCGGCCATGTTGGGCAGCAGACCTGCGGCGGAAGGGCGGACATCGAGGAGCGCGTCGCCCGAGGCGCTCGACGCGGCCTGCAGGTAGACGACCGCATACGCCGACAGGACGACGAACGACCCGACGTACAACCGCCAGTTCCGCACGGCGAAACGCAGCACACCGCCCTGGTCCCTTGAGAATGCGACGACCAGGAACGCGCCCACGCAGACGGCTTCGACCGCGGAACGCTCGGAAAGTCCCAGAGCGACGAGCAACGCGATCCAGGCGACAAGGTGGCGCCAGATGGTCGGTCGACGAACTGCATTCACGGTGGTGAGGAGAAGAAGGCCGAGTGCGATCACCCCGGGTGCGCCGAGCCATACCTGGCTCACCCACAGGAAGCTGACGGTTGTCAGCGAGCTGAGGGCAAACAGGGAGTAGGCCACTGCGGTTGGCCACCCCCAGCCCCAGATCGCCCGGAACGCGGCGAGCACCAGCAGGTCC
>JANXWJ010000273.1 GCA_025351185.1 Candidatus Nanopelagicales bacterium
TCGGCGCAGCCACCGAGACCTACCGTCGGCGTCGCGACGCCGCCCCGACCGCGAGCCCGAGCCCGAGTCCGTCCGTGACCGACACCGCAACGCCGACCGACATCCCGACCTCGACAGCCCCGACCTCGTCGTCGCCCGCGCCGGCCCCGACCGACACCAGCGCGACCCCGGCACCGACCACGGCAGCCCCCACGCCCACGCCGACCCCCACGGTCAACCCCAACGCGATGCCGACCGGCAACCTCCCGGGGTGGACCCAGGTCTTCGCCGACGACTTCACCACCGCGGCGCCGCTCGGGTCGTTCCTCTCGTCCTACGGCTCGCGCTGGGGCGCGTATCCCTCACCGTGGAAGGACACCAGCGGCCACGGCGTCTACAACCCGGGCCGGACGATGTCGGCCGCCGGCGGGATGATGGACCTCTGGGTGCACACGGAGTCCGGCGTGCACTACGTCGCGGCACCCCAGCCCAAGCTGCCGAAGATGACCTACGGTCGCTTCTCCGCGCGGTTCCAGGCGGACTCGACAGCCGGCTACAAGGTGGCCTGGCTCCTCTGGCCGGACTCCGGCGTCTGGCCAGCCGACGGCGAGATCGACTTTCCCGAAGGCGATCTCAACTCGAACATGTCGGCGTTCGCGCACTTCGCGAGCTCGGGCGGGGGCCAGGACGCGTTCACGCTGCCGACCACGTTCGCCGGGTGGCACACCGCGACGATCGACTGGACTCCCGGCAAGCTGGTGTTCCTGCTCGACGGCAAGGTCGTCGGGACCTCGACCAAGCTCGTGCCGTCCAAGCCGATGCACTGGGTCATGCAGACCGAGACGACCCTCAACGGCTCGGTGCCGTCGAACACGGCCAGCGGCCACGTCCGGGTCGACTGGGTCACCGCCTACACGTACACGCCCTGAGCCGTTGTCGAGGAGATGATCGGTGGCCGCCCCCTGTATCGGGCGGCGGCCGCTGCGCATCCGCCCGCCCGAGGTCAGGGGCCGACGTAGCTCTGGACGACGACCCAGTCGACCTCGAGGTCGGTGACCGCCGGAGTGGTGAGGTCAGGACACTGCGCGAAGACCAGGCCGCATCCCCAGGTCTGCGTCTGGAGTGCGAGGTGCATCGGGGTGCTCGGGACCGCGTCGCCGACGTCGGACGCCCACACCCGACCGTCGACGAGGTAGTCGATCCGTCCCGGCGTCCACTCGACACCCAGGGTGTGCCACTGGGCGAAGTCGGAGGCGAGCCGGTGCTGCTCGATGCTGTTGCCGGGTGCATGGTGCAGGGTCGCGGTGCTCAGACCGCGGGTGCCCCCGCCGTCCTCACCGAAGTCGATCTCCGGCGGCCAGACCTCGTCGTCCGGCCAGAGCAGCAGGGCATAGGACACACCCGTGGCCGGCAGCATGCGAAAGCGGACCGCGACCTTGCCGTAGCGCAGCGGGGCCGCCGCGGTCCGGGCCAGCCCGGCGGAGACCCACCTCACCCCGTCGTACGTCGTCCGCAGCCGCAGCTCGCCGTCGAGGACGACGGCGTTGGCGGGTGCCCAGAAGCCGCCGGGACCGCTCGAGGGCGCCCCCGAGTAGAGATACCAGTGCTCCGGTGCGGTGCCGGTGAAGTCGTCGACGTAGACCGTCGACCAGCGCGGATCGCGATCGATCACCGGCGCCTGTCCGGACGGGTGGGTCCGGTCGAGCACCTCCGAGGTGCTGGGGGCCGTGGCGTCGGCGACGGACGGCGGCAGGGGGACGGTTCCGACCGCGGCCCGGCTGCCGAGCACAGCGACGACGGCGACGGCCGCGAGGCCGCCGCCGACTGCACCCACCCGGAGCCACGGCATCGTCACGAGGACATGGTGCCTGGCACGTAGCGTCGTCGCGCACGGAGGGCCGATACCCTGTGTCCACAGGCCGTGGGCCTCAGCAGGACGGCGCAGACCCAGCCCGACCGGCACGGCAGGAAGTCTGCTTCGCCGGAAACATCTGCGCGCGCACGATCGTCGTCAGGTGAAGGACGTGCGCAGGGTCTCCCGGCGCGACGTGCACGACAGCGGTGAGCTCCCGTCACCGCTGAGAGAAGACACGGGACCCCCCGTCGTCGAGGAGCCCGGAGGCAGAGTGCGGCGGTTCGTGCCGACCACCCGGTCCCGGGGCATCCTGAGCGCTGCCCTCCTGCTCTCACTGCTCCAGTCACTGATCGTGCTCGTCGACGTCGACGTGCCCGGCCGCACCTGGACGGCACTGGCCGTCGCGTTGCTCGTCCCTGGCGTCCCCGCGGCCCTCTGGCTGCGTCTCCCGTCCTTGCTCGCCTCCGCGGGAATCGCCGTCGCCGTCAGCATCGCCACCCAGATCCTGGTGTCGATGGCCATGCTGCAGACCGGGTGGTGGCACCCGGTGATGTCGGTGCTCGTTCCCACGTTGTTGGCCGTCCTGATCGCGGTGCCGATCTGGCGACGCCCGGTCCCGGTTCCCGACGAGCTGCTGGTGCCGGTCGCTGCTGTCCCGCTGTCGTATCGGCTGCGCGAGGCCGGACCCACACCGTGGCTCCTCGTCGCGGCGTTGCTGCTCTATCTCCAGGCGGTCACCCACACAGACCAGGACCTGATGACGGCCTACGCCCTCATCTCCGTCATGCCGCTGAGCTATGTGCTCGCTCTTGCCTGTATCGCTGCGGCCGCCGGCATCGAGCTGTCCCAGGAACGGCAGCGCGAGCGCTGGCTGCTGGCGACGACCGTGACGCTCATCATCGTGCTCTTCACCTACCAGAACGGATCTGACGAGGTCGCGGGGTTCCCGACCTCGTGGCTGCACGCCGGGTTCACCGACTACATCCGAACCTACGGCGCGATCCTGCCCAACTTCGACGCCCGCTTCAGCTGGCCTGGCTTTTTCGCTGCGACCGCCAACCTGTCGGTCTCGGCCGGGATCCCTGACGCCACAGGGCTTCTGCGCTGGGCGCCTCTCGTCTACAACCTGCTCTATCTGATTCCCCTCCTGCTGCTCGCACGTCGGGTCGGTCGTCGTCGTCGCTATACGTGGCTGGCGGTCATGCTGTTCTTCTCAGCCAACTGGTTCGAGCAGGACTACTTCTCGCCGCAGGCCACCAACCTGATGCTCTATCTCGTCCTCGTCTCGGTGCTGCTGTGGCTCGGGCTCGTCGCGGGATCGCCGGTCGACGTGCGGATCCGCGACCGCATCTCGCAGTGGTGGCACGACGGACCGCGGACCAGTGCGCGACGGCTCCTGCAGGCGCTGGTCGCCGTCCGCCCGGACCGTGCTCCGGGAGTGAGTGCCCGGCAGTACGTCGCGGTCGGCGCGATCTTCGTGCTCTCGATCGCCGCGAGCGTCGTGAGCCACCAGCTCACCCCGGTCGTCACCGTGCTGGCACTGACCGTGCTCGCCCTCACCGGTCGCACCCGGCTCCGCTTCCTCTGGCTCGCCGGGGGTCTGCTGTTCGCCCTGTGGTTCTCCTACGGCGCCACGGATTTCTGGCTGGGCCACCTCGGCAGCCTCATCGGAGACGTCGGTCAGGTGGGATCCTCGATCGGCAGCGGAGTGGGCAAGCGGGTGACCGGCTCACCAGAGCACCTGCGACTGCAGTATCTCCGGCTCGCGACCTCGGGCGGGTTCCTCCTCGCAGCGATGATCGGCCTGATCGTGCGCCGCCGTTCCCCGTGGCTCCCCACCTTCGTCGCCCTCTCGTTCCTCCCCTTCGCCCTGATCGCCGGACAGAGCTATGGCGGCGAGGTCGTCGTCCGGAGCTTCCTGTTCGCGATGCCGCTGTTCGCAGTCTTCACCACCGATGCGATCGCGCCGCTCCTCGAGCGCCTGCGGCCCATCACCCGCGCCTCGGTGATCGCGGTGGGCATCCTGGTCGTGGCGACCTCGCTCGTCGCATCGCGAGGCGCCAACCAGCGCTATGAGCGCGTCACGCCCGACCAGATCGCGGCGGTGCACGCGCTCTATGCCATTGCCCCTCAAGGCGCAACGGTCGGAGAGTTCTCACCGTTCAACCCGCTGCACCTCGCCGGTATCGGCATCTACACCTACCCGTCGATGAGCGACGAAACCTGCTTCACGGTCGACACGCCGGCTGGCTGCATCGCGGTGACGAAGCCCGACTACGTCTATTTCAGCAGCGGACAGATGTTCTTCGGCACCGAC
>JANXWJ010000014.1 GCA_025351185.1 Candidatus Nanopelagicales bacterium
CCGCCGACGCCGCGCGAACCCCCGCGTCATCAAACGCAAGATGTCCAAATGGCCCGCGAAACACTCCGGCCACAGCCCCCTCAAGACAAAACCCATCCCCTCCAACCCCGTGATACGAAGACCTAACTGAACGGTATTGGGTCTAGAAGGGGAGGAAGGCGTCGATCCCTACGGCGAGGAAGAGGAGCGCCAGGTAGGTGATCGAGCCGTGGAAGAGGCGCATCGCCTTGACGTTGGCCTCGCCCCGCCGGACCCGGTGCAGGAGGCTGTGCGCCTCCCAGAGGAACCAGCCACCGAGGAGCATGGCCGTGACCGTGTAGAACGGGCTCATGCCGGCGGCCGGCACGAGCAGCAGCGAGGTCACGACCATCGCCCAGGAGTAGCCGATGATCTCGCGCGCCACGAGCGACAGCGGAGCGACCACCGGCAGCATCGGCACCCCGGCGGCTGCGTAGTCGTCCTTGAAGCGCAGCGAGAGCGGCCAGTAGTGCGGTGGCGTCCAGAAGAACACGATGCCGAAGAGCACGATCGGTGCCCAGCTCAGCGAACCGGTCACCGCAGCCCAACCGATGAGGATCTGCATGCAGCCGGCGGCGCCGCCCCAGACGATGTTCTGAGGGGTACGCCGCTTGAGCACGAGCGTGTAGCCCACGACGTACATCAGGATCGCGCCGACCGTCAGCGCGGCGGCGAGCGGAGTCGTCGTGAACCAGAACCAGATGATCGAGAGCACGGAGAGCGTCAGACCGAAGACCATGCCTTCGCGCGGGCTCACCTCGCCGGTGACCAGCGGCCGGTGACCGGTGCGCGCCATGAGGCCGTCGATGTCGCGGTCGATGTACATGTTGAGGGCGTTGGCGCCGCCTGCGGCGAGGAACCCGCCGACGAGGGTCGCGGCGACGAGCCGCAGCGACGGCACCCCGCCCGAGGCGAGGATCATCGTCGGCACGGTCGTCACGAGCAGCAGCTCGATGATGCGCGGCTTGGTCAGCGACACGAAGGCGGCGACGCGCGAACGGGTGCGCACCGCCCCAGCCGGAGCGAGGCCCTCTCGGATGTCGACCACGTCGGGGGCAGCGGTCGCGTCGTCCTCGGAGCCACCGGTGAGGGCGGGACGGGGGTCGACGGCGGTCACGCACGCTCCTAGGTCACAGCAGAGGTATCGGGACGGCGGACCGCGGTGCCAGACCGTGGCTGCCGGATCCCTACCAACTCGATGAGTCTACCGGCCCGGTCCCGGGACGGCCTGCCGCCGGTAGGGTCCTGAGCTGTGACGAGTGATTCGGTGTCCTCCGCCTCTGTGTCCCCCTCCACCAGCGCCTCCGGCTTCGACCCGGCGCCCTTCGATCCCACGTCGTGGACCCCCCTCGACGACCGCGCGGTCGACACCGCCCGGGTGCTCGCGGCGGACGCCGTGCAGAAGGTCGGAAACGGCCACCCCGGCACCGCGATGAGCCTGGCGCCCGCGGCCTACCTCATCTTCCAGAAGTTCCTGCGCCACGACCCGGCCGACGCCGACTGGCTCGGGCGCGACCGCTTCGTGCTGTCATGCGGGCACTCCTCGCTCACCCTCTACATCCAGCTCTTCCTGTCGGGCTACGGTCTCCGGCTCGAGGACCTGAAGTCCTTCCGTACGTGGGGATCGCGTACCCCGGGGCACCCTGAGCGCCACCACACCCGGGGCGTGGAGACCACCACCGGTCCGCTCGGCCAGGGCTTCGCGACCGCGGTCGGCATGGCGATGGGCCAGCGCTATGAGCGCGGCCTCCTCGACCCGGATGCCGCTGCCGGCACCAGCATCTTCGACCACCACGTCTGGGTCATCGCCTCCGACGGAGACCTCGAGGAGGGCGTCACCTCCGAGGCCTCGTCGCTGGCCGGCACCCAGAAGCTGGGCAACCTCACGGTCGTCTGGGACGACAACAAGATCTCGATCGAGGACGACACCGCGGTGGCCTTCAGCGAGGACGTCGTCGCCCGTTACGCCGCCTACGGCTGGCACGTGCAGAGCGTCGGCGTCGGCGAGGACGGCAAGGTCGACGTCGCTGGCCTGGCTGCCGCCCTCGACGCCGCGAAGGCCGAGACGGAGCGGCCGTCCTTCATCGCGCTGCACACGATCATCGGGTGGCCGGCGCCGACGCTGCGCAACACCTTCAAGGCGCACGGTTCCGCTCTCGGCGCCCCGGAGGTCGCCGCGGTCAAGGAGCTGCTCGGCTTCGACCCCGAGAAGTCCTTCGAGGTGGCCGACGACGTCCTGGCCCGCACCCGTGAGGTGGGCGATCGCGGTGCCGCGCTGCATGCCGCGTGGGACGTCGACTACGCCGCCTGGCGCATCGCCAACGCCGACCGTGCCGCGCTTCTCGACCGCCTCGTCGCGGGCACGCTGCCGGATGACCTCACGCTGCCGCAGTTCCCAGCCGGCAAGGACGTCGCGACCCGCAAGGCGAGCGGCGAGGTCATCCAGGCGATCGCCTCGGCGCTCCCGGAGTTCGTCGGCGGCAGCGCCGACCTCGCGGAGAGCAACAACACCACCATCGAGGGGGCCCCGTCGTTCCTCCCCGCCGGCACCGACGTGTCAGCGACGTCGCCCTTCGGCAAGAGCCAGTCGCCCTACGGACGGATCCTCCACTTCGGGATCCGCGAGCACGCCATGGGATCGGCGCTCAACGGCATGTCGCTCTCGAACCTGCTGCGCCCGTTCGGCGGCACGTTCCTGGTGTTCAGCGACTACATGCGCGGGGCCGTGCGACTCGCAGCGATCATGCAGACCAACGTCACCTTCGTGTGGACCCACGACTCGATCGGCCTCGGCGAGGACGGTCCCACACATCAGCCGGTCGAGCACCTCTGGGCGCTGCGTGCCATCCCGGGCCTGTCGGTCGTACGACCCGGTGATGCCAACGAGACCTCGGTGGTGTGGGGCGAGATCCTGCGTCGCCGTACGCCGACGGGCCTCGCACTGACCCGCCAGAACCTGCCGACGCTGGACCGCACGGTCTACGCCCCGGCGGCCGGTGCGGCGCAGGGTGGCTACGTCCTCGCCGAGGCGACCGGTGGTGCACCGCATGCCATCGTGCTCGCGACCGGATCCGAGGTGTCACTGGCGCTCGCTGCCCGCGAGACGCTCGAGGCTGACGGGGTACCGACCCGCGTCGTGTCCATGCCGTGCGTCGAGTGGTTCGAGGAGCAGGACACCGCCTACCGCGAGCAGGTGCTGCCGTCGTCGGTCCGCGCCCGGGTGTCGGTCGAGGCGGGCATCGCGCAGGGCTGGTGGAAGTACCTGGGCACCCACGGCCGGGCCGTGTCCCTCGAGCACTTCGGTGCCTCCGCCGACGCACAGACGCTGTTCCGTGAGTTCGGCATCACCTCGGACGCCGTCGTCGCAGCCGCGAGGGAGTCGCTCGCCTCGCTGTGAGGAGGACCGGGCTGTCCGTGACCGGCCCGGCCCACCTGTGAACAGTCGCGAACATCGACGGGTGCGGGCAGACGCGCACCCGCTCGCTCGTTAGGGTCGTGGGTATGACGGATCGCCTTGCAGCCCTGTCCACCGCCGGAGTCTCCATCTGGCTCGACGACCTCGATCGCGGTCGACTCTCGGGCGGCGGCCTCGCGGACCTCGTCGAGACCTCTCACGTCGTGGGCGTCACCACCAATCCCTCGATCTTCGAGAAGGCGATCAGCACCGGGGCGGCCGACTATGCCGACCAGGTGCGTGACCTCGCCGTCCGCGGGATCGACGTCGGCGAGGCCGTGCGGTCGCTGACGACCTACGACGTCCGCTGGGCCTGCAACGTGCTCGCGCCGGTCTACGCATCCACCCACGGCGTCGACGGCCGGGTGAGCATCGAGGTCGACCCGCGGCTCGCCAAGGACACCGCGGCGACCGTGGCAGAGGCCAAGGCGCTGCACTGGTCGGTCGACCGGCCCAACGTCCTGATCAAGGTGCCCGCGACCGTCGAAGGCCTGCCGGCGATCACCGCTGTGCTGGCCGAGGGGATCAGTGTCAACGTCACCCTCATCTTCTCCGTCGCCCGCTATGGCGCCGTGCTCGACGCCTGGCTCGCCGGTCTGGAGGCGGCCCGGACCAACGGTCACGACCTGTCGACGATCGAGAGCGTCGCGTCGTTCTTCGTCAGCCGGGTCGACTCCGAGGTCGACAAGCGGCTGCCCGCCGACTCGCCCTTGCGCGGCACCGCGGCGATCGCCAACGCACGGGTGGCCCACGAGGCATTCGCGGCTGTCGTGGCGAGCGACCGGTGGCAGGCGCTGGCCGCCGCAGGCGCGCACGTGCAGCGTCCGCTCTGGGCATCGACCGGCGTCAAGGACCCGCACTACTCCGACACGCGCTACGTCGTCGACCTCGTCACGACCGACGTCGTCAACACCATGCCCGAGGCGACCCTCGACGCCACCCGCGACCACGGCGAGGTCACCGGCGACACGATCGTCGCTGAATACGCGGCTGCCCACGCGGCACTGGACGCGCTCACTGCCGCCGGCATCGACCTCGACGATGTCGTGAAGGTCCTTGAGGACGAAGGTGTCGAGAAGTTCGTGAGCGCGTGGGAGTCCCTGCTCTCGACCGTCACCTCCGCACTGGCCGACGCTCGCGTCGCCGCTGGCCGCTGACCGGCGTACGCAGACCCAGCTCGACCAGCACCAGGACGCGAGAGGCACGCCATGAGGACAGCCATCTGGACGCCGTCGGAGAACCCGCTGCGCGATCCGCGCGACCGCCGCCTGCCTAAGATCGCCGGGCCGTGCAGCCTGGTCATCTTCGGTGTCACCGGCGACCTCGCGCGCAAGAAGCTGATGCCCGCGGTCTACGACCTCGCCAACCGAGGCTTGCTGCCGCCGGGTTTCGCCCTGGTGGGCTTCGCCCGCAGGGACTGGGCTGATCAGGACTTCGCGCAGATCGTGCACGACTCGGTGCGCGAGCACGCTCGCACCGAGTTCCGCGAGGACGTCTGGCAGGAGATGTGCAAGGGCATCCGGTTCGTCGCCGGCGACTTCGCTGACGAGGCCGCCTTCGACCAGCTCTCGCAGACGGTCCTCGACCTCGACCGGGTCCGCGGCACCCGGGGCAACCACGCGTTCTATCTCTCCATCCCGCCCAAGTTCTTCGGCGACGTGGTCCAGCAGCTCAAGCGCTCGGGCCTCTCGGCGTCGGGTGACGGGGCCTGGCGCCGCGTCGTCATCGAGAAGCCGTTCGGCCACGATCTGCAGAGCGCCCGGGAGCTCAACGCGACGATCGACGAGGTGTTCCCGTCCGGGTCGGTCTTCCGCATCGACCACTACCTCGGCAAGGAGACGGTGCAGAACCTGTTGGCGCTGCGCTTCGCCAACACCATGTTCGAGCCGATCTGGAACGCCAACTACGTCGACCACGTGCAGATCACCATGGCTGAGGACATCGGCATCGGTGGCCGCGCCGGCTACTACGACGGCATCGGCGCCGCGCGTGACGTCATGCAGAACCACCTCCTGCAGCTCCTCGCGCTCACAGCGATGGAAGAACCGTTGTCGTTCCAGGCCAACGAGGTACGTCGGGAGAAGGAGAAGGTACTGACGGCGATCACGCTGCCGACTGACCTCGACCGGCACACCGCGCGAGGTCAGTACGCCGCAGGATGGCAGGGCGGCTCCCCCGTCATCGGCTTCCTCGACGAGGACGGCATCGCGCCGACCTCGCACACCGAGACCTTCGCGGCCGTACGCCTCGGGGTCGACACTCGTCGCTGGGCTGGCGTGCCGTTCTACCTGCGCACCGGCAAGCGTCTCGGCCGGCGCGTGACCGAGCTCGCTGTGGTGTTCAAGCGCGCACCGCACCTGCCATTCGCCGCGACTGACACCGAGGAGCTCGGGCAGAACGCCTTCGTCGTCCGTATCCAGCCCGACGAGGGAGTGACGATGCGCTTCGGCTCGAAGGTGCCCGGCACCCAGATGGAGGTGCGCGACGTCAACATGGACTTCGCCTACGGCGACTCCTTCACCGAGTCGAGCCCAGAGGCCTATGAGCGGCTGATCCTCGACGTGCTCCTCGGCGATCCGCCGCTGTTCCCCCGGCACGAGGAGGTGGAGCTCGGCTGGAAGGTGCTCGACCCGATCCTCGATCACTGGGCCGACAAGGGCCTGCCCGACCAGTACGAGTCGGGCACCTGGGGTCCGGCCTCCGCGCACGACATGCTCGCCCGCGACGGGCGTACCTGGAGGCGACCATGAGCGTGCGACTCGAAGACACCACTGCGGCGCAGGTGGGCACCGCGATCTCGGCGGAGCGGTTCCGACAGGGCTCGTCTGCAGTCGGGCGGGTGCTGACGCTCGTCATCATCACCGACGAGGCGTCGCAGTCCGACGCAGTACGCGCCGCAGCGGAGGCCGCTCGGGAGCACCCGTGCCGGATCCTCACCGCGATCCCCCGCCCCGGCCGTGGCCCCGCTCGCCTCGATGCCGAGATCACCGTGGGCGGCAGCGACGGGCTCGGTGAGCTCGCGGTGCTGCGCCTGCGTGGACCGCTCGCGCACCACGTCTCCTCGGTCGTGCTGCCGCTGCTCGTCCCCGACGCACCCGTCGTGGTCTGGTGGCCCGAGGATGCACCGGAGGTGCCCTCCCAGGACCCGGTGGGCAAGCTGGCGCAGCGACGCATCACCGACACGTCGGCGTCGTCGCGTCCGCTCAAGGCCCTCGACCTGCGCCGGCGCAGCTATCACGCCGGCGACACCGACCTGGCCTGGACCCGGCTGACTCCGTGGCGTGCGCTGATCGCCTCGGCGCTCGACCTCCCCTACGAGAACATCACCGGAGCCAGTGTCCACGTCCAGCGGAGCAACCCCTCGGGAGTCATGCTGGCGGCCTGGATGCAGCGTGGACTCGGCGTCCCGGTGGCGGTGCACAACAGCCGCGGCCCAGGGATCACCGAGGTCACGATCCACATCCAGCGCGGTGACATCACCATCAGCCGTCCCGACGGCCGCGTCGCCACGATGACGCGTCCCGGCTTCCCCGATCGCGAGGCGGCGCTCCAGCGCCGGAGCCTCGAAGGTCTCATCGCGGAGGAGCTGCGACGCCTTGACCCCGACGAGATCTATGGCGAGACCCTCGATGCGCTGATCCACCTGATCGACTTCGCGCCGCATGCCGGCGATGGCGAGAAGGCGGTGCGCAAGAAGTCGACCGAGGCGCCCGTGATGCGGACCTCCCAGGCCGACGCCGGCACCCCCGAGAACGTCCGCAACGCTCCCACCGAGGCCACCCCGTCGGTACGCGGCTCCCGAGCGCGCGCCACGACGGCCCCCGCCGTCGTGGCGACCAGCAGGCGGCTCGCGGCCGCGTCGGCCACCAAGAAGCCGCTCGCGAAGAAGGCAGTGGCGAGAAGATCAGTGCCGAAGAAATCAGTGCCGAAGCAGGCGGTGGCCAAGAAATCAGTGCCGAAGAAATCAGCGGCCACGAAGTCGGTGCCCACGAAGGTGCCGACAAGCAAGGCTGTGCACGCGAAGACGTCGACCACGAAGGGTGCCCCGGCCGCGGCGCCGGGCACGAAGGCTGTGCGTACAAAGCCTGCGGCCACGAAGGCCACCGCGTCGAAGACTGCGGTGTCGAAGGCACCGGCGCCTCGGGCCGCCCCAAGGAGTGGCGGGTGAGCACCCCGGAGGTCCTCGTCCACCGCGACGAGGCGACCCTCAACGACGCGATCGCCGCCCGGCTGGTGACCGCACTCGTCGAGGCGCAGTCCGACGGTCGGGTGGCTCACGTCTGCCTCACGGGCGGCACCCTCGGGATCGCCTGCCTCGCCGCGCTCGCGGCCTCGCCGTCGCACGACGCCATCGACTGGCCGGCTCTCCACGTCTGGTGGGGTGATGACCGCTTCGTGCCCGCGGGCGACCCCGACCGCAACGACGCGCAGGCGCGGGCCGCGCTTCTCGACCACGTCCCGGTCGATCCGACGCACGTGCATGCGATGCCGACCTCCGACTCTGGCCTCGACGCAGACCGTGCGGCTGCGGCGTACGCCGAGGAGCTCAAGTCGCACTCGCGCATGGAGGACCACGCGGCGCTGCCGTCGTTCGACGTGTGCCTCCTCGGGATCGGCCCCGATGCCCACGTGGCCAGCCTGTTCCCGCAGATGGCCGGCATCCACGAGACCGTGCGCACGGTCGTGGGCGTGCACGGCTCCCCCAAGCCGCCGCCGACCCGGGTGTCGCTCACGATGCCCGCGCTGCTGGCATCGCGTGAGATCTGGATCATCGCATCGGGGTCCGCCAAGGCCGACGCAGTGCGCCTCGCGCTCTCCGATGCCGGCCCCGTGCAGGTGCCGGCCGCCGGTGCCCGTGGCCGCGAGCGCACCCTCGTGCTCCTCGACGAGGCCGCCGCCGCGGCTCTCCCGCTCGACCTGCGCCGCCTCGCCAGTCCCTGACCACACAGGTCCCTCGAGCTACTGCCCGAATCCTCAAGTTCAGTGCCAGAACCAACGATTCGGGGGGTGACTCGGGGCTGGTCTCTGGTGAGCGGGCGCGGAACGCACGACGGCCCGTCCCCCGGTGGGGACCGGCCGTCGTGGCGGGTGCGGGGGCGGCTACTTGCCCCGGAGCTTGGCGAGGGCCTCGTTGAGGATGGCCTCGCCGTCGGCGTCGCTGCGACGCTCTTTCACGTAGGCCAGGTGCGTCTTGTACGGCTCGACCTTCAGTGCGGCGGGAGGGTTCTCCTTGTCGCGCCCGGCCGGCAGACCGCAGCGCGGGCAGTCCCAGGTCTCCGGGATCGCTGCCTCGGCGGCGAAGCTCGGACGCGTCTCGTGCGCGTTGGCGCAGTAGAACGTGACCCGGTGCCGCGGCGCGGAGTCACCGCGCTCAGCCTCACCCATGGGTCCGGCGCCGACACGGCTTCCTCGGATCGCACTGCCACTGGCCACAGGTGGTGCCTTTCTCGCGAGCGGGACGAGCAGGGAGTGAGACGAGCAGGCTCCTGCGCCGAGCAGTCTTGCGACGAGCGGGGGTCAGGCCGCCTTGAGCAACAGGCCGAGACCGATGATGAGCGCGGCCCAGGTGATACCGAGCCCGACCGTGATGCGGTCGAGGTTGCGCTCCGCGGCGCTGGAGCCACCGAAGGATGAGGAGATGCCACCGCCGAACATGTCAGAGAGGCCGCCGCCCTTCCCCTTGTGCAGGAGGACGAGCACGATGAGCAGCCCGCTGATGATCATCAGCAGGATCTCGAAGACCAGGACCACGGTGCTGTTCACTTCCCCTCGGCGCGCGCCGGGAACCCGGAGCGTCAGGTCAGGATACGTGACGTTCCTCGCGGTTCGACGCCGCGCCGCCCGGTTGCCCGGAACGGCGCGGCGCGAGGCCCTCGAGGAAGTCGCGGTAGGGCTGTCGTAGGACGTGCCTCGAGCATCGGTCGAGGTGGCCCTCAGGCCGTCTCGGGCGGGTGCAGGCGGAACTTCGCAATGGCGACGAATTCGTCAGGGTCGAGGCTCGCGCCACCGACGAGCGCACCGTCGACATCGGGCTGAGCCATGATCGCGGCGACGTTCGAGGCCTTGACCGAGCCGCCGTACAGCACGCGGACGCCGTCGGCGAGGTCGCCGGAGTAGAGCTCGGCGAGCCGGGTCCGGATGGCCGCGCACACCTCCTGCGCGTCAGCCGGTGTCGCCACCTCGCCGGTGCCGATCGCCCAGACCGGCTCGTAGGCCACGACCAGCGTGCGCGCCTTGTCAGCAGGCAGGCCGGCCAGCGCGCCGTCGAGCTGCGCCAGGGTGTGGGCCACGTGCGTGCCCGCCTGGCGGATCTCGAGACCCTCACCGACGCAGAGGATCGGGGTGAGTCCGTGGCGGTAGGCCGCCTGCACCTTCGCCCCCACGAGCTGGTCGGTCTCCGCGTGGTATTCCCGTCGCTCGCTGTGCCCGACCACGGCGAACGTGCAGCCGAGCTTGGCCAGCATCGCGCCGCTGATCTCGCCGGTGTAGGCGCCCTTGTCGAACGCCGAGACGTCCTGCGCGCCGTACTTGAGGTCGAGCTTGTCGGCGTCGATCAGGGTCTGCACCGATCGGATGTCGGTGAACGGCGGGATCACCGCGACCTCGCATGCGGCGAGGTCGGCCTCGGTGAGCGCGAAGGCGAGCTTCTGCACCGTCGCGATCGCCTCGAGGTGGTTGAGGTTCATCTTCCAGTTCCCCGCCATGAGCGGGAGTCGGCCTGAGGCCATGGTTCAGTCCTCCAGGACTGCGATGCCGGGCAGCGTGCGGCCCTCGAGGAACTCCAGCGACGCACCACCCCCGGTGGAGATGTGGGAGAAGCCGGACTCGTCGATCCCGAGCAGACGTACGGCGGCTGCGCTGTCGCCACCGCCCACGACCGTGAGGCCGTCGACCCGGGTGATCGCGTCGGCCAACGCGCGGGTGCCCTCGGCGTAGGGAGCCATCTCGAACACGCCCATGGGGCCGTTCCAGACGACCGTCTTGGCATCGGCGAGACGCTCGGCGAACAGCGCGCTGCTGTTGGGTCCGATGTCGAGGCCCATCCAGCCGTCCTCGATGTCGTCGACCGAGACGTCCTTGTGGTCGGCATCGGCCGCGAACGCCGTCGCGACGATCACGTCGACGGGGAGCACGAGCTCCACGCCCCGCGCCTCGGCCGTCGCGATGAGTCCCTTGACCGTCTCGATCTGGTCGGCCTCGAGCAGCGACGAGCCGACGTTCTTGCCCTGTGCGGCAAGGAACGTGAAGCACATGCCGCCGCCGACGAGGAGCCGGTCGACCGAGCTCAGCAGGTTCTCGATGACTCCGAGCTTGTCGCTGACCTTGGAGCCGCCGAGCACGACGGCGTAGGGCCGGTCGGGGTCGCCGAGGACCTTGCGGAAGACCTCGACCTCGGCGAGCACGAGGCGTCCGGCGGCGTGCGGAAGCAGCCGCGCGACGTCGGTGACGCTCGCCTGCTCGCGGTGCACGACGCCGAAGCCCTCGCTCACGAAGAGGTCCGCGAGCGACGCCAGCTCAGCGGCGAGGGCGCCGCGCTCGGCGGCATCCTTGCTCGTCTCGCGGGCGTCATAGCGGACGTTCTCGAGCAGGGCTACGTCGCCGTCACCGAGCGCGGCTACGACGGTCTTCGCCGAGTCTCCGATGACGTCGGTCGCAAAAGCGACGGGGGCACCGAGCAGCTCGGAGAGACGAGCGGCCGCTGGTGCCAGCGAGAGCTCGGGCTTGGCCTCGCCCTGGGGTCGACCGAGGTGGGCGACGAGGATGACGCGCGCCCCGCGTGAGCGCAGCGACTCGATGGTCGGCAGCGCCGCGCGGATGCGGCCGTCGTCAGTGATACGACGGGTGCCATCGCCGGCGTCGTCGAGCGGGACGTTGAAGTCCACCCGCACGAGGACTCGGCGACCGGCGACGTCGAGGTCGTCGATCGTCTGCACGATGACAGTCCTAGAGGGACTTGCCGACGTACACGGTCAGGTCGACGAGGCGGTTGCTGTAGCCCCACTCGTTGTCGTACCAGCCGAGGACCTTGGCGGTGTTGCCGAGGACCTTGGTGATGCCGGCGTCGAAGATGCACGACGCCGGGTTGGTGACGATGTCGGAGGAGACGATCGGGTCCTCGGTGTACTCCAGGACGCCCTTCATCGCGCCTTCGGCAGCTGCCTTGATCGCGGCGTTGATGTCGGCGGCGGTCGCCTCGCGCTCGAGCACGACCGTGAGGTCGGTGGCCGAACCGGTCGGGACCGGGACGCGCATGGCGTAGCCGTCGAGCTTGCCCTTGAGCTCGGGCAGCGCGAGGCCGATGGCCTTGGCCGCACCGGTGCTGGTCGGGATCATGTTGATCGCCGCGGCGCGTGCACGACGCAGGTCGGCGTGCGGGTAGTCGAGGATGACCTGGTCGTTGGTGTAGGCGTGGATCGTGGTCATGAGACCGCTCACGATGCCGAACTCGTCGTTGATGACCTTGGCCATCGGGGCGAGGCAGTTCGTGGTGCAGGACGCGTTGCTGATGATCGTGTGCGCAGCAGGGTCGTAGATGCCCTGGTTGACGCCCATGACGATCGTGGCGTCCTCGCCCTTGGCGGGCGCGGAGATGATGACCTTCTTGGCGCCGCCGTCGATGTGGCCATGGGCCTTGGTCGCGTCGGTGAAGAAGCCGGTCGACTCGATGACGAAGTCGACGCCGAGGTCGCCCCAGGGCAGCTTTGCCGGGTCGCGCTCGGCGAGGGCGACGATCTTCTTGTCGCCGACCAGGATCGCGTCGTCGGTCGCCTTCACGTCCGAGCCGAGACGGCCCAGGATCGAGTCGTACTTGAGCAGGTGGGCCAGGGTGGCGTTATCGGTCAGGTCGTTGACGGCGACGATCTCGACGTCTGCGCCCTGCGCCTCGAGCGCACGGTAGAAGTTGCGGCCGATACGGCCAAAGCCGTTGATACCAACACGAACGGTCACGGGTCTTCAGTCCTCGTCTTGAGTCGAGAGACGACAGCCGGCCTCGTTGCCGGCTCTTCGGTCAGGGGCACCGCCCGGTGCCCGCGTGGCACTACGACCCTATCGGACACATGGAAGCGTTTGCGTGCCCGAGAACCTACTGGGCAGTACGTCACACCCAGCCCCGGCCCCTCCCCGAGTAACAGGTCCAATGGTCGCTAAGAACTCCCTGTTAGCGACCGTTGGACCTGTTACTCGGGTTGGGGCGGGGTCAGTCGGCGTCGACGAGGTCGGCGGGGATGCCGGCTTCGGTGTCGGGGATGCCGAGCTCGACGGCTCGCTTGTCGGCGAGCGCCAGCAGGCGGCGGATCCGACCGGCGATCGCGTCCTTGGTCATGGGCGGGTCGGCGAGGGCGCCGAGCTCCTCGAGGGAGGCCTGCTGGTGCTCGATCCGGAGCCGGCCGGCCTCGGCCAGGTGATCGGGCACCTCGTTGGCCAGGATCTCCAGAGCCCGCTGCACCCGGGCGCCGGCCGCGACGGCGGCTCGGGCGGAGCGGCGCAGGTTGGCGTCGTCGAAGTTCGCGAGGCGGTTGGCGGTGGCACGGACCTCGCGGCGCATCCGTCGCTCCTCCCAGGCCAGCACCGACTCGTGGGCCCCGAGGCGCGTGAGCAGTGCGGCGATGGCGTCGCCGTCGCGGATCACGACGCGGTCCACGCCGCGCACCTCGCGCGGCTTGGCGGCGATGCCGAGGCGACGAGCGGCTCCGGACAGGGCGAGTGCTGCCTCCGGGCCGGGGCAGGTCACCTCCAGGGCGGACGAGCGACCAGGCTCGGTCAGCGATCCGTGGGCCAGGAACGCACCGCGCCAGGCCGCCTCGGAATCACAGAGCGAGCCGTTGACGATGGCCGTGGGCAGCCCGCGTGCGGGTCGCCCGCTGGCGTCGACGAGGCCGGTCTGTCGCGCGAGCTGCTCACCGTCGGCGTGGACTCGTACGAGGTAGCGGTTGCCCTTGCGCAGCCCACCGGGGTGCACGACGGACAGCTCGCTGGAGTGCCCGAAGACCTCGGCGATGTCCTTGCGCAGACGCCGTGCGGCGAAGGCGGTGTCGAGGTCGGCCTCGATCACGATCTTGCCGCCCACGATGTGCAGACCCGACGCGAAGCGGAGCACCGCCGACACCTCGGCCTTGCGACAGCAGGGTTTGGTGATCGGGAGGCGCGCCAACTCGTCCTTGACCGCAGCCGTCATTGCCATGCGGCGCATCCTGCCACCTGGGTCAACAACCCTGCCGCGGGCATCCCCACGATGTGCCCGAAGCCACGTGAGAGAGCAGCTCACCACCACTGTCGGCTCGCACCGGCGACCCCGCAGCGTGCCCCGCTCCACCCGCTCCAGCCGCTCCAGCCGCTCCAGCCGCTCCAGCGCGAGCACCCCTTGCTGGCACCGGTGGGTCAAGGCGAGTGGATTCGGTCAGGTGCTGAGGACTCCGCCGAGGGCGGAGGCGAGCAGGTCGACGTCGTGGTTGGGGCTGCCGTCGCGGCTGGCGACCGGGGCGAGGGCGAGCCGACCGCCGAGGGCGGTGGCCGCCGCGGCGAGCGCATCGATGTCACGTACCCCAGCCGGGTCGGCGAGGACGGTGTCGACGCGCAGCCCGGGCATCTGGGCGGCGAGCACCTCGAGGTGGCGCTGGGGTGAGAAGCCGTCGGTCTCGCCCGGCTGTGGAGCGAGGTTGAGCACCACCACGACGCGGCCGTGAGCCTCGAGCACGGCCCGGCCGATGCCCGCCACTTGGAGCGGCGCGAGCACGCTGGTGAACCACGAGCCCGGACCGAGGACGATGGCGTCGGCTGCCTCGATCGCCTCGACCGCCGCCGGGCAGGCCTCGGCGTCGGCGGGCTCGAGGTGCAGACCCACGACCTCGCCGGGCGTCGTCGCCACCTGGACCTGACCGACGATGCGCTCGACGATGGAGGGGTCCTCGGGGTGGAGCCCCGCGACATCGGCGACCACCTGCAGAGGTCGGGTCGCGACCGGGAGCACCCGGCCGTGGGCGCCGAGCAGCGCCCCTACCCAGTCGAGGCCGGTGACGATGTCGCCGGTCTCCTCCCACAGCGCGGTGATCAGCAGGTTGCCCAGCGAGTGCCCGGCCAGGTCGCCGGTGCCTGCGAACCGGTGCTGCACGACCCGGCTCCAGGTGCGGCCCCAGGTGTCGTCACCGCAGAGCGCTGCGAGGGCCATCCGCAGGTCACCCGGGGGTACGACGTCGAACTCCTGCCGCAGCCGTCCGCTCGAGCCGCCGTCGTCGGACACCGCGACGACCGCGGTGACGTCGTCGGTCACCCGACGCAGGGCCCGCAGGGTCGCGGCGAGGCCGTGACCCCCACCGAGCGCCACCACCTTGGGACCGTTGTGCGCCGGACCGGGTGCCCGCCCGGGGTGACGGGCGGGCACTCCCCCGCTCACTCGCGACCCAGGTCGCGGTGCACAGTGAGGACCTCGACACCGACCTTCACCAGACGAGCCGCGAGGTTCTCGGCCATGGCGACGCTGCGGTGCTTGCCCCCCGTGCACCCGATCGCGACGGTGACATAGCGCTTGCCTTCGCGCAGATAGCCGTCGCTGACGAAGTCGACCATCCCGGCCATCCGGTCGAGGAACTCGCGCGCCTCGGGCAGCTCGGTGACGAAGTCGCTCACCTCAGCATCGAGCCCGCTGAGGTCACGCAGCTCCGGCTCCCAGTAGGGGTTGGGCAGGAAGCGCACGTCATTGACGATGTCTGCGTCGATGGGCAGGCCGTACTTGAACCCGAACGACATCACTGTGGCGCGCAGCTGAACGCGATCGCTGCCGCCGAAGGCAGCATCGACCTTGCGACGCAGGTCGTGCACGTTGAGGGCGGAGGTGTCGATGACGATGTCGGCGCGGGCCCGCATGTCGCCGAGCAGCGCCCGCTCCTTGACCAGTCCGTCGAGGATCCCGCGAGCGCCCTGCAGCGGGTGCGGTCGACGGCTCGACTCGAAGCGGCGCACGAGCTCATAGTCGCCCGCCTCGAGGTAGGCCACCCTGAGGTCGACACCGTCGGCGAGCACCGCGTCGAGAGCACGCTCGAGGTCGACGAACATGCTGCCGCCGCGTACGTCGACGACAACGGCCAGGCGCTGCACATCCGCCGACGTCGTCATCTGCTCGACCGCTGCAGGGAGCAACGCCGGCGGAAGGTTGTCGATGACGAACCAGCCGATGTCCTCGAGCGCCCGAGCGGCGGTCGACCGCCCCGCACCGGACATCCCGGTGACGAGGACCAGCTCGAACCTCGGATCGGTGATCACGTGCATCCTTCCCGACAGTGTGCGCAAGTCGCGACACGGCGAGCCTGTCACACCGTCGGTCCCACGGCTGGGCGCAGCACCGGCGCCGCGAGGACGTCAGTCGATGATCTCGCCGGTCGCGGTGTTGACCGCCGGTGCGGGGGCCGATGCCTCGAGCGCGTCGACCACGGCCTGCGCGACCATCGGCCCGATGCCCGGAACTGTGGCGATCTCCTCGACCGATGCCGCACGCAGCCGCTTGAGCGAGCCGAACTGACGCAGCAGCGCCTTCTTGCGTGCCTCGCCGAGACCGGACACCTCGTCGAGCAGGCTCTCGACCATGCGCTTGCCGCGCTTCTGCCGTTGATAGCTGATCGCGAAGCGGTGCGCCTCGTCACGGACCCGCTGCAGGAGATAGAGACCCTCGCTCGTGCGCGGCAGGATCACCGGATCGGGATCACCGGGCAGCCACACCTCTTCGAGCCGCTTCGCGAGCCCGACGATCGCGACATCGGTGACGCCGAGCTCGGACAGCGCGGCTTGTGCAGCCTCCACCTGGGGCTGACCGCCGTCGACCACGAAGAGCTGTGGGGGGTAGGCGAACTTCTTCGGCCGACCGGTCACCGGGTCGATACCGGGCGTGGGGTCGTCAGGGTCGATGCGCTCGTCGAGCAAGCGCCGGAAGCGTCGAGTCACGACCTCGGCGATCGAGCGGGTGTCGTCGCTGATCCCGTCGCCCGCCGCGCCACGGATGGCGAAGCGGCGATATTCGGACTTGCGGCTCAGCCCGTCCTCGAACACCACGAGGCTCGCGACGACGTCGGTGCCCTGCAGGTGCGAGACGTCGACGCACTCGATGCGCAGCGGCGCCTCGGGCAGTCCGAGTGCCTCCTGCAGTTCCTCGAGCGCCTGGCTGCGCGCGGTGAGGTCTCCCCCGCGCCGGGTCTTGTGCAGCACGAGGGACTGCGCGGCGTTGCGAGTGACGGTCTCGAGCAGGTCGCGCTTGTCACCGCGCTGCGGCACCCGCAGGTCGACGTTGCTCCCGCGCAGCTGGGTGAGCCAGGTGACGGTCGCGTCGACCTCGCTCGGCAGGACGGGTACGAGGAGCTCGCGCGGGACGGCGTCCTGCGACTGGTCACCGTAGAGCTGCTGGATCAGGTGCTCGACGAGGTCGGCGGTGGTGACGTCCTCCACCTTCTCCACGACGAAACCACGCTGGCCGCGGACCCGTCCGCCGCGTACGTGGAAGATCTGCACCGCCGCCTCGAGCTCGTCCTCGGCGAGGCCCACCACGTCGCAGTCGGTGCCGTCGCCGAGGACGATGGCGTTCTTCTCCAGCGCACGCTGGAGAGCGCGGAGGTCGTCGCGCAGCCGTGCAGCCCGCTCGTAGTCCTGCTCGGCGGCGGCTGCCTTCATCTCGCGCTCGACCCGCTTGGTGTAGGCCGCGGTCTGGCCGGAGAGGAACGCGCAGAAGTCCTCGACGATGCGCCGGTGCTCCTCGGCCGACACTCGGCCGACGCAGGGCGCGGAGCACTTGCCGATGTAGCCGAGCAGGCACGGGCGCCCGATCTGGCCGTGGCGCTTGAACACTCCCGCACTGCAGGTGCGCGCAGGGAACGGTCTCAGCAGCAGGTCGACCGTCTCCCGGATCGCCCACGCGTGGGCGTAAGGCCCGAAATAGCGCACGCCTTTGCGCTTGGCGCCACGCATGACGGTGATCCGCGGGTACTCCTCGTCGAGGGTCACCGCGAGGTAGGGATAGCTCTTGTCGTCGCGATAGCGCACGTTGAACCGCGGGTCGTACTCCTTGATCCAGGAGTACTCCAGCTGCAGCGCCTCGACCTCCGTGTCGACCGTGACCCAGTCGACGGACGCTGCGGTCGTGACCATCGCCTGGGTGCGCGGGTGCAGCCCGGCCAAGTCTTGAAAGTAAGACGCCAACCTGCTGCGCAGGCTCTTGGCCTTGCCGACGTAGACCACCCGACCCTGACGGTCGCGGAAGCGGTAGACCCCGGGTGAGTCCGGAACCTCCCCGGGTGCGGGGCGGTAGGACGCGGGATCGGCCACAGGCTCTCTCGTCAGGGTCGGGTGCTGGTCAGCGGCAGGACGACGCGGATCAGGCCAGCGTGATGGTGTCGCCGGACACGGTCACCGGGACCGCGGCCAACGGCGCCGCCGCCGGGCCGTTCTTCACCGAGCCGTCAGCTGCCGAGAACGCACTGCCGTGGCAGGCGCAGCTGATCGTGCCGTCCTTGACCGATGCCACGATGCAGCCCTTGTGGGTGCACACGGCGGAGAACGCCTTGTACTGCCCGGCGGTCGGCTGCGTGACGACGACCTTGGCGGCCACGACGATCGTGCCGCCACCGACAGGGACGTCGGCGGTCTTCACCGTCGTCGGTGCCGCTGCCGCTGACGCTGCTGCGGGTGCGCTGGTCGCTGGCGCCGAGCTGCTCGACGATCCACAGGCGGCTGTGACGGCAACGGCAGCGGCGACCACGCCACCGGTGATGAGCACCTGCCGGCGGGTGGTCGTGGGACTGCCGTCGCTCGGTGCCGAGTCGGTCGCAGGTGTAGCGGGGGTCGTGAGGGACATCCGGTCTCCAGGTGTCGAGGGTGTGCAGGGACTGACGGACGCGATCAGGCAGCCCCACTGCCCGCTCGACGCGAGGACGATCGGGCACGTGCCCGAGGTTCCCGCTTCAGGCCCAGGATCTCCCGGAGGAAGCTCCCGGTGTGGCTCTTCTCGACAACTGCCACCTGCTCGGGCGTGCCCGTCGCGACGACCGTGCCGCCCCGTGTGCCGCCCTCGGGCCCCATGTCGATGACCCAGTCGGCCGTCTTGATGACGTCGAGGTTGTGCTCGATGACCAGCACGGAGTTGCCCTTGTCGACGAGGGACTGGAGCACTCCGAGCAGCTTGCGGATGTCCTCGAAGTGCAGACCCGTGGTCGGCTCGTCGAGCACATAGACCGTGCGACCGGTGGACCGCTTCTGCAGCTCGCTGGCGAGCTTCACGCGCTGGGCCTCGCCCCCGGACAGCGTCGGCGCCGGCTGCCCGAGCCGGACATAGCCCAGGCCGACGTCGACGAGGGTGCGCAGGTGGCGAGCGATCGGTGGCACGGTCGCGAAGAACTCCAGGCCCTCCTCGATCGGCATATCGAGAACCTCGGCGATGGTCTTGCCCTTGAAGTGCACCTCGAGCGTCTCGCGGTTGTAGCGGTCCCCGTGGCAGACCTCGCACGGGACATAGACGTCGGGCAGGAAGTTCA
>JANXWJ010000018.1 GCA_025351185.1 Candidatus Nanopelagicales bacterium
GCGAACATCTGCTGGTTCGCGCGGATCGTTGCAATCAACGACGGTGGAAGGAATGGGCAGATCGCCAGGTACGCCAATCCGCCGATCGTCGCAATCATGCACACGTTCCATCGCAACTGCCCCTTCGGCAACGCGAACAGCAGACAGATGGGGATCGACATGACCAGCGTTGCCGTAGTCGCGCACTCGGGCAAGACGTTCGGCGGAGGTCTCGGCGAGTTGCGTCAGGTCCTCGACGACGCTGCGCCGACTGGCTCGGGATGACCGCCCTCGGACTCGACCCGGACGGCGGCAGCACGGTGCCGCGATGGTGACCCCCCGGATTTCCGGGCTCCGGGCACGCCGTCCCGGGCGCAATGGACCAGCAGCAGCTGTGGGAGCAGTTCTTCGAGCGCCACTACGACGGTAACCGCACGGCGTGGTGGATCTGGTCGTCCTCGGGTGGGGAGGTCGTCGACGCCACTCTCACGGCCGGGCGGTGCAGGTGTGGTCGTCGTCTCTCACACGTCCCCGAGCCGTACCAGGGGGTCGACAAGGCGCGCCGCATCGACAGCACGCCCAGATGTGATCAACGACGTGATGGTGTCCACCACGTCCGGAGTGTTGAGGTTCATGCCGGCAAGGATCCGGCCCTCGACCAGCCAGAAGGCGATGAACTGCCGTCCGGGGACGTCGCCACGGAACACGACCTGGTCGTAGTGGCCTGGCTCGGCGAAGCCTATGTACTCCATCGCGACGTCGTATTGATCGCTGTAGAAGTAGGGGAGGCGGTCGTACTGAGCCTGGCGGCCCATCATCCCGAGTGCTGCGACTGCGGGTTGATGCAGGGCGTTGGCCCAGTGCTCGACACGGATGCGCCTGCCCAGGCTCGGGTTGTACGCGTTGGCCACGTCCCCAGCGGCGAACACGTCCGGATCGCTCGATCGCAGGTGCTCGTCCACCAGCACTCCATCGTGAACGTCGATACCTGCCGCCTCCGCCAGGCTCACGTTGGGGTCGATGCCGACACCGACCACGACCGCGTCGGTGGGGATCTCGCTACCGTCTTCGAGGCACGCTCCGGTCACCCGACCGGCTTCGCCGGCGAAGTGTCCGAGGTGGGCGCCGACGCGCAGGTCGACCCCGTTCTGGACGTGCAGGTCGGCGAAGACCTGCGCGGCCTCGGACCCGAGGACCTTCACCAGGGGGAGTGATGCTGTCTCGACCACGGTGACGTCACATCCAGCTTCCCGCGCGGCTGCTGCGGTTTCCAGTCCGATCCAGCCGGCGCCGATGATGGTGACCCGACCTCCCTGAGCGAATGCTTCCCGGATGCCGTCGCTGTCCTCGACGCGCCGCAGGTAGTGGATCCCGCTCAGATCCGTCCCCGGGACTGTCAAACGTCGGGGTCTGGACCCAGTTGCCAGGAGCAGCTTGTCGTAGTGGAGCTCGGAACCGCCCGACAGCGTGACCGTGTGGGCGGCGCGTTGGATCGAGGTGGCTGCACTGCCCAGTCGCAGGTCGACCTGCTGGTCGCGGTACCAGTCGGCCTTGTGCACGAACAGAGAGTCCAGCGTCGCCTTGCCCTGTAGATACTCCTTGGACAGCGGAGGTCGCAGGTAGGGCTGGTGACCCTCCTCACCTACGATGGTGACCCGGCCCTCGAAACCCTCGGCCCGCAGTGCTTGAGCCGCCTTCGCCGCGGTTAGTCCTCCACCGATGATGACGAACTCGGCTGTTGTGCTCATGAGATCTCCTCGCCGTGAGTGGTCCTGATGGGATGTGCCTGGGTGGCATCTGTCGTGGTGCTCCCGGTCGCTGTCCCGCCATGAACGTCGGCAGGAGCTCGTGTCACAAGGCGTGGTCGACGGCGACCTCACAAGGGTCGTCGTGCGTCATCGTTCGCGGGGACGATTGGGTCGGGTGCGCTGCTGACCGGTCGGACTTAGGCACGAGCTTCGCGACCCGGCTGGGTCGCGTCCATCGCGCATCCCGTCGAGGCGGGAGGGTCACGGTTCTAGGTCTTGCCGGACTTGTCATGGGCCGTGCCGCCTTCGCCGACGTGCAGGGGCAGCGGCGAGGGAGTAGCACTGTGGGACAGATCCAGGCGCGCTTGGTCCGACCAGTTTCACACGGGCCAGCAGCATGCGCCAGGCCCGTTGCCGGGAGCGGAGTCGAGGATCTCATCGGCGCGTCCGCGATCGCCGGCGGTTCACGTCCCGCACTGCGACGGATCGTGGCAACAGGTCCCCCTGGGCTGCGGCGAGGACCCATCATCAGGAGATGACGACCGAGCGATCCGAAGGTGGAGGTCCCTCACGTCGAGCGGCGTGCACCGCGCCAGTGGCACTCGCTGAGTGGTTCCTTGCGGCGGCTGAACGCGGCAACCCTGACACTCGTCTCCTCGCCCGGCACTCTGAGTCGCAGCCCTGGACGACGGGAAACGAGGTGCGGCCGTTGGTACACGGTGCTGTCTACTTCCGTGAGCTCCTGAAGGCGGTCCGGGCCATGGGAGCTGGGGATCTTCTGCTGTTCACCGACTGGCGTGGGGACCCTGACGAGAGGCTCGACGGACCTGGTTCGGAGGTCGGACCGATGTTCGCGGCCGCTGCCGCTCGGGGCGTCGATGTTCGTGGGCTGCTATGGCGGTCCCACTTCGATCGTTTCGCATACAGCGCGTCGGAGAACCGTCATCTCGGCGCGGAGATCGAGGCGGCAGGCGGGCAGTGCCTTCTCGACATGCGGGTCCGTGTCTTGGGGTCGCACCACCAGAAGCTGGTGGTGCTGCGCCACCCCGCTCGCCCCGAGGACGACGTCGCCTTCCTCGGCGGCATCGATCTGTGCCACGGGCGGCGTGACGACGCGCGGCACGGGGGAGACCCGCAGGGTCAACCGATGGCGAAGGTCTACGGGGGCAGACCCCCGTGGCACGACATCCAGCTCGCCGTGCGGGGACCGGCCGTGGGTGACGCCGAGGCCGTGTTCCGCGAACGCTGGGACGACCCTGCCGCGCTGAGCCGGAACCCTGTGCACCTCATGGGTGAACTGATCCACCGGGAGCAGCGGAGGGCCCGGCCCTTGCCGGCGCAGGGGCCAGATCCCGCACCGTGCGGGGACGTCTCGGTGCAGTTGCTCCGCACCTACCCCGTGCGCCGCCCGGGGTACCCGTTTGCACGCGGTGGGGAACGCAGCGTGGCCCGTGGGTACACCAAGGCGCTGTCACTGGCACGCTCACTGGTGTACGTCGAGGACCAGTACCTGTGGTCGACTGACGTCGCGAGCGTCTTCGCCGGCGCTCTGCGCCGGGAGCCAGAGCTGCGGATGGTGTTCGTGATCCCCCGCTTCCCCGACCAGGACGGTCGGATCTCCATGAGCCCCAACCTCATCGGGCGCGCACCCGCCTTGGAGATGCTCCGGGCGGCGGGCGGGAACCGGGTCGCCGTCTACGGCCTGGAGAACGCCGAGGGCACACCGATCTACGTCCACGCCAAGGCCTGCGTAGTTGACGATACCTGGGCGTGTATCGGGTCGGACAACGCGAATCGGCGCTCATGGACCCATGACAGCGAACTGAGCGCCGGGTTCGCCGACTCGACCCCGACTGGTGTTGCCCGGTCGCTTCGGCTCGAGCTCGCGTACGAACACCTCGGGGATACGGCGTCCAGGTATGACCTCGACGACCCGGTCGAGTGGTTCAATGCGTTCCGCGACACCGCCCTGGCCCTCGACGACTGGCACCACGCCGGCCGCGCGGGCCCCCGACCCCCCGGTCAGCTGCGCAGCTACACCCAGCCTGTGCAAGCCCGCAGCACTCGGCTGTGGGCCGGTGCCCTCTATCGGCTGGTGTACGACCCCGACGGTCGCCGGCCGGGCATGCGGCTATCTCGTCGGTACTGACCGGTCGCGGGCCGTTGGCGTCGGACGATCCGCGGCCCGGCTGTCTGAGAGCCCGTTGTGTCCTCCCTCCGATTCGAGGAGCCGGTTGAGTCACCGAACTCGCCCTCCAGAAGGTCAACCGTCCCGCCTGTGAACGGACGACACTGGCACATGGCGTCGACCCGCCCGCGCGCCATGGCCGACGCCTGCCACCCCGGGCCCACCGCCACGGTGACCGTGGTCGTCACCGCGCTCGCCGCGGGACGCGACGCGGTCGGACTCACGCCCGTGGCGGCTGTCACGCGTACCGGTCAACTCTGCGTCGGCTGGTGCAACGACGCCAACGACGCCAACGACGCCGACCGCGACCTTCGCGCGGCGCGCACGGGCAAGCCGCAGTGCGCGGTGATGTCGTGGCTGCCGAGCGATGAGGCGGCAATCACTGCGGGGGAGGAGTCCCACCGCCGGTGGGATCGGTGACGCAGCTGGCCTTGGCGTCTCCGCCGTTGCCACCGCCGTTGCCGTTGTCGCCGGTGTGGGCGTTCCCGCCGCTGGAGTTGTGGCCGCAGTTGCCCCA
>JANXWJ010000023.1 GCA_025351185.1 Candidatus Nanopelagicales bacterium
CTCGAACACGGCGGTCGCGAGCGGGTCGCCGTCGCGGGCCGCGGCGGCGACGTGCGAGCCCTCGATGCCGTCGACCGTCCCGTCCCCCGCGTCCAGCAGCGCGGAAGCCTCGTCTGGATGGGTCTCGACCCGGTGGCGTGCGGCCCGCACCAGGGCGGGACCGCTCGCGTACTGCTCGAGGCACCCGAACTGGCCGCAGCCGCAGGCCCGCCCGTCGGGGACGACCTGGACGTGGCCGACCTCGCCCGCCGCACCGTGGGCGCCCCGCAGGAGCGACCCTCCCACCACCGACCCACCGCCGACTCCGGTGCCGATGACGACCAGCGTGAGGTGGTCCCACCCTCGACCGGCACCGAACCGGTGCTCCGCCCACGCGGCCGCATTCGCGTCGTTCTCGACGACCGTGGGCAGGGCCGTGCGCGACGCGATCCGCTCGCCGAGGGGTTCGTCGTCCCAGCCGATGTTGGCCGCGAAGCGCACACGGGACCGTGACGGGTCGACGAGAGCCGCGGCTCCGATGCCGACAGCGAGGACCTCGTGGTCGGCACGCAGCTCCGAGACGAGGCCGAGGATGGCACTCTCCACCCCCGGCGCCGACCCCGGAGTGGGGCATCGCACCGACGCCAGGACGCTGCCCTGCTCGTCCACGACGCCGGCGGCGATCTTCGTACCGCCGACGTCGACGCCGATCGTCAGCGCCACTGCTCCTCCTGACCAGGTGCTCAGCGCAGCGTTCCTTCGGTGATCCCGTTGATCACCTGGCGATGGAAGATGACGTAGATCGCCACCATCGGGATGGTGATGATCGAGAGTGCGGCGAACAGTAACGGGTAGTCCGTCGAGTACTTGCCCGTGAACGCGAGCAGCCCCACCGGGATGGTCTTGTAGTCGTCGGTCTGGATGTAGAGCGTCGCGAGCAGGAACTCGTTCCACGCGCTGAGGATCGAGAAGACCGCCACGGTGGCGAGCCCCGGCTTAATCAGCGGGAACACCAGCGCGAAGTACATCCGCACGTCGCCGCACCCGTCCATGCGCGCACACTCGAACAGCTCCTTGGGGAGCGAGTCGAGATACGCCTTGAGCAGGTAGACGGAGAGCGACAGGCCGAGGCCGATGTAGGGAACGATCAGCGCCCAGCGCGTGTCGTTGATGCGGAGCCGGTCGAGCAGCGTGCTCTGCGCGACGAAGTACGCCTGCACGGGCAGCAGGAGCCCGAGAGCCAGGAACACGAGGAAGAAGCCGCGCAGGCGGAACTTGAGCCGGCTCAACGCGAATGCGGCCATGGACCCGAACAGCAGGATGCCGGCGACGGAGATCGTGGTGACCAGGACGCTGTTCACCACATAGGTCCCGAGCCCACCGCGCTGCCAGGCCTCGCCCAGGATCGACAGGTCGATCGACGTCGGCAGCGACCACGGCGAGTCGAAGATCTGACCCTGCGTCTTGAACGCGGACAGGACCATCCACACGAGCGGGACGAGATAGACCAGCGAGATCACGGTCATGACCGTGTGGAAGAGCACGCTCGACGCAATGCGCCGCGGGTTGCGCCGCTCCCGTCGCGTGGCGGGCACCCGGGCGGGTCGGTCGGTGGTGACGTCAGTACTCAACGTCGACATCCCCTTCGCGTCGGAACCTGGCGTAGAGGAGCCCGAGACCCACGACGACGACCGTCATGATCACCGACAGGGCTGCGCCGTAGCCGACCTCGTGGTCGACGAACACCGTCGACACGAGGTACGTCGTGATGATCTCCGTCGCGTGGTCGGGTCCACCCTTGGTCATGACGAAGAACAGGTCGAAGCTCTGGAAGGCGCCCGTGATGCACAGCAGTACCGCGACCTCGGTCATCCCGCGCACGAGCGGCGCCTTGATCTTGAAGAACAGGTCCCACTCGGAGGCACCGTCGAGGCGTGCCGCCTCGAGCAACGACTTCGGCACCCGCTGCAGACCGGCGTAGAAGATGGCCATGTAGAACCCGGCGTAGATCCACCCGGACACCACGCTGACCGCGAGCAGCGCCGTCCCCGGGTCACCGAGCCAGACGCGGCGCAGGTCGTCGCGGCCGATGCCGGTGAGGAACGAGTTGATGAGGCCGCCGTCGTCGCTGTAGATGAACGACCAGAGCACTGCGATGACGACCATCGGCAGCATCACCGGGATGAAGAACGTGATGCGGTACCACAGCGTCCGCTTGCCCTGGATCGACACGAGACCGGCGAGGGCGAACCCGACCGCGACCTCGAGGACCAGCGTCGCGGCGATGTAGATGAAGGTGTTGAGGTAGGCGCGCTGGTAGACCGTGTCGTGGAACGCCCGGGTGAAGTTGTCGAACCCGATGAAGCGCATCCGGTTCGTGCCCGACCACTTGGTGAAGCTCATCCAGACCGTGCCCACCAGCGGGAGCCCGACCACGAACGCGAAGAACAGCACGGCCGGCCCGACGAGCAGGTACGGCGTCCACCGACTGCTGGGCCTCACCGCACCTCCCGGATCTCGCTGCTCAGGGTCGGTCTGCGTGTTCGGAGCATCAGCTCTTGGGCAGCGCCTCGACCCGCTTCTGCGCCGCGTCGAGGGCCTCCTGAGGCGACTTGAGGCCGCCGATCACGGCAGCGGCCGCGCCGTAGAACTCGTCGGCCCGCTTGACGTCGATGTTGTCGGCCGGCGTCACCTTCGTCGGCGCCGAGCTCAGCAGCGTCGCGAGGCTCACCGTGTTCGCGTCGGCCGTGACACCGGCGAACGGATCCACGGTCATCGGGGTGAGCCCGGCCTCGGCGAAGAGCTTCGTGGCCTCGGACGCGCTCATCAGGGCCAGGAAGTCCGTGCCGGCGCTGACGTGCTCGCTGTTGGCGTTGACGACGAAGCCGGTCGAGACTCCGAGGACGCTCTTCTGGTCGCCCGAGCCCGGCAGAGTGGGCAGGTTGAAGTAGCCGATCTGCAGCTTCGGCGCCTGGCTGATCTGGTCGCTCACCAGCCAGCTGCCGATGCCGATCATCGCTGCCTTCCCGAGCAGGAACTGGGTGGTGGCCTGGTCGTCGGGCAGGGCGTTGACGCTCTTGTTGATGTAGCCGTTGTCCGCGAGCGTCTTGAGGTTGTCGAACGCCGCGACCATGCCGGCCGAGTTCATCGGCTGGTCGCCCTTGATGGCGGCGATGTAGGCGTCGTTGCCGAGCGAGCGCTCCGCGAGGTGCGAGGCGATGCTGCCGATGGGCCACTTGTCCTTGTTGCCGTCCACGAGCGGCGTGATGCCGGCAGCCTTGAGCTTGCCGCACAGCGCCAGGAACTCGTCCCAGGTGGCCGGGGGCGTCAGGCCGTTGGCCGTGAAGATCGCCTTGTTAAACCAGAACACGTTGGTGACGTCGCCGCTCCACGGGACCATGTAGGTCTTCCCGTCGATCTGCATGCCGGAGTAGGCCGCGGGGTCGAACCTGCCGGTGAAGCCGGGCCCGTTCACCGCGTCGGTGATGTCGGCCGCGTAGCCGTCGTGGACCTTGGTGGCGAGCCGGGTGCCGGGACGCTCGAAGTAGACGTCGGGGGCGTTTCGCGAGGTGAGCAGGTTGTTGAGACCGATCGTCTCGTAGGTGTCGTTCTCCTGGATCACGATCTCGACCGTGCGACCCGGGTACTTCGCCTCGTAGGCCGCCTTGAGCTTGGTGAAGACGGCGTCGACGGTCTCACCGGTGGAGCCCATGGCCACCCGGATCGTGAACGGTCCGCTGCTCGTCGAGTCCCCCGTCGACTCGCTGCCGCTGCCCGAGCCGCAGGCCGTCAACGCCAGGCTCGCCACGGCGACGGCGACGATGCCTGTCAACCGGGTGAAGGATCGCGCTCTCCGCATGGTCCACCTCGTTCAGCTCACTGTCGGACGACGATCAAGACCGACGACTTCAATGGTTAGTTGACCTTACTTTCGCCCAGGGCGAGTACATCGCCCGTCGATGTCACTGTCAATGCTCGGCGCGCCCCATCTGCGCCCTGTGACCGAGATGTCATCTCGCACCTGCTCGGATCGGCTCGACCAGCACCCGTTCGTGGGTCTTCCAGGAGCGGGTGAGCGCCTCGAGCACGGCCGCGCCGAGGACGGGGTCGTCGTCCGGATACCGCAGGGGGGACCCGTCGAGCGCGGCGGCGGCGAACCGCTCCGCCTGGACCTTGTAGTGGGTGGCGTCGGGCACCGCCTCGGTGCGCACACCCGACTCGCTGTGCACGACCACGCTGACGTGGCCCTGCACGCAGAAGAACGCGCTCGGCATGTCGATGCGCCCCGACGAGCCCAGGATGCGCAGCGAGTCCTCGTCCGCGGTCCACATCCCGCACTGCATCAGCAGCGAGATGTCGCCCGGGAACTCGACCAGTGCGCTGGTCATCATGTCAATGTCGCCGTGAGCCACGGACACCTGGGACGCGGCCGTCACCGCGATCGGCTCGGTCCCGAGCAGTCGGCGCGCCGCGTGGACGACGTAACAGCCGACGTCGTAGACCGCACCGCTGCCCGGGTGGCCGGCGAATGCGGTGAGGCCCGTCTCGTCGCTGGCGTCGAATGTGAACGTCCCGCTGACGCCGCGCACCTCGCCGATCTCGCCGTCGCGCACGATCGCGTGCAGCAGGTCGTAGCGCGGGTGGTGCTCATACATGAAGGCCTCGGCGAGCAGGACGCCCGCCGACCGTGCCGCGTCGACCATCTGCCGGGCGTCCGCCGCGGTGATGGCCATCGGCTTCTCGCACAGCACGTGCTTGCCGGCCGCCACCGCCGCGAGCACCCACTCGCGATGGAGGAAGTTCGGCAGCGACAGGTAGACCGCGTCCACCTCGGGATCGGCCAGCAGCGCCTCGTAGGACCCGTGCGCCCGCGGGATGCCGAGGGCGTCGGCCTCCTGCCGGGCTCGCTCCGACGTGCGGCTGGCGATGGCCACGACCTCGCAGCCCTCCCCCGCGGCGATGGCGGGGACCACGTCGTGGTTGATCCCCGCCGTGCCGAGGACTCCCCACCGCAGAACGGTTGCTGCGGTCATGCCCGGGTCCCTGACCAGTCGAGGAAGACACCGAGGAAGCCCGACCGGTCGCGGCGCAGGGCGTCGTAGACCTCGGCGGCCCGGCCCGGGGTGAACCGGTGCGTGGTGAGAGCATCGACGTCCATCCGTCCCGACTCCACGAGGTGGAAGAACAGGTCGGCCATCGCCGCCTCGGACCAGGGGTCGCGCAGCGTCGCGATCTCAGGAGCGGATGACGCGTGCACGCCCAGCACCGACACCGAGTCCGCGACGATGCGCGGGCCCAGCGCCTGGCGGCTCGGTGTGGGGGTGTCGCCGAGCAGGACGACGCGGCCCAGCGCGTGCACGAGCCTGGTGGTGGGAGCGAGCACGGCGGGATGCCCCGTGATGTCGAACGCCGCGTCGAGCAGGCAGCCGTCGGTGAGCTCGCGGACGACGTCGAGGGCGGACTCGGCATCGGCCTCGATCACGTGGGTCGCGCCGCCGGCGACGGCCAGGTCGAGCCGGGACCTCGTCGTGTCGATCGCGATGATCCGTCGCGCGCCGCAGAGCGCGAGGTAGCGGACGACCAGCTGGCCGAGCGCGCCGAGACCGACGACGGCCACGCTCTCGCCCAGCTCGAGGCCGACCCGGCGCACCCCGAGCTGGGTGGTGCAGGCCAGCGACGTCCAGCACGCCTGGTCGTCGGTCACGCCGTCGGGCACGCGACGGCAGTCGGCAGCCGGCACGACGAACACGCTGCTGTGCGGCGTGCTGGTCGCGATGCGGTCACCGATGGACAGAACGGAGACGCCTGAGCCGACGTCGACGACCTCCGAGGTCATGCTGTAGCCGGGTGCGAACGGATACTCGACCCACTCCTCCCAGAACGTGCCGGCGTCGAACACGCCGTCGAGGCAGAAGCTCTCCGTCCCGGTGCTCACGAGCGACGTGCGCGCCCGGCACCGGACCTCGCCCGCACCGGGGGCGGGGACGTCGGACTCGAGGACCGCGACCGTCCGCGCCTCGGGGAACACGATGTCCAGCGACCTCACGACGACTCCTTCGCGTCGACCTGCCGCTGGGCCTCGGCGAGCAGCGCCAGCACCGTGCGCCCTGTCGCCAGATCGGCCGGGTGCTCGCGCTCGCCGCTGGCGACGAGCCGCACGAGCTCCTGCGCCGCGACGGTGAGCGCGGCGCGAGAGTCGACGTCGTCGATCGGGAGCTCGGCGCGACCGCGCGGCCCCCACAGCAGCATCGAGAAGCCGTCGGCCGTGTCGGGCGCTGACAAGGTGAGGGTCGCCGTGCTCGTGGCTCCGCTCTCGTGGTGGATCACCAGGTGCGTCGTGTGCGTCCCGCCCGGTTCGGCGACGAGGCGGACCACCGGTCCGAGCGTGCGGATGAGGTCGACGAGCGCGTGCGGTCCGACGTCCCAGAGGCCGCCGTACTCGTGCCGCCACGGGGTGTTGAAGGGGTTGTCGTCGGTGAGCGCCGAGCCCAGCCACAGCGCTTCGCCGCCGAGCCACGACCCGTCGGTGACGTCGTCGAACCACTCCAGGACGGGCGGGGAGAACAGGTGGGTGAAGAACACCAGCGCGGCCACACCGCTCTCGGCCACCGCGGCGACCAGGCGGCCGCCGTCGGCCTCGTCGAGCGCGATCGGCTTCTCGAGCAGGAGGTGCTTGCCGGCCCCCGCCGCACGCACGGCCAGCGGCGCCTGCACGTGCGGTGGGACCGCGAACGAGACGGCGTCGACGTGGGTGAGGAGCTCATCGAAGTCCGAGCAGGCGACCGCGTCGTGCCGCCCGGCCAGCTCGGCCGTCGCCACCGCGTCGCGACCCCACACCGCCACGAGCGTGGCGCCGTCGGCGTCGGCGAGGCCGGCGGCGTGCGTCTCGCTCGCCCAGTAGCCCGTGCCCACCAGGCCGAACCGGAGCGGAACCTGCGTGGTCATGACTGTGAGCCCCTCGCTGCCGCCGCGGCGACGTCGGTGGAACGCTCGTGGCTGCGGGCGTCGCGGATCCTGAGCCGAGCCCGGTCCAGCGCGATGGACGGGACGGTCGGCGCGAGCTCGGGGTGGCGCTCCCAGGCTCGTTCGAGGCCCATCAGCGCCGCACCCACCACGGGCGGGTCGTCGCGGAGGAGCAGGAGGTGGGCGCGCGGCGCGGCAGCGAGCAGGGCCTCGGTGATCGGCACCATGAGCAATGGGTCGTCGGAGGCGAGGATCCCGCCGCCGAACACGACGTCGACATCGGAGTCGACGAGGTCCAGGCGCCGCAGGGTCGACATCACGAGCGCGACGATCTCGTCTGCCTGCTGCCGCACGATCCACGCGGCGACCTCGTCACCGTCGGCGGCGACGTCGAACAGCAACGTCACGATCTCGTTGAGCCGCACCGGGTCGAGGTGTCGCAGGTGGAACATCCCCGCGACGTCCGTCGCGGTCGCGCCGCGGAAGTACGTCGCGATGCGCGTCGCGAGCGCCGTCGCCGGACCGCGGCCGTCCTCGGCGCGGACCGCCCACCACATCGCCTCCTCGGCGAGGCCGAGCCCACCGCCCCAGTCCCCCGTGATCCGGCCGAGCGCGGGGAACCGGATGTGCCGGCCGTCCGGCCCGATGCCGACGCAGTTGATGCCCGCGCCGCACACGACGGCGACGCCGAACCCTCGGTCGGTGCCGGTGCGCAGCATCGCGACGGTGTCGTTCTCCACCGTCACGTGCTCGCCCCAGTGATGCCGGACGAAGGCCGCCTCGATCGCGGCGGTCTCCTCCGGCAGATCGGCGTTGGCCATGTAGGCGCTCACCTCGAGAACCCGCGGGCGGTCGGCGTCGCGCAGCACGGCGTCGATCCCGTCCACCAACGACGCGACGGCCGCCTCGGCACCGACGAGGTGCGGGTGGAACGGGCCGGCGCGGCGGGCCGCGAGGACGTCGCCGTCGGTGCCGAGCACGACGAGGTCG
>JANXWJ010000026.1 GCA_025351185.1 Candidatus Nanopelagicales bacterium
CCCGAGCTATCTCGCCTCGCCGGGTGTCGGCAAGGCATCCGTGCCGGTGCCGGTGGAGATCGCGTCGTACAGCCAGGCGGTGCAGGACGCGCACGCGCGTCCGCTCGTCGGATCACGCGATGCCGACAACGCCGTCATCGACGAGGACGTGCTCTGGTCGTGCACGATGTGCGGCGCGTGCGTCAACCAGTGCCCCGTCGACATCGAGCACATCGACCACATCGTCGACATGCGACGCAACCGGGTGATGATCGAGTCGGAGTTCCCGAGCGAGCTCGCCGGCCTGTTCAAGAACGTCGAGAACAACGGAAACCCCTGGGGCATGAAGGCCTCGCTGCGCAACGCCTGGATCGAGGAGGTCGACTTCGACGTCCGCGTCTTCGGCGCCGAGGGTGAGGACACCATCCCCGACGACGTCGACTACCTGTTCTGGGTCGGCTGCGCGGGTGCCTTCGAGGACCGCGCCAAGCGCACCACCAAGGCGGTCGCCGAGCTGTTCAACCTCGCGGGCGTGCAGTTCATGGTGCTCGGCGAGGGCGAGACCTGCACCGGTGACCCCGCGCGCCGTGCGGGCAACGAGTTTCTCTTCCAGATGCAGGCGATGCAGAACGTCGAGGTACTCAACGAGATCAAGGCGAAGAAGATCGTCGTGACCTGCCCGCACTGCCTCAACACCCTGGGGCGGGAATACCCCCAGCTCGGCGGTCACTACGAGGTCGTGCACCACACGCAACTGCTGTCCTCGCTGGTGAAAGACGGCCGGCTCACACCCGTCACCCCGGTCGAGGGCAGCGTGACCTATCACGACCCGTGCTACCTCGGTCGGCACAACAACGTCTACACCCCGCCGCGCGAGCTCATCGGGTCGCTGCCGGGTCTGCAGCTCACCGAGATGGAGCGCTCGGCCGACCGGTCCTTCTGCTGCGGCGCCGGCGGTGCCCGCATGTGGATGGAGGAGAAGCTCGGCACGCGGATCAACCTCAACCGCACCGACGAGGCGCTGGCCACCGGAGCCACGACGATCGCGGTCGCGTGCCCGTTCTGCTCGGTCATGCTCAACGACGGCGTCACCAACCGCTCCCAGGGCAAGGACTCGCCGGTCGCCGAGGTGCGCGACGTCGCGACCCTCCTCCTCGACAGCGTCCGCCACCCCTGACCCCACCCGGTGAGAGCCTTGAGTGACCGCCCCAACCCTCGGTTTCAGGCCGAAACTGAGGATTCGGGCGGCAATCTCGAGTATCTCAGGGGGTGAGGAGGGGTTCGAGCTGGTTGTCGAGGTAGGGGGCGAGGGCGGTGGCGAAGGTTGCGGTGAGGTGGCTGGTGTCTCGGTAGACGAGGTACTTGCCGAGGGTTGCCGGGCAGCGGGTCGGCGCGCAGATGACGGCTGTGAGATCGACCGGGTGCGCGGTGGGCGTGCCCTTCGCGAGGGCCACGTCGTAGGCCGGTGAGTCGAGCGCATCACGGCTGAGGTCGCACGCGCTCGGGTCCGACATGTGCTTCGCTACGCACGACGGCACATCGCGCCCGGGCCACGGCGTGTCGCGTACGACTGCCACCTGCACCCCGGCGGCGCCGAGCTGCGCGAGGTCGCGGCGCCACCCTGCCTGCCACTCACCCGGCGCTGCGGCCGCCGCGATCTTGGAGCCGGTCGAGCGGTCCACGAGGGAATCCGTGCGCGTCCCTGCGGCGACCACCAGCGAAGGGTGGATGCTCGCCATCTCGGTGAGCACAGCCGCACGCCAGGTGTCGCACTCGTCGTAGGGCCGTTTGAGGCTCTTGTCGAAGATGGTGACGTCGGGTGCCGGGCACGCGGACTTGGTGCGCACGAGCAGCTTCCAGTGCCGCTGGTCGGCGAGGGTCTGGAGGGCTGTGAACCACTGGGCGGCATGGGAATCGCCGAAGAGCACGACGACTGTGCTCGACGCGGTGTCACCGAACGCGCACTCGGCGTGGGTGACCTCGGGCTTCTTGAGGTGACAGTCGTCGCCATAGATCACGGGCAGGTCCTGACGCGCCGTCGCGGGTGACGGGACGAGCGCTCCCGTCGGCCACACGATCGCGGCCGTGCCCGGCTTGGTCGAGCCGGAGGCTGACGGCGCGGGTGATGCAGCGCCCGGCGTGGCCAGTGCCGCAGGGCCACGGCCGGTCTGCTCGTCGGCAGCTCCCGTCGCTGCAGCCTCGGTGGTCGCGAGCGCGCCACCACCCGTCGACATCGCCAGGGCGAGGCCGGCGACCGCTGCCGTCGCCGACAGCGCTGCACCCAGCAGGAGCGACGAACGGGCGTTGGCCTTGAGCCGCGTGTCGTGGTGCAGTGGTCGTTCGACGAACCGATACGCGAGCACCGAAGGCACGAGGGCGAGCAGTGCTACGGCCAGGCGCACCGGAGTGCCGAGATCCCCCCAGACCGCGGCGCAGAGCACGAGCGCCGGCCAGTGCCAGAGATACCAGGAGTAGGACAGCCGACCGAGTGCTCGGACCGGCCACGCTGACAGCACTCCGACAGCGCCGAGACCTCCTGTGCCCGAAGCGATCACGGCTGCCGTGCCGAGCACCGGCCACAGAGCCGCGGTGCCCGGGTAGGGCAGGTCGTTGGTGAGCACGGCGATCGACCCCAGCAGCACCGCAACACCGAGCAGGCCCACCACTCGGCGGACAACGACGGGTGCCCGCCCGATCTGCGCGGCGCACAGGGCGATCAGGCCACCGAGCGCGAACTCCCATGCGCGCGTGGGCATCCCGAAGAACGCCCACGGCGCCGAGCGGTCGGTGAGCCGCAACGACAGCAGGAAAGACACGATGCCGAGGGCGGCGAGAGCGACGACGAGCGGAGCACGCAGCGCGCTCCCGTCCCGCCGCCATCGGCGGACGACGATCACGGCGACGAGCAGCACCAGGAGCGGCCAGACGAGATAGAACTGCTCCTCCACACCAAGCGACCAGAAGTGCAGCACGGGGCTGGGGTTGGCGTCGGAGGCGAGATAGTCGGTGGCCTGCACGCCGAAGCGCATGTTGGAGACGTAGAGCGCGGAGGCGACGACGTCGTAGCCCGTCGACTCGTGGTCGAGCACAGGGATGACCCACCAGGAGATGGCGGCGACGACTGCGAGAACGAGCGTTGCCGCCGGCAGCAGGCGTCGAGCGCGTCGCGCCCAGAAGCTCGCCAGCGAGACGTGGCCGGTGGCGGTCGCCTCGGCTGCCAGCAAGCCGGTGATGAGGAAGCCGGAGATCACGAAGAACACGTCGACGCCGACGAATCCGCCGCCGAAGAAGGGCAGGCCGACGTGGTAGCCCACGACCGCGGCGATGGCGATGGCTCGCAGTCCTTCGACGTCGGTGCGGAACCGGAAGCCGGTCGCGCCGGCGGACGAGCGACGCTGGCGCCCCACGGATGACGCCGCGGCGCCGTCGGCGGGATCGGCCGTGGCCCGCGCACTCATGCCGCCAGCCTAGGCACCCGCCGCCGACACGCACCTCACCTGACTGGTTCCCGGCCTCGTGAGGGACGACACGACCGCGCGGTGCTGACTACTCTGCGGCCATGCGACGACTGCGTACGGCGACGGTGCTCGCGACTCTCACCGCGATGACGGCGCTCGCGCTTCCCGGCGCTCAGGCCGTCTCGACCACGGTCGCGCCCGCCTCGCAGGCACGCCCAGCTGCCGTAGCGTCGGCGATCACCCTCCCGTCAGCGCTGCCTGCCGCCACGGCGTGGACCCCGATCCCGTCCTACGCCGTCGCCGCGCACGATGAGCCGGTCACCTACTCCAACGGCTGTCACGCGTGGCGGGCCGTCGTCACCCCGCGGCTGTGCACGATCGTCAATCCGAAGGCGCCGCTGCGCGTGCTGTTGTTCGGCGACTCGCATGCGGCGCACTGGTATTCCGCCGTGCTGGCGTCCGCGAAGGCACACGGCTGGCGGATGCTCTATCTGACCAAGAGCAGCTGCCCGGCCACCGACGTGAGCGTGAAGGTCTACAAGCAGACAGCGAGCTATCCGCAGTGCCCGGCGTGGCGGCACCGCGTCTTCACGGCCCTCGCCCACAACGCCTGGGGCAAGGTCGACGTCACGGTCGTGAGCAACTGGAACTTCCACCAGGTCGTGTCCGCGTCGGGGCGACGCATCACCGGTGCCGCCCTCACGGCCGCGTGGGAGGCAGGCATGCGACGTACTCTCGCGGCCCTGCTGAGGAGCTCGAAGCAGGTCGTGCTGCTGCGCGACTCACCGGATCTGCCCGGCGACGCGAGCCAGGCTCGCGCCTGCTTCGCCCGGTGGCGTCAAGGCGCTCAGACTCGTTGCGGCGCACCGAAGTCCCGGGCCCTGAACTCCGCACTGTGGGCTGCCGAGGCGCGCGCTGCTGCGTCGTTCCCGGGTCGGGTCCAGCGCGTCGATCTCACCACCGGTGTGTGCCCCGCCAGCTGGTGCGGCCCGATCGACGGACGCTACCTGCGCTTCAAGGATGACAACCACTGGACGCAGACGTACATGAGGGCGCACTTCGCGCCGCTGGTCGACAAGCTCCTCGTGCCCGCCATGAAGCGAGCCAACCCACCCGCACCGGCAGCCGCGCTGCGCGCCGCCTCCGCGCGCTGAGCAACCGCGACGAGAACCCCAGGTCAGTGCCGGTCAGACGCCGACGTCTCGCGCCAGCGAGACGGAGGCGCTGAACGTCTGCGCTCCTGGCGCGTCAGACTCGGCACGGTGCTCGGCGAGGTAGGGCTCGACCAGAGCGTTGATCGCCACCGTCAGGTCCCGCGCCTCCTGGGGTGTCAGCACCAGCTGGCTGCGCGAGTAGTTGGTCGTGCCGATCCAGGTGTCGTCGTCGCCCGACTCTGCGTCGGCGTGCATCGCTGCGACGAGGCGCTGTCGGTCGATCTCGGTGCTGTTGGCCACGAGCAGCTCCGCAGCAGACATCGATGCGGCACGGCTGCCCTTGTCGTGCAGGTTGATCGAGAGGTTGGTGCCGGCCCTCATCCACGGCCGCTCGCGGCCATCACCACGCGCCTGTGCACGCAGCACGAGCCCGTACTTCTCGAGCGCACGCAGGTGATAGCTCATCGCGCTGGCGGTGATTCCGGCGAGCTCGGCGCACTCGGTCGCGGTGAGCACCTTGCCGGCATAGAGCGCGTCGATGACCAGAAGTCGCGCGGGATGCGCGAGCGCGCGTACGGCGGATGCATCGGTCAGCACGACATCGCCGCTCGGCGTCGCTGGATCCGGATCGACGGAGCTCGTGCCGGGACTGCTCGCCGGAGCGGGGGTAGGTCGGGCCACGCGGTGACGGTAGCGCGCGACGGCGGCGTCGGAGGGGTTGACGTGGCAGATGTGAAGCATTACTTTCGAAGCATGTCCTTCACATCTGCCGTCAGACGAGATCTGACCATCGTCGCGACCGGTCGAGCCGCCTCGGTCGTCGGAGACGAGATCGCGCTCATCACGCTGCTCCTCTGGGCGAGCGCCCGCGGACACGGACCGCTCGCCGTGGCTGCGCTCGTCATGGGCGCGGCCCTTCCGCAGCTGGTGGCCGCCCCCGTCGCCGGGCTGCTGGCCGACCGGGTCCCCGCGCGCCGTCTCGTCGCGACGGTGTCGCTGCTGCAGGGGCTCGCCTGCCTCGCGCTGGTCGCGGCCGTCGCGACCGACGTCGTCGGCCTCGTGGTCGCATGCGTGGTTGTCCTCAACTTCGGACAGGCGGTCGCCAACCCGGCGTGGCAGGCGCTCGTGCCCGCGATCGTCCCGGAGTCAGGGCTGTCGAAGGCGTTGGCCCTGCTGCAGACGAGCACGGCCGCCGCGGCACTCGTCGGTCCGGTGATCGGTGGCGTGCTCGTGGGCACGCTGGGCACGAGCGCAGCCCTGCTGGTCGACGCCGGGTCGTTCGCCGTGCTCGCGCTCGCCGCCGTCGTGCTGCGAGCTGACCGCCGTCCTGAGCCGGGCGCGGCGCGCGGCACGGGCGAGGTCTGGGCCGGCGTGCGGCTGGTCGCAGCCGTTCCGGTGCTGCGCGGAGTGGTCATCCTCGTCGTATCCACCGTGCTCGTTCTCGGTGCGGTCAACGTGGCCGAGGTCTTCCTCATCACCCAGGTCCTGGGAGCGAGCCCGGTGCTCTATGGGCTGTGCGGCGCGATCTTCGCCGTCGGACTCATGGTCGGCGCGTGGGCCTCACGGCGAGACAGGAGCGTCCCGAGCAGCGCCCGTCTCCTGCTCGCCGCGATGGTGGAGATGGCCGTCGCCATCGCGCTGCTCGGCCTCTCGCCGACGGTCGCCGTCGCGGCCGTCGCGAGCTTCTTCGTCGGGGTCGGCAACGGCGGGCTCAACGTGCTCGCGCAGTCGATCATTATCCGCAGCACGCCGAGCGAGGTGCTCGGTCGCGTCTTCGCCGTGCTCCAGGGCGGAGTGGGGGCCGGCATGCTCGTCGCGACCGCTCTCGGCGGCGTGCTCCTCGCGGTGTTCGACGTACGCACGGTGGTCACCGGCAGCGGACTTGTCACCGCCCTCGTCGTCCTCGTCGCCGGCCGCCCCCTCCTGCGCGCCCGGTCCGCGACGGATGCAGGTGCCCTGGAAGACCCGATAGG
>JANXWJ010000180.1 GCA_025351185.1 Candidatus Nanopelagicales bacterium
GGAGACCGGCTATGGCCGGTCTCCACTACACATCTCACGGCTGTGGTGTCGGTGGAGATCCGCGGGCTAGGAGTCGCGGGCCTGGCAGCGCAGGGCGCGCTCGACACCGTCGCGGCCCTCGTTGACCAGCCGTCGGGCGCCGGCGGGGACGTCGTCACGCGCAAGGAACCGGTCGGTCACCTCGAGCGTGGCGGGCTCCACGAGGGCACTGGGGTAGAGCCCCAGCACGATGGTCTGCGCGGTCTCGTTGGTCCGGGTCGTCCAGACCTCGGGAAGGGCCGCGAAGTAGCGGTCGATGAACGCCCGGCCGAGCTCGCTCTGGTCGGACTGGGCGAAGCCGGTCACCGTGGCGACGAGCAGGGAGTTGGGCAGGTCGTCGCTCTCGACGGTGGCCGCGAACGCCGCCTCCTTGGCCTCCATCGTGGGGATGGCCGCGCGAGCGGTCGCTGCCTGTCGACGGCCGGTCGCGGTGTCGTCGCTGGCGAGCTCGGTCTCGATCTCGGCGGGGTCGGCCTGGCCGAGCGCGACGAGCCGCTGCAGGAGCGTCCAGCGTAGGTCGGTGTCGATCGAGAGCCCGTCGGGCGCGTCGCCCGAGAGCCAGCTGCGTACGACGGCAGCCTGCTCCGGCGTGCGACAGGCGCCGGCGTAGGCCCGGGCGAACGCCAGCTGGAGGTCGCTCGACGGCTCGGCAGCCGCCATGAGGCGCAGCGACAGCGCCGCCCACCGGTCGCGATAGCCCGCACGCTTGCCGACGCCTGAGTAGACCTCGATCGCGGTACGGATCTGCCCGAGCAACGTCGTCATCACGTTGATGTCGGTCTCGGTCGGCAGTGCCGACTCGACCAGGGCCATCAGGTCGCCGAGCGGCATCTCCGCGTCGCGCACCATGTCCCAGGCAGCGGCCCAGATGAGGGCGCGCGGCAGGGAGCCCTCGAGCGTCGCCATTGACTCGATGGCGGTCCGCAGCGAGCGGTCGTCGAGCCGGATCTTGCCGAAGCTGAGGTCGTCGTCGTTGAGCAGCAGCAGGTCGGGCTGAGCGACACCGACGAGCTCGGGCACCTCGGTGTGGGCACCGACGACGTCGACCTCGATCCGGCGGACCCGCTCGAGCCCGCGCTCGGTGCGGTTGTAGAGGCCGATCGCGATGCGGTGCGGGCGCAGGATCTCGGCGATGCCGGGGGGTGAGGTCGGCGGCTCCTGCACGACGGCCGCAGAGGTGAAGACACCGTCGGAGTCCACCTCGATCTGCGGACGCAGCAGCGTCACGCCGGCGGTCTCGAGCCAGGAGGAAGACCAGCCCGACAGGTCACGGCCGCTCGAGCTCTCGAGCTCGACCAGCAGGTCGGAGAGCGCGGTGTTGCCCCACGCGTGCTTCGCAAAGTAGGTCGTGAGTCCGGCGAGGAACTCCTTCTCACCGACCCATGCCACGAGCTGGCGCAGCGCCGAAGCCCCCTGGGCGTAGGTGATCCCGTCGAAGTTGACCTCGACCGCCTCGAGGTCGACCATGTCCGCGGCGATGGGGTGCGTCGAGGAGAGCTGCGACTGGCGATAGGCCCAGCCCTTGCGCTGGATGAGGAACGTCGTCCACGCGTCGCGGTAGCGGGTGGCGCCGACGCTGGCATAGTGCGCCGCCCACTCGGCGAAGGACTCGTTGAGCCAGAGGTCGTCCCACCACGTCATCGTGACGAGGTCGCCGAACCACATGTGCGCGAGCTCGTGCAGCACCGTGTTGGCGCGCTGCTCGTAGGCGAAGTCCGTGACGCGAGAACGGAAGACGTAGTCCTCGAGGATCGTCACGCACGCGGCGTTCTCCATCGCGCCGGCGTTGAACTCGGGGACGAAGAGCTGGTCGTACTTCGCGAAGGGGTAGGCGGTCGCGAACGCCGTCTCGAAGAACTCGAAGCCCTGCTTGGTGACGGTGAAGACCTCGTCGGCATCGAGGTGCTCGGCGAGGCTGGCCCGGCAGAAGACCCCGAGCGGATAGGTGCCGTGCGCGCCGACGTACTCGTCGCGTGCGACGTGGTAGGGGCCGGCGACCAGAGCGGTGATGTACGTCGACAGCCGCGGTGTCGGCTCGAACGCCCAGGTGGCGGTGTAGCCCCCCGCCGCGACTGGCTCGGGCGACGGCGAGTTCGACACGACCTGCCAGTCGGCGGGTGCCGTCACCGTGAGGCCGTAGGTCGCCTTGAGGTCGGGCTGGTCGAAGCAGGCATACATCCGGCGGGCGTCGGCCACCTCGAACTGGCTGTAGAGGTAGACGCTCTTGTCGACCGGGTCGACGAAGCGGTGCAGCCCCTCGCCGGTGCGCATGAAGGCGCAGTCGGCCTCGACCACGAGGACGTTGTCGGCAGCGAGTCCCGGCAGCGGCAGCCGTGATCCGGTGAAGGTCGCGACGTCGAGGTCGGCACCGTTGAGTGTCGCCCGACGCAGCGCCGGGGCGACGAGGTCGATCCAGGTGCTCCCGTCGGGCGTCGCGGTGAAGGTCACGGTCGTCGTGCTCGGGAAGGTTGCCGTGGCCTCGGCGCTCGCGCCGGTCAGGTCGATGTGCACGTCGTAAGACGCCACCGACACGAGCGCGGAACGCTCCATGGCCTCGGCACGCGTGATGTTGATGTCCGTCACCGGAGTCGACTCCTTTGTCGTCAAGGTCCCGTGGGCCTCGTGAGCCCCGGACCGCGTGCGCGCGGCAGTACGGCCGCTGCGCCCGCACATCCTCGCACGATGACCGGGTTTCGCCCGGCGATGCTCCTGCAGGAACGGATCGGACGCCAGGTTGCTCCTGTGCAGCGGCCACCACCGCCGGGCACCCGGGTCGCGCCGTGGCAGGCTCGACGTGTCCTCGTTGAACGAGCGACGACATCGCGCCGGTGGTGCAGTCCGTGACCGCCGACTTCTGGTTCGACCCGTTCGCCCGGGCCACCTCCCGCTGGGTGCTCGAGGCCGAGGTGGTGCGCCCGGTCATCGTGCGCTGGCACGTGATGTCGCTCTCTGTGCTCGACAAAGGCCGCGACGATCTGCCCGAGTCCTACCGCGAGCTGCTCGACCTCGGCTGAGGCCCCGTCCGCGTCGTCATGGCGAAGCGCCTCGCCCACGGCGGGGAGGTCGTGCTGCCGCTCTACACCGCGATGGGCACCCCGATGCACCCCGGTGGCAACAACGACCCCCGACGTCTTGGTGAAGGCGCTCGCGGAGGTGGGTCTGCCCGCCGACCTCGCCGCTGCCGCGAGCTCGACCGAGTACGACGACGCGCTCCGCGAGAGCGATCACCGCGGCATGGACCCGGTGGGCGCGGATGTCGGCACCCCGGTCATCCACGTGCCGGGTGCTGATGGTGAGCCGGTCGCCTTCTTCGGCCCCGTCATCACGCGCATCCCGCGCGGTGAGTCTGCCGCCCGCCTGCGGGACGGCACGCTTCTCGTCACCGGCACTCCTGGCTTCTTCGAGATCAAGCGCACGCGCACCGAGGACCGGATCCTCGACTAGGGACTGACGGTTCGATCCACCCTGCAGCAGGACAGCGAAGCATCGGACCAGCCCTCGATGCGCTCTCGCCGGATCGTGGATCAGTCGGCCCTGACCCGACGCAGCTCGAGTCGGGCTGGCACGATCACCGCATGCGTATCTTCGTCGGGAGCGACCATGCCGGCTTCGAGCTCAAGGCGGCCCTGTCCCACCACCTGACCACCGGTGGACATGAAGTCACCGATCTCGGCGCGTTCGACTACGACGCCCAGGACGACTACCCCCCGTTCTGCATCGACACAGCCGAGGCGGTCGCCGCCATGCCGGGCAGCCTCGGCGTGGTCATCGGGGGCTCGGGCAACGGCGAGCAGATCGCGGCGAACAAGGTAAGTGGTGTCCGCGCCGCCCTGGCGTGGTCGGTCGAGACGGCGACGCTCGCCCGTCAGCACAACGATGCCAACGTCGTCGGCATCGGTGCGCGCATGCACGACCAAGCCACGGCATTCGCGATCATCGACGCTTTCGTCGCGACACCGTTCAGCGACGACCCCCGCCACGTGCGCCGCATCGCCATGGTGTCGGCGTATGAGGAGACCGGCTCGGTCTGAGCGCCGCACCGCCGGTCGCGCCGACGATGCGCAGGCGTCGTCACCAGCCGACGGGTTCGGCGTACGTGGCAGCGGCAGCGGCGGTGCTCAGGTGTCGACGGGGCGGGCGCGACGGATGGTGATCCCGCGCTGCGCCTTCGCGAGCTGTGCCGGTGAGGGACGTGACACGTCGCGCGCCCGGAGCGCACCGTCGAGACCCACGCGTGACGGCCCTCGGTCGGCCAGCCGGTCCAGCGCACGATCGTCGGGATGCTCGTCGTCGCCCGAGCCGGGAGAATGAGCGCGCGACGACGGACCACGGGGCGAAGGGGGAGGGACCACGTCGTGACCGTACGCCGTCGCCCATCAGCACGACACCCATCAGCACGACACCCATCAGCTCCACCCAGACGTCCGGAGGACACCCGTGCCCGAGGGCCACAGCGTGCACCGACTCGCCCGCGGCCTGCATCGGTCCTTCGCCGGGACCGAGGTGCGCACCAGCAGCCCGCAGGGGCGGTTCTCCTCCGGCGCCGAGATCCTCGACGCCACGCTGCTCGAGCGCGCTGGCGCCTGGGGCAAGCACCTGTTCATGGAGTTCGAGCGCGACGAGGTCGTGCACGTCCACCTCGGGCTGTACGGCACCTTCGTCAAGGCCCGCCCGCCCGTGCCCGAGCCTCGAGGCGCGCTGCGCCTGCGGCTGGAGAACGACGAGTGGTATGCCGACCTGCGCGGACCCACCGCCTGCGACCTCGTCGGTCCCGACGGTCGCGACGCCATCATCGCGAGGCTCGGTCCGGACCCGCTGCGCCGCGACGCGGACCCGGCGAAGGCGCGTCGTCGGATCACCGGCAGCCGCGCACCGATCGGCACCCTGCTCATGGACCAGTCGGTCATCGCCGGCATCGGCAACATCTATCGCGCGGAGCTCCTCTACCGACATGGTGTCTCGCCCTTCAGGGAAGGCCGCGAGGTCGAGCCCGAGGTGGTCGACGCGATGTGGGACGACCTCGTCGTCCTCATGAAGGACGGAGTACGCCGCGGTCGCATCGTCACGGTGGACCCCGACGACCGGGGCGCGCTCGCCGATCTCGACACCGACCGCCCGGCGTCGGACGACCCCGGGCTCGACGGTGGCGAGGACACGCCGACGTTGCGTCGTCGTCGCCGAGAGACGGGCGTCTATGTCTATCGCCGATCCGGACGCACCTGCCTGCGGTGCGGGTCGATCGTCGCCGACCAGGAGTGGGGCGGGCGTCGGCTCTTCTGGTGCCCGGGCTGCCAGATCTGACCGCGCCGGGAGACTCGAACTGACTCGGGTGGTGACTCGTGGAACAGGGGTCCGACCCTCTCCTGAGCGTGGCTCAGTGCCACGGTCGGGGGACACCCGGTCGACGTCGGTGACATCGGTTTATCGCTATGCCCGGATCCGTCCGGAATCGACCCGCCGTGCGGTCCTCGTTGTCCGATCACGAGGTCAGGCCGCGGTCTCCTCAGCGGGTCATCACGAGAGTCTCGGGTGCGTCACGGCAAGCACCTCAGGGTGTGGTGCGCGTCATACTCCACATGGGTGACGTCATCACGCTGTGTGTATGCGACGCAACGGAAATGGGGCGAAAAGACCACGCAGAGGAGTCGGGTATCAGTCGTTTGGCCGAAACCTTGCGGACACCTTCCGCGCTTATGATTACGCACTGTGCGCAAGGTGCTGGAGGGGCGTCGACGAGACGACCGGCACCGCAGGGCCAAGGGCAGGTCCTCGCGCCGGAATAGGAGCAACAGATGAGCACGTGGTCCATCCAGTCCGGGTTCGACGCTGGGGAGCGTCCGAGCCGGAGCCGTACACCTCGGGTCACCGTCGTCGTGCCGGCACGCAACGAGGCCAAGAACCTCGAGGTCGTGCTTCCGCAGCTGCCGGAGGTCCACGAGGTCATCCTCGTCGACGGCCACTCGACGGACGGCACCATCGAGATGGCGCGACGGATGATGCCGGACATCACCGTGGTGCAACAGACCCGTCGCGGCAAGGGCAACGCCCTGGCGTGCGGCTTCATGGCTGCCACCGGTGACATCGTCGTGATGTTCGATGCCGACGGCTCCGCCGACCCCGCCGAGATCGAGCGCTATGTCGCCGTCCTCGTCGAGGGCGCGGACTTCGCGAAGGGCACCCGGTTCGTCGCGCAGGGCGGCAGCGAGGACATCACTCCGTTCCGCAAGCTCGGCAACTGGTTCCTCAACACGACGACCAACGTGCTGTTCGGAACCCGCTACACCGACCTGTGCTACGGCTACAACGCGTTCTGGCGCGACATCGTCGGCGTGCTCGACCTGCGCGACCCGTCGATCCCCGACACCGACGGTGCCAAGCAGTGGGGCGACGGTTTCGAGATCGAGACCATCATCAACTGCCGCGTCGCCGCGGCGGGACTGCGGATCACCGAGGTGCCCAGCGTCGAGCGGCTGCGAATCTTCGGCGAGAGCAACCTCAACGCCATCCGTGACGGCTTCCGTGTCCTGCGCACGATCTTCGTCGAGCGCAACCGGATGAAGGCCAACCGCAAGGCGCTCGCCGAGCTCGAGGGAATCCCGTCGGGTGTGGACACCCGTGCGCTGCCCGCAGCGCCGGCCACCGTCTCCGACACGCTTCCGCACCAGCGTGACGCCGAGGTCGTCGACCTGCGCGAGCAGCGCGACGCCCAGGTCGTCGACCTGCGCGAGCACCGTGTCGACGCGGGCACCTCAGCCGCGTCCCAGGCCGAGCTCACAGGGGAGACTGCGTGACGCACGCGTCGGCCACCGGCCCGACCGTCACCGTTCTTGTCTGCACCTACACAGCACTGCGCTGGCCCGAGCTCGCTGCGGGCGTCGCCGCGGCACGGGACCAGCTGCGTGCGGGCGACGAGCTGCTCGTCGTCGTGGACCACAACGACGAGCTGCTCCTGCGCGTGCGGGCCGAGCTCAGTGCCACTGCCGTCCCCAACACCGGTGCCCGCGGCCTCTCCGGAGGGCGCAACACCGGGGTGGCGGCGGCGACCGGTGACATCGTGCTGTTCCTCGACGACGACGCCTGCCCGGCGCCCGGGTGGATCGAGGCCTATCGCGCGCGCTTCGCCGACCCGGCGGTTGTCGCCGTCGGCGGATCCATCCGCCCGGCCTGGGAGGGTGGTGCCGCTCCGCGCTGGTTCCCGCCCGAGTTCGGATGGGTCATCGGCTGCGACTACATCGGACTTCCCGGCGACGGCGAGCCGATCCGCAACCCGATCGGCGCCAGCATGGCCGTGCGCCGCGTGACCCTCGACGAGGTCGGGGGATTCTCCGAGCTGGTGGGCCGCGTGGGCACGCTGCCCGTCGGCTGCGAGGAGACCGACCTCGCGATCCGCGTACGTCAGGCAGACCCCACGGCGGTGATCCTGCGCGACACCACCGCCCAGGTCGACCACCTCGTCCCGCGGCAGCGCCAGACGGTGAAGTACTTCGTGAGCCGCTGCTATCACGAGGGTCGCAGCAAGGCGGTGCTCTCTCGGCGCGTCGGCTCGGCCGACGGCCTCTCGAGCGAGCGCAGCTATGCCACCAAGGTCCTCCCGCGCGGCATGGTCACGCACCTCAAGGCTGTGGGCGGCGGCGACGGCTACGGCGTGCTCCGCGCGGGACTCGTGCCGGTGGGCCTCGGCGCCACCGGCATCGGGTTCGTCTCCGCGCGACTGCGCCGCCGCTCGTCGGTGGCGACACCGGCAGCTCCGAGCACAGCGAACGGCTGATGTGCGTCCTCTCACTGTCGCCCCCACGGACGTCGGCGGGCCCGGTCTCGGCTGCTAGCGTCGTCGGACCGGCTCGATGAGTGCCGGTCACGACGCTCGGGCGTCGACCGGGCAGCCCATGAGAGGACGAGCGGACGTGGCCGAGCCTGTCGCTGGGGACCACCCTGCGCCCGACTCCTCCGTGTCCGAGACCTCCGTGCCCAGGCCGGGTGAGCCGGATGTCCCAGTACGTGGCGACCGGCTGGTGCGCAACGCCGCATCGCTGGTCGCGACCACCGGCAGCACCGCCGTGCTGGGGCTGCTGTTCTGGACACTGGCCGCACGTCACTACCCCGATGCCGAGGTCGGTCGGGCGACCACGACCATCGCCGCAGCCACCGTGCTCGGCGGCCTGAGCGGCGACTACCTCTCGGCCATCATGATCCGGTTCCTGGCCACTGCGGGGCAGCGGACCCGGGTGGTCGTGGCCCGTGCGTATGCCATCGGAGCGATCACGGGCCTGGTCGTCGCGACCCTCTTCGTCCTCGCCGGGCTCGGGTCGGTCTACATCCCCGACACGACCACCCAGAAGCTCTTCTTCATCGGCATGGTCGTGCTGTTCGTCGTCTTCGCCCTGCAGGACGCCGTGCTCACCGGCCTGGGTCGAGCTCCGGCCGTGCTCGTCGAGAACATCTTGTTCTCGGCCGCGAAGGTCGTGCTCGTCCTGCTCGGCGTCTCGTTGCTCGCCGTGAACTCGATCATCCTGGCGTGGGTCATCCCGGCCTTCCTCGCGGTCATCGGCGTGACGGCCTACCTCGTGCTCGTCGTGCTGCGAGGTGGTTCCGAGGCGGGGTCCGGCGAGTCGACGTTCCCGCAGCGCAGCGCGGTCGTGTCCTATGCGTCCGCGGAGTACGTCCGGCGGCTGCTGTCCTCGGCTGTGTCCTTCGTCCTGCCGCTGCTCGTCGCGCACCAGCTCGGACTGGAGCAGGCGGCCTACTTCTCCGTGCCCTGGCTCATCCTCGGGGTCGTGTCGATCATGTTGAGCAACGTCTCCTCCGCGCTCGTGGTGGAGAGCGAGCGCAGCGAGCAGCACACGACGGTGCTGCTGCGCAAGGCGATCCTGCTCGGCGTCGGCGCGATCCTGCTCGCGACCGTGCTCCTGCTGCTCTTCGCGCCGTTCGCCCTCGGCATCCTCGGAGACTCCTACGCCGAGCACTCCACGGGCCTCGTCCGGCTGTTCGCCCTCTCGTTGCCGTTCAGTGCCCCCGTCGCGCTCTACGGCACGCTGCTGTGGCTCGACCGCAAGCTCTGGCACCTCACCCTGGTCCAGGGCGGGGCATCGTTTCTCACGATCGTCGGATCGGTGCTGCTGCTCGGCCCGATGGGCCTCAACGGCATCGGCGTGGCCTACCTCGTCGCCGAGATCGTCGTCGCCCTGGTGTGCGCACCCTTACTCGTGCGACGTCTGCGGCAGCTCAGTGCCGAGGGACCTGACTCCTCGATGTCGATCAATCCGCGATCGCTCACGTGGGGCGACTCGTGAAGATCCTCGTGCCCACCTGGTCGATGCAGCCGGTCGGCGGCATCGAGGTCGGTGCACTGCAGGCGGCCGCTGCCCTGGCTGGGCGTGGCCATGACATCCGAGTCTTCTACGAGGTCGACGGTCCGCTGCGTGCGGAGTGGGAGGCGTTCAGCACCGACGTGCGGCAGGTCGCGCCGATGGACCCGCTCAAGCCGGTGGCGATGTCGCGCTCGACATGGCAGGCGGCACGTGCGGTCTGGGGGGCACCCGCTGACGTGCTCTGGCTCAACCGCCCCGAGCACATCGTGTGGGGACAGGCCGTCAGCCGGGCCGCCGGCGCCGGCCTCCTCGTGCACTTCCACCACAAGCTGCGCTGGCACCTGCCGGCACCGTTGCGCAGCGGGGTGCAGAACTTCCTAGCGGTGTCGGACTATCTCAAGGGGACCTACGTCGCCGATGGCGTCCCCGGGGACAAGATCACCGTGCTGCACAACGCGGTCGCGTCTGATACCTATCCGACCGCAGGTGTCGAGGAGATGCGTCGTGCCCGCGACCTGCTCGGCCTCCCGCAGGATGTGCGGCTCGCGCTCTACTACGGCCGGCTCGACGCTATCAAGGGCATCGACGTCCTCTTCGACGCCTGGCGCCGGATCGCGCCGGATCCCTCCGAGGCCCGCCTCGTCATCATGGGCTCCAACCCGGATCCCGCGCGGGACAAGGAGATCCGGGCGGCTCAGCCGTCGAGCACCATCTGGCTCGAGCCGCGGGCTGACGTCGTTCCGGTCCTGCATGCGGTCGATGTGGTCGTCGCCCCGTCGATCTGGGAGGAGCCCTTCGGCCGCGTCCTCATCGAGACGATGTCGACCGGACGCCCCGTCATCGGGGCGCGCTCGGGCGGCATGATCGAGATCCTGTCGGGGCCGATGTCGGAGTTCCTCGTCGACAAGGCCGACCCGGTGGGGCTCGCCGAGCGGCTCCGCGCGTTCCTCGACTGGCGCACGACACGTCCCGAGCTGGAGCAGGCGACAGCGGCCTGGGTGAGTGACCGGTTCTCGTTCGACGCCATGATCGATGGTCTCGAAGCGGCGATCGAGACCACGGCGACGGCCTCCCGCCCGACCGTGTCGCGACGCCGCACCGGTTGACGCACGGTGCTCGGTCGCACGGCGCTCGATCGGCCGCGCCCGAGCCGCCTCACGCGCAGGCACGGGCGGGTCACGACAGCGCGAAGAGGCGGATCAGCGTGGTGAAGGCGGCCGCCCCGACCAGCAACGGCACGACGACATAGCGGCTGATGCGCGCGAGCCGCCGGGTGAACCACGGTGGCTCGGCCTCCCACGCCCACCCGACGGCGACGACCGCGACGAGGGCCGCGACAACGATCACGAGGCCGACCCAGCCCGAGAGGAGGACGGCGATGGGGCCGCTGACCTTCGGGACGGCGATGGCCAGGATCGAGGCAGTCACGGTGTCGCTCCCTTCGCTGCGGTGGGCGAGGCCAGCACCGTGACGTGCGTGCTTGCCCAGATCGCGGTGTAGCCCAACGCTTTAGCGTCGGCGACCGCTCGCGCCGACCAGTCGGCCGGGTAGCCCGCGACGTCGGTGCCGAAGAACGTCTGTCCACTGCTGAAATAGACGTAGTCGGGCTTCGTCACCGCGATGC
>JANXWJ010000076.1 GCA_025351185.1 Candidatus Nanopelagicales bacterium
CGGTTGCTTGGTCGCTCCGAAACCTAGAAGCCCGCACGTGCGCGTCCTGACGCCGGCCCCCAACGGACCCGATCACCGATCACAGCAACCGATCCCGGCCACCCCGACCCGTTGACAACCCACGGAAAGCCGCGGAGTCCCCAAAATGGCCCGTTGGTCACAGAAGTGGTCACAGGAACTGCGCGGACGTCCGCAGTGGTCACCGGCACGTGCCGGATCTGCCCGGACAGTTCAGCTCTGCTCGCGGATGAGCGCGGCCACAGCGTTGGCGGCCTCGGCGTCCATCGCGGGGTTCACGTGGCTGTAGATGTCGAGCGTGATCGCGATGGTGGAGTGTCCGAGCCGCTCCTGGACGATCTTGGGGTGCACACCTGCCTGGAGGGCCAGCGTGGCCCAGGTGTGACGGAGTCCGTGGACGGACAGTCTCGGCATGGCGTGCTGGATCACGGCCTTGCGAAACAGGTTCGACGCGACTTTGGGATGCAGTGGCTCCCCACTGCCGGTGCAGAAGACCAGGTCATTGACGGCATAGTCGTCGCCGGCCCTCAGCCGCTCTGCGAGCTGTGCCTTCCGGTGCGCGCGGAGCGCCGCGACGGTGTCGGGATCGAGCGAGATTGAACGTCGGCCGCGCGCGGTCTTCGGAGTGCCCCAGCTCAGCCCGGTGTCGCCGCTCGCGTAGTCGTGGGACTGGACGAGCGTCCGGTTGATTGAGAGTCGACCCGCCACGAGGTCGACGTCGTCCCAGCCAAGGCCGAGCGCTTCGCCTCGTCGCATCCCGGTGGCGGCGATCAGACGCCAGAGCGCCGAGTAGCGACTGGAGGCGGTGAGGCGTAGGACGCGCGCGACGTCGCTGCTCGTCCAGGTCCGCTCCCTGACCTGCTCGGCGGGCCGCGCGCGCGGTGGGTCCGCGAGGTCGCACGGATTGCGGATCAGCAGGTTCCAGCGGACGGCGTCGCGGAAGACTCGGTGCAGGATGGTCTGGATGTAGGACACGGTCCGCGGCGAGAGCGCGCGCCGGGTCTCCCCCGCCAACAGCTCCGAGTACAGGGCGTTTTGCATCGGCGCATGGATCTGCTGGATCGGGACACCGGCTATCGGCTGGGCGCGACGTGAATCCGGATGTTGCGTGCATAGCTGTTGTACGTGCTCGGCCGCACGGTCGACCGGATCGCCGGCAGCCAGGTGACTTGCAGGTAGTCGCCGAGGCTCTGCCGCTGCGGGGCGACGTAGGTCTGGTCCCCGAGCTCGCGCAGGGTCTTCGTCAGCGCCGACTGCGCTGCTCGCCGTGTCGCGAACCCACGACGTCGCGTCTGCATCCGCTGCAGCGAACCGAGCGGCGTGATGTCGACGACGAGTACCAGCTGCCGTTCGCACTCTGCTTCACGCTGCCGCGGCGGCCAGCCGATACCGACGGCGACCCCTCTCGATTGCTCATGTCGAGGCCTGCTTCCCGATGCGACCTAGCACACTGGGCTCCGGAGGCCGCAGCTCTGGTCGAGCGAGGCGACCGGTTGCCGTTGGACGTCGAGTGTCCCTCCGGCCTGCGACACCGATCAATGACGCCAGCAGATGGATGTGGACGACGGACCTCGTCATGAGTCGTCGCCCGCGTCGACTGGAGGCTCGCCTGCTCCGAGCAGCCGCACGAGTGGCTCGGTCGGGATCTTGATCAGCTTCCCGACGTGGAGCACGGTGGTGGGCCACTCACCGCGGCGGACGAGCTCGTAGGCCAGGGAGCGGCCGATGCCGAGGACCTTCGCGGCGGTGGGGACATCGAGGACGGGTGGGAGTTCGTCGAGCTCATTGCGGTTCATCTCGGCCTCCGGGTGGGGTTGTCTCGGGCTGGGAACGGGTGTGTCTCTCCATCTGGATGGTGTGTACGACACGCCGGTGACACCGACCTGGTTTGGCAACGATCCGGCCACGATCCGAATCTCCGTCCGCGCGCGTCCGTCTGCGTTCGCGTGGTGGTGCGCAGTTCGCTGCGTCGTGCATACGAACGGGAAGGAACGACAGATTCGAACCGGTCGTGGCCGGCCCCGGCATGTCGAGACGCGACGTTGCGGCGGGGTCATCGGCTGATCCGGTGGTCGCGTCCGTAGCCGCGTCCGCGGCTGTGGCTGCGGTGGGGTGGGTCGTGGTCGACGGTGTACGGCTCCTGCGCTCGCGCGGGCTGGGCGGGGTGGAGGCGGGGGTCGTCCGGCCCGGTGTAGGCGTTGGGGTCCTTCACGTCTCCGCTGTCCCAGGTGGCCCACTCCTCATGACGGTCTCGCTTGGCGCGGTCCTCATCGATATCGCGCTGTTTGTATCGGCGTCGACGATGGCCGTGAGTCCGGTGACGGTGGTGTCCTGGGAGCCGAGGTAGGTCAGTGCACGGTCGACGACCCCTTCAGTGCGCCGCACCGCGTCCTCTGTAGTGGTGCGGCGCTTGCGGGCCCAGAACGGCACCCGCTCCAGCTCCGCTTGCCGGGACTCCAGCTCAGTCCTGATGAAGGCGACGAGTTCGGCTTCGGCGTCGCGGCGAGCCCGGGCACGGGCGAGTGCGTCCTGGTTGCGTTGGTGCTCGCGCGGGATCGTCGGGCGGGGGCGGGCTGCCTCCTCGCGCGCCCACGCCGCTTCGCGCGCGGCGTGGACGGCCGGGTCGAGGAGGGCGTGGGCGGCGCGTTCCCGCCCGCTGGTCGCGACCGCCCGGGCGAGCATGGCGATCGCGGCGTCGAGGTCGGGCAGCGAGAGCTGCACCCCGGGGCTGGGACTGGTCATGGCGTCACCCTGGGCCTGGACCCCTTGCCGCCGACCTGGCCACGGCTCCTGCCCGTCGTCCGCCAGCCCCGTGGCAAGGGGTCCCGGGTATGGCCGCGACCCTGGCCATGCCCCGGCCTTCATGCCGGGGTGTTGCCGTGTGGTGGTGGGGGCCGGCGTCTCCGGTGGCCAGCTCCGGGGTGGTGTGGACGTGGTTCTCCAGGCGTCCGCGCGACACCGCGACATAGAGGTGCTCACGATCCAGGCCGGCGCGGGCCAGGAGGATGCCGATGTCGGCGGTGGCGCCCTGCGCACCGTCGATTGTGGCGGCCCACCCGTACTCCGTATGCCGGGCCAGGTAGGCGCCGGGGAGGGTGAGGGTGCCGCGACCACGCAGGTCCGCCACGACCAGCCCGCCGGTGTCGCTCGCGGCGAGGACGCGGAACCGGTCCCGTTCCGTAGGGTCTCTCCCCCGATGCGGGTGCGGGTGTCGTTCTTCTTCGCGAGGAGAACGTCCCCGGCCCGCCAGGACCGGTGCTCGACCTGGCCACGGGTCGACGCCGACCTCGTCGCGACGATGGCCGGGTCGGGTCCGGTGACAGCGCCGGTGGCGATCGCGACGGCGCGGGCGCAGGCGCAGGGTGGCGGCGGCTTCCCACTTGTGGGTGAAGCGATGCAGCTCGGTGAGCTCGATGACCTGACCGCCGAGCTTGTGGGTGAGGTGCTCGAACATGCCGCCCGGTGCGTTGACCGCACCGATCTGCCCGGGGTCCCCGACCAGGACCAGACGCGCCAACATCACAACCCGGAAACCCGTTGAGCCACAATGGAATCAGGGCCAGACAGTACCCAACGCCGATGCACATGTCTGCTTCGATCCCTGGCAGGTGGCTGTCACTCGTCGGTCGCGATGATCGGTCCGGGACGGGATGGCAGTGGCCGGTCTCGACTGGACGGGCGTGGACGA
>JANXWJ010000084.1 GCA_025351185.1 Candidatus Nanopelagicales bacterium
ATCCGCGAACACCGATGCCGCGCCGTCGCCCTTCGAGGTGGCGACGCGTCGTCATGACCACTCAGAGGGATTCATGGCCCGTCTCGCCGACCGGCTCCCCGACTTCCCGTGGGATCGGCTTGCGCCGTACAAGGCGATCGCCGAGGCGCATGCCGAAGGCATCGTGGATCTCTCCGTGGGCACGCCGGTCGATCCGGTCCCGGGCATCGTCCAGGTCGCTCTCGCCGAGCACTCCAACACTCCTGGCTATCCGCTCACGGCGGGCACAACCGCGCTGCGCGAGGCCGCGAGTGACTGGGCCGCAAGGACTCTGCGTGCATCGGTGGACCCTGACGCGATCCTTCCTACGGTGGGCTCCAAGGAGCTCGTCGCGCTGCTGCCCACGCTGCTCGGACTCGGCCCGAGCGACACCGTGGTCATCCCCGAGCTGGCCTATCCGACCTACGACGTGGGTGCGCGGGTCGCCGGCTGTCAGGTCGTGGTCGCGGACTCCACGCACGCTCTCGGTCCGCAGCGCGTCTCGCTCGTGTGGGTCAACTCGCCGAGCAACCCGACCGGCAAGGTGCTGCCGGTCGACCACCTGGCGAAGGTGGTGGCCTGGGCCCGCGAGCGGGATGCGATCGTCGTGAGCGACGAGTGCTATCTGGAGCTGGCGTGGGAGGCCACGCCGGTGTCGATCCTCGACGAGCGGGTGTGTGGCGGGTCCTTCGACAACCTCCTCGCGGTGCACTCGTTGTCGAAGCGGTCCAACCTCGCGGGCTACCGCGCGGGTCTCGTCCTGGGCGACTCGTCCCTCGTCCGCTCGCTGCTCGACGCGCGCAAGCACCTCGGTCTCATGGTTGCGGCACCGGTGCAGGCGGCCGCGACCGCAGCGCTCGGTGACGATCTTCACGTGGCCGAGCAGCGACACCGCTACTCACGTCGACGCGACCACCTGCTCTCGGCCCTGCTCGACGCCGGGCTCTCGATCGAGCACTCCGAGGCCGGTCTCTACCTCTGGGCGACGCGCGGAGAGCCCTGCTGGGACACCGTCGCGTGGCTCGCCGGTCACGGCATCCTCGTGGCACCCGGCGACTTCTACGGCACCGCGGGAGCGGAGCACGTGCGGGTTGCACTGACAGCGACGGATGAGCGCATCGCCTCCGCCGTACGTCGTCTCGCCCGCGCGGCCTAGGGCAGGGAGTGCATGTGGTTCGGGTCACCTTGGTGGCCTGCCCGGGACAGCGGAGGGCTGCCTAGGTAACGTTCGAGCATCGGAGAAGCACCGTGAGAACCCACGGTGCGCCGACGCGACGCATTCGGAGGCCGACGTGTCTGACGTGACCCTGACCTACCCGGGAGGCGAACTGCCCCTCGCCCGCAAGGCGGCGACCGTCGGCGAAGACGGCTTCGACATCTCGGACCTGCTCAAGACCACTGGCGCGGTGACCCTCGACGCCGGATTCGTCAACACCGCGAGCTGCACCTCGGCCATCACCTACATCGACGGTGACCAGGGGATCCTGCGCTACCGCGGCTATCCGATCGAGCAGCTGGCGGCGCACTCGTCGTTCCTCGAGGTGTCCTACCTGCTCATCTATGGATCGCTGCCCGACGCACAGCAGCTCATCGCGTTCGAGGACCGGATGAAGCGGCACACGATGCTGCACGAGGACCTGCGCCGGTTCTTCGACGGCTTCCCTCGTGACGCGCACCCGATGCCCGTGCTCTCGAGCGCGGTGTCGGCGTTGTCGACCTTCTACCAGGACTCGCTCGACCCGTTCGACCGGGACCAGGTCGACCTCTCGACCGTGCGCCTGCTGGCCAAGGTGCCGACGATCGCGGCGTACGCCTACAAGAAGTCCGTGGGGCAGCCCTATCTCTATCCCGACAACTCCTTGAGCCTCAACGACAACTTCCTGCGCATGACCTTCGGCGTGCCGGCGGAGGACTACCAGGTCAATCCCGTGCTGTCGAAGGCGCTCGACCTCCTGCTCATCCTGCACGCGGACCACGAGCAGAACTGCTCGACCTCGACCGTGCGCCTCGTCGGCTCGTCGCACGCCAATCTGTTCGCCTCGGTGTCGGCCGGCATCAACGCGCTCTTCGGCCCGCTCCACGGCGGTGCCAACCAGGCCGTGCTCGAGATGCTCACCCAGATCCACCGCAGCGGCGGCGGCGTCAACACCTTCATCCGTCAGGTGAAGAACCGCGAGGACGGCGTGAAGCTCATGGGCTTCGGGCACCGCGTCTACAAGAACTACGACCCGCGAGCAACGATCGTCAAGCAGACCGCTCACGAGGTTTTCGACGCTCTCGGCATCAACGACCCGTTGCTCGACATCGCCATGCGTCTCGAGGAGGTCGCGCTCTCCGACGACTTCTTCATCTCGCGGCGCCTGTACCCCAACGTCGACTTCTACACCGGCCTCATCTACAAGGCGATGGGCTTCCCGCCGCGGATGTTCACGGTGATGTTCGCGCTCGGCCGGCTCCCCGGCTGGATCGCCCAGTGGCGCGAGATGATCGATGACCCCCAGACCAAGATCGGCCGCCCCCGCCAGGTCTACATCGGCGAACCCGAACGCGACTAC
>JANXWJ010000061.1 GCA_025351185.1 Candidatus Nanopelagicales bacterium
CAGGCGGCTCGGGACACCCTTGAAGTACCAGATGTGGGTGACCGGTGCTGCGAGCTCGATGTGGCCCATGCGCTCACGACGCACCTTGGCGCGGGTGACCTCGACGCCACATCGCTCGCAGATGATGCCCTTGAAGCGCACGCGCTTGTACTTGCCGCAATAGCACTCCCAGTCCCGGGTCGGGCCGAAGATCTTCTCGCAGAAGAGTCCGTCCTTCTCAGGCTTGAGCGTGCGGTAGTTGATGGTCTCGGGCTTCTTGACCTCACCGTGCGACCAGGTGCGGATGTCGTCCGCGGTCGCGAGGCCGATGCGAAGCTCGTCGAAGAAGTTGACGTCGAGCACGTCTGCGGTTCCTAACTGTTGATGTTGCTCGTCGGTGTCGTCAGGGTGTGGCGGCGGTCAGCCGGTGATGAACCGGCCGACCGCCGCCCTCGCCGTCAGACTTCTTCGACGCTGCTGGGCTCGCGCCGAGACAGGTCGATTCCGAGTTCCTCGGCCGCGCGGTAGACGTCGTCCTCGGTGTCACGCATCTCGATGGCCATACCGTCGCCGGAGAGCACCTCGACGTTGAGGCACAGCGACTGCATCTCCTTGATGAGCACCTTGAAGGACTCCGGGATACCGGGCTCCGGGATGTTCTCGCCCTTGACGATGGCCTCGTAGACCTTCACGCGGCCGAGCACGTCATCGGACTTGATGGTGAGCAGCTCCTGGAGGGCGTAGGCGGCGCCGTACGCCTCGAGTGCCCATACCTCCATCTCGCCGAACCGCTGGCCGCCGAACTGGGCCTTACCGCCCAGGGGCTGCTGCGTGATCATGGAGTACGGACCGGTCGAGCGAGCGTGGATCTTGTCGTCGACCAGGTGGAGCAGCTTGAGGATGTAGACGTAGCCGACCGACACGGGCTCAGGGAAGGGCTCGCCGGAGCGGCCGTCGATGAGCCGTGCCTTGCCATCGCCACCGACGAGCCGGACACCGTCGCCGGTGAGGATCGTCGAGGAGAGCAGACCGGTGATCTCCTCCTCGCGGGCACCGTCGAAGACGGGGGTCGCGACGTTCGTGCCCGGCTCGGCCGCACGAGCTGCCGCCGGCAGCGCCTTGCCCCACGCCGGGTCGCCCTCGACCTTCCACCCTGTCTTCGCGACCCAGCCCAGGTGTGTCTCGAGGACCTGGCCGACGTTCATGCGGCCGGGCACTCCGAGGGGGTTGAGCACGATGTCGACAGGCGTCCCGTCCTCGAGGAACGGCATGTCCTCGACCGGCAGGATCTTGGAGATGACGCCCTTGTTGCCGTGACGGCCCGCGAGCTTGTCACCGTTGGTGATCTTGCGCTTCTGCGCGATGTAGACGCGCACGAGGCGGTTGACACCCGGGGGCAGCTCATCGCCCTCGTCGCGGTCGAAGACGCGGACGCCGATGACCTTGCCGGACTCGCCGTGAGGCACCTTGAGCGAGGTGTCGCGCACCTCGCGGGCCTTCTCACCGAAGATCGCGCGAAGCAGTCGCTCCTCGGGCGTGAGCTCGGTCTCGCCCTTGGGCGTGACCTTGCCGACGAGGATGTCACCAGTCACGACATCGGCACCGATGCGGATGATGCCGCGCTCGTCGAGATCCGCGAGGACTTCCTCGGAGACGTTCGGGATGTCCCGAGTGATCTCCTCCGGGCCGAGCTTGGTGTCACGGGCGTCGACCTCGTGCTCCTCGATGTGGATCGAGGAGAGGACGTCGTCCTGCACGAGGCGCTGCGACAGGATGATCGCGTCCTCGTAGTTGTGACCCTCCCACGGCATGAAGGCCACGAGCAGGTTGCGACCGAGCGCCATCTCACCGTTGTCGGTGCAGGGACCGTCGGCGAGGACCTGGCCGGCCTCGACCCGCTGACCCTCCTCGACGATCGGGCGCTGGTTGAAGCTCGTGCCCTGGTTGGAGCGACGGAACTTCTGGACGCGGTAGGTGCGGTACTCGGCGTCGTCCTGCGCGACCGTGATCGCGTCGGCCGACACCTCGGTGACGACACCACCCGAGGCTGCGACCACGACGTCACCGGCATCGGTGGCGGCGCGGTACTCCATGCCGGTGCCCACGAGCGGGGCCTCGCTGCGGAGCAGCGGGACGGACTGACGCTGCATGTTCGAACCCATGAGGGCTCGGTTGGCATCGTCGTGCTCGAGGAACGGGATCATCGCGGTCGCGACCGACACCATCTGGCGCGGCGAGACGTCCATGTAGTCGACGCCTGTGCCGGGGATGTAGTCGACCTCGCCACCCTTGGTGCGCACGAGCACACGCGGGTCGGCGAAGGTGTCGTCATCCGTGAGCACGGAGTTGGCCTGCGCAACGACGTGCAGGTCCTCCTCGTCGGCGGTGAGATAGTCGATCTGCGCGGTGACCTTGCCGTTCGTGACCTTGCGGTAGGGCGTCTCGACGAAGCCGAACGCGTTGACCCGAGCGAACGAGGACAGCGACCCGATGAGACCGATGTTGGGACCCTCAGGGGTCTCGATCGGGCACATGCGGCCGTAGTGCGACGGGTGGACGTCGCGCACCTCGAAACCGGCGCGCTCACGGCTCAGACCACCCGGGCCCAGCGCCGACAGGCGGCGCTTGTGGGTCAGGCCCGCGAGCGGGTTGGTCTGGTCCATGAACTGCGAGAGCTGGCTGGTGCCGAAGAACTCCTTGATGGAGGCGACGACCGGCCGGATGTTGATCAGGGTCTGCGGCGTGATCGCCTCGACGTCCTGAGTGGTCATGCGCTCGCGGACGACGCGCTCCATCCGGGACAGACCCGTGCGGATCTGGTTCTGGATGAGCTCGCCGACGGTGCGGAGGCGACGGTTGCCGAAGTGGTCGATGTCGTCGGTCTCGGCACGCACGGTCGCACCCTCGGGCGCGGTGAAGTCGATCTCGCCCGCGTGCAGGCGCACGAGGTACTCGACCGTCGACACGATGTCGTCGATCGTGATGGTGCTCTGGGTGAGCGGCAGTGAGGTCCCGAGCTTCTTGTTGATCTTGTAGCGACCAACCTTGGCGAGGTCATAGCGCTTGGAGTTGAAGTAGAAGTTGTCCAGGAGCGCCTGGCCAGCCTCGGTCGTGGGGGGTTCGCCCGGCCGCAGCTTGCGGTAGATGTCCTTGAGCGCCTCGTCCTGCTCGTTGATGCCGTCCTTCTCGAGGGTGGCCATCACCGACTCGTAGGCGCCGAAGCGCTCACGGATCGCCTCGTTGGACAGACCGAGCGCCTTGAGCAGCACGGTGACCGGCTGCTTGCGCTTGCGGTCGACGCGAACACCGACGAGGTCCTTCTTGTCGACCTCGAACTCCAGCCACGCACCGCGCGACGGGATGATCTTGGCGACGTAGACGTCCTTGTCGGAGGTCTTGTCAGGGGTGCGCTCGAAGTAGACGCCCGGCGAGCGGACGAGCTGTGAGACGACGACACGCTCGGTGCCGTTGATGATGAACGTGCCCTTGTCGGTCATGAGCGGGAAGTCGCCCATGAAGACGGTCTGGGACTTGATCTCACCGGTCTCGTTATTCATGAACTCAGCAGTCACGAACAGCGGTGCCGCGTAGGTGAAGTCCTTGTCGCGACACTGCTCGACGGTGTACTTCGGCGGCTCGAAGCGGTGATCGCGGAAGGACAGCGACATGGAGCCGCTGAAGTCCTCGATCGGTGAGATCTCCTCAAAAATGTCCTCCAGACCGGAGGTGACAGGGACTTCACGTCGGGTTTCGAGCGCGGCCGCGACTCGGTCCAGCCACTTCTGGTTGCCGAGCAACCAGTCGAAGGACTCGGTCTGGAGCGCGAGGAGGTCGGGGACCTCCAGCGGCTCACGGATCTTCGCGAACGACACCCGGCGTGGGCCGGGAACGTGCGGGGGGACAACTGACTTGCGCGAGGCTGCCAAGAGGCATCCTTTCCGAGGGCATCGCGGACCTTCGAGCGCGCACGCCGATCACACCCTGTCCAGCGGACACGGTTGAGGAAAGGCAGCGCAAAGCGGCAGCATACCCATGAGGGCAGGCCGCTGTCGAGTCCGGGGTCAGACGCCTCGTGGGACCGTCGTCTCATCCCCGGCGCCTTGCCTCCGCTCGACAGCGGGCGTGGCGGCGAACACGGGGCGGACCTCGTCCCACGGGCCGTGCGACCCGGGGTGTAGCGCGATCCGATGGTGACCGGATCGACCGCCCTGAGTCAAGCACCACGGGGGCGATCGGGGGATAACGTTGCGTTGCGGTGATCTTGCCTGTGCATGCCGGGCGCTGACGTCGAACCCAACATCCGGTTATCGGACATACGTGAGGGGCGGCACCACAACGGTGCCGCCCCTCACGTGGGACCTGCGTGCCGCCCAGCCGGCGGCCAGTCGAGCTACTTGACCGACACCGTGGCGCCGGCGGCCTCGAGGGCCTCCTTGGCCTTCTCGGCGTCTTCCTTCTTGACCTTCTCCAGGACCGGCTTCGGCGCCGCCTCGACGAGGTCCTTGGCCTCCTTGAGGCCCAGGTTCGTGAGAGTGCGCACCTCCTTGATGACCTGGATCTTCTTGTCGCCGGCCGCTTCGAGGATGACGTCGAACTCGTCCTGCTCCTCGGCAACCTCGGCGACAGCGGCGCCGCCGCCAGCGCCCGGGGCGGCGAACGCGACCGGAGCCGCGGCAGTGACCTCGAAGGTCTCCTCGAACTGCTTCACGAACTCGGAGAGCTCGATGAGGGTCATTTCCTTGAATGCCTCAAGGAGCTCGACGGTGCTGAGCTTCGCCATGATCGGCGGTCCTTTCTGTTCTTGCGTCCTGGCCGAGGCCCGAACGTCCATCTCGGATGGGGTGGGGTGGGGCGTCAGCCCTCGGTGGTCGTGCCGTCCTCGACAACCTCAGCAACGTCGTCAGACGCGACTGCCTCGGCTGCGGGGGCGTCGTCGGCGACTGCCTCGGTGGCGGTCTCCTCGGACTCGGCAGGAGCCTCGACGTCGGCGTCGACAGCCTCGGGGGCTGCCTCCTCCGTCGCCGGGGCGGCCTCGGCGGCCGGCGCAGCTGCGCCCGCACCACCGATGACCGAGGGGTCGGCCTCGGCCTTGACACGCAGCGCCTCGATCGTGCGGGCGGCCTGCGCGAGCGGTGCCTGGAAGAGCGCGGCTGCCTGCGACAGCGACGCCTTCATGGCACCAGCGAGCTTGGCGAGGAGGACCTCGCGCGACTCGAGGTCTGCCAGCTTGGCGATCTCGGCGGCGGACAGCATTCTGCCGTCCATGTAGCCGCCCTTGATCACCAGCAGCGGGTGAGCCTTGGCGAAGTCACGCAGACCCTTGGCGCCCTCGACCGGGTCGCCCTTGATGAACGCCAGGGCGCTGGGGCCGGAGAGCAGGCCGTCGAGGCCCTCGACTCCGGCATCCTTCGCGGCGATCTTCGTCAGCGTGTTCTTCACCACGGCGTAGTTGGTGGTCTCACCCAACGAGCGACGCAGCGTCTTGAGCTGCGCCACGGTGAGGCCGCGGTACTCGGTGAGCACGGTCGCCGTGGAGGTGCGGAAGTGCTCCGCGATCTCTGCGACGTCGGCTACCTTGTCGGCCCGCGCCATGGTTCTCCTTCCATCTGTCCCGCCGAGAAGGCCTGGACAATGGAAAGAGCCCCGCGCAGGCGCGGGGCATCCACCGCTCGTGAGCGGTGGTCCTCGCCTGCGCTGGTCATCCACTGTCGCGGACGCTTCGGACGGGGCCACCCGGGGGCGGCTCCGACGACCGGCGGTCTTCGGCTCGATCACAATACGTGGCTCGGGGCAAGCGGGTCAAAACTGTCCGGCTGCCCCGAGGACACGGTCGATCAGGATTCGTCGGCCCCGACGGATCGAGGCGACGGGAGTGCTTGAGCGGCCTACGCGGTGGCGTCGTCCTCGACCAGCAGGTTGCGGACGCGGTTGGGGTCGACCGGCACGCCCGGGCCCATCGTCGTGCTGACGGTGGCCTTGCTCAGGTAGCGGCCCTTGGACGCGGAGGGCTTGAGGCGCAGCACCTCGTCGAGGGCGGCAGCGTAGTTCTCGACGAGCTGCTCGTCGGAGAAGGACGCCTTGCCGATCACGAAGTGCAGGTTGGAGTGCTTGTCGACGCGGAACTCGATCTTGCCGCCCTT
>JANXWJ010000108.1 GCA_025351185.1 Candidatus Nanopelagicales bacterium
GTGCTGTCGAGTGTCGCGGGGGAGCGTGCGCGACGCAGCAACTTCGTCTACGGCTCGACCAAGGCGGGCCTCGATGCGCTGGCGAGCGGGTTGTCGGACGCCGTGCAGGGCACCGGGGTGCACGTGCTCATCGTCCGACCCGGCTTCGTGCACACCTCGATGACGGCGCATCTCGAGGCGGCTCCGTTGTCCGCGACTGCCGAGCAGGTGGCCGACGCCGTCGTCTCGGGTCTGCGCCGTGGCTCCACCGTGGTGTACGTGCCCGCTGCTCTGCGCGTCGTGATGTCGGGGCTGCGACACCTGCCGCGCGCAGTCTTCCGCCGGCTCCCGATCTGAGCGAGACCACGCTCCCAGAGCTGGTCGCTGGGTGTGCACTGCGAAGGACTTGCAAGCACGCCTGTGCGCGCACAGTGGTCTCACCCAGAGGACCGTGGTGGTGCCTCCTCTCGCACGTTGGTAGCCTCACCGGCATGCGCCCCCGGATCCACCTGGTGTCCCGCCGCTTCGTCGACCTACGACGAGTGGCCAGCCAGATGTGTCGCGACACCGGTATGCGCATGCCCGGCTGTCCCTGACCGACACCCGCGAGCGTCCAGGCCGGAGAGATCGTCTCTCCGGCCTTCGTCGTTCCTGGGCCCGTCCTCGGGTCGACGACGACCTGTCGACCTCCTCCCACCCTCACCGCCGCCCGACACGCAGGCACCACGACTGGAGACATGACATGAGCGCCACCTGGAGCTTTGAGACCAAGCAGGTCCACGCGGGGCAGACGCCCGACAGTCAGACCAACGCGCGGGCGCTGCCGATCTACCAGACCACGTCCTACACCTTCAACTCCACCGAGCACGCTGCGAACCTGTTCGGGCTCAAGGAGTTCGGCAACATCTACACCCGCATCATGAACCCGACGCAGGCAGCGGTCGAGGACCGCGTCGCCGCACTTGAGGGCGGTGTCGCTGCCCTGCTCGTCGCGAGCGGTCAGGCGGCGGAGACGATCGCGCTGCTCAACATCGCCGAGGCCGGCGACCACATCGTGTCGAGCCCGTCGCTCTACGGCGGCACCTACAACCTGTTCCACTACACGTTCCCGAAGCTGGGTGTCGAGGTGTCGTTCGTCGATGACCCCGACGACCTCGACCAGTGGCGTGCTGCCGTGCGTCCCAACACGAAGGCGTTCTTCGGCGAGACGATCTCCAACCCCAAGAACGACATCCTCGACATCGAGGGAGTCGCCCGGGTGGCGCACGAGGCCGGCGTCCCGCTCATCGTCGACAACACGGTGGCGACGCCCTACCTCATCCGACCGATCGAGTTCGGTGCCGACATCGTCGTGCACTCGGCGACGAAATACCTCGGCGGGCACGGCACGGCCGTTGCGGGCGTCATCGTCGACAGCGGCAACTTCGACTTCGCGAAGGACCCCGAGCGGTTCCCCAACTACAACCAGCCCGACCCGAGCTATCACGGGCTGGTCTACGCGCGAGACCTCGGTGTGGGCTCGGCGCTGGGCGCCAACCTCGCCTTCATCCTCAAGGCCCGCGTGCAGCTGCTGCGGGACCTCGGCTCGGCCGTCTCGCCGTTCAACGCGTTCCTCATCGCCCAGGGCATCGAGACGCTGTCGCTGCGCATCGAGCGCCATGTCGAGAACGCGCAGAAGGTCGCCGAGTTCCTCGAGGCGCGTGACGAGGTGGAGTCGGTGAACTACGCGGGGCTCCCGTCGTCGCCGTGGTTCGAGCGCGGCAAGAAGTACGCGCCCAAGGGCACCGGCGCCGTGCTCTCGTTCGAGATCAAGGGTGGCATCGAGGCCGGCACCACGTTCGTCGAGGCTCTCGAGCTGCACAGCCACGTGGCCAACATCGGTGACGTGCGCTCGCTCGTGATCCACCCCGCATCGACGACCCACTCGCAGCTCTCGCCGGAGGAGCAGCTGTCGGCCGGGGTCACGCCGGGCCTCGTGCGGCTGGCGGTCGGCATCGAAGGCATCGAGGACATCCTCGCCGACCTCGACGCCGGCTTCCGCGCTGCCAAGGGCGTCTGACCACTGATGCGTCCACGTCGTGTTGTTCCTCCCGCCAGCGGTGCATGGCGGGAGGGAGACCCGGTCGGCTCCCGACGGTTCGTCTCCGTCGGCGGGATCGACCTCGAGCTCGGCGGTCACCTCGACGAGGTCACCGTCGCGTACGAGACGTGGGGCACGTTGGCTGCGGACGCCTCGAATGCGGTGCTGGTCCTGCACGCGCTCACCGGCGACTCGCACGTCACCGGTGACATCGGACCGGGTCATCGGACACCTGGATGGTGGGACGGCCTGATCGGTCCGGGTGCACCCCTGGACACCGACGAGTGGTACGTCGTCGCACCCAACGTGCTCGGCGGTTGCCAGGGCACGACCGGCCCGTCGTCGCCGGCGAGCGACGGACGTGCCTACGGCTCACGGTTCCCGCGCATCACGGTCGGCGACCAGGTGGCGGTCGAACGGCTGCTCGCTGATGCGCTCGGGATCCACCGGTGGGCCTCGGTCATCGGCGGTTCCATGGGTGGTATGCGTGCGCTGGAGTGGGCTGCCGGCTCGCCCGACCGGGTCGCCTCGGCGCTCGTGCTGGCGGTCGGGGCCGTCGCGAGCGCGGACCAGATCGCGACGCAGTCGGTGCAGACCCTGGCGATCACCTCGGACCCGCGGTGGCGCGGTGGCGACTACCTCGATGCCGAGCCGGGCGACGGTCCGACTGCGGGGCTCGGCGTCGCTCGGCGTATCGCGCACCTCACCTACCGCTCGGAGCTCGAGCTGCAGGAGCGGTTCGGCAACGATGCGCAGGAGGGCGAGGACCCGTTGGCCGACGGACGCTATGCCGTCGAGTCCTACCTCGACCACCAGGCTGACAAGCTGGTGCACCGGTTCGACGCCGGCTCCTACGTCGCGCTGACGGACGCCATGACCACCTGGGACATCGGCCGTCGTCGCGGCAGTGTCGAGGCGGCGTTGCGCGGTATCGAGGTGGCCCTTGTCGTGGGTGGCATCGACAGCGACCGGCTCTATCCGATCGAGCAGCAGCAGCTGATCGCTGACCTCTCCCCTGGCTGCGTCGACGGCCTGCGCACGGTGCAGTCGCCCTACGGTCACGACGGCTTCCTCGTCGAGCGCGAGCAGGTCTTCGCGCTGGTGGCCGAGACGCTCAGCCGGTCGCTGGCGTGGACCGACCGCGACGAGGTGCGTCGGTACGGAGTTGGCTGAACGGCTCGTGGTGTTCGTGAGCGGAGCCGACACCGGGACGGTCATCGATGCGTATCGGCGAGTGGCGACCTACGGTCTGCAGGTGGTGGTGTCGTGCGCCGAGCCGGGACCTCAGGACGTTTTCGCCGGGTGCTGTCTCGGCACGACCATGGACAGCCGGCAGAGTTCGCCGGCTCGGGCAGCTCCACCTCGATCTAGGTCTACCTCTGGCTCTGGCTCTACCTCTCGAGGTCGCGCTAGCCTGCTGGAGCGACGCTGTCGGCCCGGCCGGCGAAGGCGCGTGCCGCGCGTCGGCTCCACGTCACGAGGCTGAGGACCCCGATCGCGATCTGCGGCACGAAGGACGCCGCGCGCCACACGAGGGTTGCCGCCGTCGCCGTCCCCGTGTCGACGCCCATCGAGATGAGCAGCTGGATCATCAGGGCGTCGACCGTGCCGAGACCGCCGGGCGTGATCGGGATCATGATGCCGATCTGCGAGACCGCGAA
>JANXWJ010000110.1 GCA_025351185.1 Candidatus Nanopelagicales bacterium
CATACGACCAAGATCACGGGCGGTGGGGGGTCGGACGTGGCGACGGGCCCGGTGCCGTGGCGCCGGGCCCGTCGAGCGGATCGGTCCGCGTCCGCAAAGCCACCGGAGCAGGGTCGCGGGCGAGTCGGGCGACACCCCCGCGGACTCCCGACCGTCGATGGGGTTGTTGTTCCCCACAGTCGGCCTGGACACACCGTGCCAGACGAATCCACCGTGTGACAGTGCCCACGCCAAACATTGACCTGGCCGACACCATCGCCCGTGTCATCGGCGGGGGCTCAGTCACGCGACCGGCAAGGCCTGCGGTGCGCCGGGGTCGTCGTGGCACAGGGTCAGCGGACCGCGTCAGCAGGGCAGTCGTGGGGGTGGACCGGACGGTCGTAGGACTGGTCATGGCCGTGTCGTCAGGCCGGCGCGGACCCGACCGGATCCGGACATGGGTGATCGGACGCCACCGACGGGGGATGCAGCGGCGTCCGATCAGGGATGACGCTACGGCTTCTCCGCGTTTCGCTCAACCGGCTCGCAGATATTTCCAGCGATTATTGAGACAATCTTGACCGATGCCAGACTTTGGGACCGGATCCAAGGTCGAGGCGATCGAGACCGATCTACGGTGCGCCACCGACGCGTCACGCTCCGGGTACGACGGTCCCGCCACTGGTCACCGCGCCGGCCGTTCGCATCCGAACGAGAACCGGACGAGGCCGAACGATCGGCGGGCGCGGCCCCGCGGCCCGGTCGCGATCCGCTCCGGTGTCCCGGTGTGATCGCTATCCGTACCCAGCCGCCCGCGGAAACAACCACAGCGGGATAGCGGGGCCCGCGCAGAACAGCAGCAGCCTGCTAGCGCAGCGTGACCTGGCGGTTGGCCAGGCCAGCGCGGGCGCGGCGCTGGGCCTCGGTGAGGTCGGTGGTCTCGGCCAGCGCGACATCGAGACGAGCGCGGAACGCCGCAGCAGGCACCTCGGTCTCCGCTGCCTCGGTGCCGGGCACGAGGTCCCACACGGGTACGAGCAGGCCGTGCGCACGGAAGGTGCCGATGAGCCGGGTGCCCTCGCCGAGGCTGTCCTCGCCTCGCGCGTGGAGGCGGGAGAGCGCGTCGAGGAGCACCTCCTCGTCGTGCGGCATCGCCCAGCGCAGGTGCTCCTTGGGGCCGATGCGGCACCAGTAGGCAGCATCGACTCCGGTCAGCCGCTGCGTGGGCACGACGGAGGCGTTGGCCTGCTCGAGCGAGGCGTCGACGTCGTCGCGCTGCTCGACACCACTTCCCTCGATCCAGAAATCGAAGCCCCTGTGCACCGTGACGTCGAGGGTGGAACCGGGCGCGAGCACGTCCTGCAGGCGCGGGCCGGGGCCGGGACGGCCCGGAGGCACCGGCGACCCGGGGTCGCAGTCGAGCGCGCGGAGCACGGCGTCGGCGATGTCGCGGCTGGTATCACCGCTGTGGGTCGAGGTCTGCAGCCCGACCAGGATGCTCCCGTCCCGGCGTACGAGCGCTGGCCAGGCCATCGGCAGCACGGTTGCCAGGGTGATCTCGCGGCCGGCGAGCGCAGCGGTGTAGTCCGGCGCGAGAGTCAGCGGAGCGGTCGCCGACGGGACGATCTCGCGCAGGGCGACCCAGTCGGGCTCAGAGCCGAGGCCTTCGAAGGACCGGTGGACGGCGACGGAGTCGATCGCGCCGCGGCCGTGGCAGCCCTTGTAGCGGCGTCCGCTGCCGCAGGGGCAGGGCTCGCGCATCCCGACGACGGGCAGGTCGGCGTCGGCCGGCAGCGAGGACTTGGGCGGACGCGAGGACTTCTGGTTCTTAGCCACGGTGGGCGAGCGTACGCGAGCGCAGCGTGGACCACGCGCGTCGCCCGGGACCGTGCCCGCTGTCGACGCTCGACTCGCCGTCGCCCCCGGTCCAGGAGTCACGCTGAGCCAGCACCGCGCCCGGTCGGTTGGTGATGATGGCATCGACCCCGAGGCGCAGGCACAGCTCGACGTCCTCGGGCTGGTCGACGGTCCACACATGGACGCGCGCCCCCTGGGCGTGCAGGCGCGCGACGTAGGACGGGTGCGCCCGGATGATATCGATCGAGGGGCCGGCGATGCCGGCACCGAAGGGCAGCGAACCGTCGCGGAACCGCAGCGGCACACGGTCCATGAGGAACACCGTCGGTAGTCCCGGTGCCAACGCACGCACCCGCCGGACCGAGAGCTGCGAGAAGCTCATGACCCGGATCCGGGCGTCCTGCTCGCTACGCGGACGAGCGAGCCCGAAGCGTCGCAGCATCTCGACCGTGCGCTCCTCCACCAGGCCGGCGTAGCGCGTGGGGTGCTTGGTCTCGATCGCCAGACCGATCTCGCGGTCACAGCCGACGACGAGCTCGAGCAGCCGCTCGAAGGTGAGCACCCGACGACGCGCCTCGTCCATGACGACCGGGTCGTCCTCGACCGACGCTGGTGACGTCGGGCGCGGGACGCCCGCGTCGCGCCAGCGCCCGAAATCCACGCGGTGCAGGTCGTCGAGCGTCATCACCGAGACCACGCCGCGACTGTCGCCCGTGCGATCGATCCGGCGGTCGTGGACGCAGACCAGATGCCCGTCGGATGTCAGGCGTACGTCGCACTCGAGAGAGTCAGCGCCATCCGTGATCGCCTGCACATAGGCCGCGAGGGTGTGCTCGGGTGCATCGGCGCTGGAGCCACGATGGGCGACGACCTCGGTCACGAGTGCAATCGTGGCACCCGAGTGGCTCCGGAGCACCACCGGTGTGTGACGACACGGCGTACTCAGGACGAACTCACAGGGCGCGCAATCCCGAACGGACGGGTCCTCAGCCGAGCAGGGCGCCCGGGTTGAACAGGCCGTGCGGGTCCAGCGCGCACTTGATCGCGCGCATGGCAGTGATCTCCGCGGGACTGCGGGTGAGGTGGAGATACGCCGCCTTCGCGCGACCGACACCGTGCTCGGCGGAGATGGATCCGCGGTGGTCAGCGACGCAGCGCAGCACGACCTCATCGGCGCGTTCGTCGCCTGGCTCGGGGCCGAGCACCTCGACATGGAGGTTGCCGTCGGCGAGGTGACCGAAGACCAGGACCTCGTCGACGTCGGCGACGTCGGCGAGGCGATGCTTCATGTCGACCACGAACGCGTCCCATCCGCCGAGCGGCACCGAGACGTCGAACCGGTGCGGCACTCCGATCGCCGACGCCGCCTCGGCAGCCCGCTCGCGGTAGGCCCACAGGTCGGCCTTGTCGCTGGGATCGACCGCGACCACTGCGTCGCGGTCCTCGGGCAGGTGCAGCTCGACGTCGCCACGGTCGGCAGACTCCGTCTCGATGAGCAGCACGTGCGCCGCCTCATCACCCACCGGCATCGGGAGACCCGAGATCTCGACGACGTGGCGGAGCATCGCGGCGTCGAGGATCTCGGCGGCGAGCAGACGCACCCCGGTGGGCACGGCGTTGCGCAGCAGATTGAGGGCGTCGGCCGCATCCTCGACGGCGATGAGAGCGACCGACGACGCGGTGGCCGGGCGCACCAGCGCCAGCCGTGCGGCTGTCACGATCCCGAGGGTGCCTTCACTGCCGACGAAGAGACCGGTGAGGTCATAGCCGGTGTTGTCCTTGGGGAGACCGCCGAGGTGGCTCAGCACCGAGCCGTCGGGCAGCACGGCCTCGATGCCCACGACCTGCCGTCTCGTCATCCCGTGGCAGCAGACCCGGATGCCGCCGGCGTTGGTGGCGATGGTGCCGCCGATGGTCGCGCTGTCGCGAGCGGCGAGGTCGACGCCGTACTCCCATCGTGCGGCGCGTGCGTGGGCGTGCACGTCAGCGAGGACCGCTCCGGCACCCACCGTGACCTGGCCGCTGAGGTCGTCGACCGCGTCGAGCCGGGTGAGCCGCCGCGTCGAGACGACGACGGGCAGCGAGGCGTGCGGCCCCTGCGCCCCCGATGCGCTGCTTCCGGACGGCAGCGGTCCGGGCACGGAGCCGCCCACGAGCCCGGTGTTGCCACCCTGCGGGATCATCGGCACTCCCCCGGCGGCGCAGAGACGCACGACCGCCGCGACCTGCTCGGTGTCGGCGGGGCGCACGACCGCCAGCGCCGGCCCGGAGAACCGCCGCGACCAGTCCACGACGTACGCCGACATCCCGTCAGCCTCGACGAGCACGTGCTCGTCTCCCACCACACCGCGCAGGTCCCGCACCAGCTGCTCGCTCACGCCCCGACGCTACCGATCGCGCGTAGGAAGGCGCCCTTCGGGACCCACGAGGCCCCGCAGATTCTCCGAGATCACCACCGGGACCGCCGTGCGGCGCTATTTGAGGAACTTGGAGAAGCGACGGTCGGCCAGCGGCTTGCCGTCGGTCTGGCAGGTCGCGCAGTACTGCAGGGAGGAGTCGGCAAAGCTGACCTCGCGCACGACGTCACCGCACACCGGGCAGAGCTCGCCGGTGCGGCCGTGCACCCGCATCCCGAGCTTCTTCTCGGCCTTGAGGTCGGCTGCCCCGAGGCCGTCGGACCGCGTCACGGCGTCGGTGAGCACGTCGTGGATCGCGGCGTACAACGTGGTGATCTTGTCGGGTGTCAGCTTGCCGGCGGCCTTGTACGGGCTCAGCTTCGCCGCGTGCAGGATGTCGTCGCTGTAGGCGTTGCCGATGCCCGCGATCGTCGACTGGTCACGCAGCACCCCCTTGAGGTGCTTGCCGCCGGCGTCGCTGAGGATCTGCCCGAAGACGTCGATGGTGAACGCCGCATCGAGCGGCTCCGGTCCCAGACGCGCGATGCCCTCGATGGTGTCGCGGTCGCGTACGACGTAGACCGCGAGCCGCTTGCGGGTGCCGGCCTCGGTGAGGTCGAACGCACCGGCCAGAACCCCGTCGTCGTCGACGAACACCACCCGGAACGCCAGGGGTCCCTTGCCCGCCTTCGGCGGCGCTGCGCTGACCTCCTTGCGCCAGTGCAGCCAGCCGGCACGCGCGAGGTGGGTGACGAGGTGGATCATCTCGCCGTCGTCGTCGACGAGTGCGATGTCGAGGAACTTGCCCCGGCGCGACGCATCGACCACGCGAGCCCCGACCAGGTCGGTGGCCGGCGGGTCGAACGTCTTGAGCGCACTGATCGCGGCCAGCTCCACCCGCGACACTCGCAGGCCGGTCGCGGTCGTGCGCAGGTAGGCGGCCAGCGACTCGACCTCGGGGAGCTCAGGCACGGGCTGAGCCTGCCACGCCGCGGGCCGCTCTGGGGGCGAGGCGATGGATGAGGGACACTCGAACAGTGACCGACTCCGCCGCAACTGCGCTCGACGCGGTGCTGCCCGGACGCATCGGCATCCTCGTACGCATCCCCGTGCGCCCTGGTCTGCGCGCCGCGGCGCTCGACGTCCTCAACCGCTATGTCGATGACCTCGACGAGGACCGGGCACCGAGGCGTTCTTCGTCTGCCTCGATCCCGACGACGCCGACGTCGTGTGGCTCTATGAGTGGTTCCACGACGAGGAGGCGCTCGAGGCGCACCGAAGTGCGCCGCTGTTCGGCCGCCTCATGGCCGAGCTGCCCGAGCTCGTCGCCGACGGTCCGGGCATCATGCGCCTCGATCCTCTGCGGCTGAGGATGTCCAGCGCCCTCACCTCGAACCTCTTCTGACCCGTCGGGGCAGCGGGACCCCTCAGTCCTCGAGGAGCGACAGGACGTATTCGATGCCCCGGTGCATCGTGGGATAGGCCCAGATCTGACGGCGAAGCTCAGCCACCGGGATCCTCGCCTGCACGGCGACCGAGAGCGCACCCAGGACCTCGCCACCTGTCGGGCCGGCGCTCGTCGCGCCGACGAGCACCCCGTCGACCGCGACGACCGTGATGAAGCCGTCGTTGCCCGGACCGTGGATCCAGCCGCGCGTGGCCGCACCCTCGAGGCTCGCCGCCGCGACGCGGACGTCGAGCCCCTGGTCACGCGCCTGCTTCTCGGTGAGGCCCACGGCACCGATCTCGGGATCGGTGAACGTCACCCGCGGCAGCGCCGTGATCGGGTTGGTCGCATGCGTCGGCGTGCCCGACCTCAGCGCCTCGACCACGACGCGCGCCTGGTGCACGGCGACGTGCGTGAAGGCACCGGACCCGGTGACGTCTCCGATCGCATACAGGCCCTCGACGGCGCCGTCGGGACCGACCACGCGCAGCTCGTCGTCGACGGTCAGCGTACGTGCCGAGGTGTCGATGCCGGCGGACCCAGCGCCGATAGCGCTGAGGTCGACGCGCCGACCGGTCGCGACAAGGAGGCGCTCACCGAGGACCGAGGAGCCGTCGGACAGCGTCACCGTGAATCCGTCCGCAGCGTGCTCGACGCGCTGCGCGCCGACACCGGTGCGCACGGTGATCCCCTCGCGTGAGAAGACCTCAGCGAGAAGGGATCCCGCTGCTGGCTCCTCGAGCGCGAGGAGGCGGGGGGCGTACTCGACGAGGGTCACGTCGACGCCGAAGCGCGCCATCACCTGGGCGAGCTCGCACCCGATCGCGCCACCACCGAGAACTACGATCGAGCGCGGCAGCACCGGGCTCTCGATCATCTCGTGGTTGGTCCAGTACGGCGTCCCCGCCAGACCTTCGATCGGCGGCACGGCCGGCGCCGATCCCGTCGCGACGACGACCGCGAGCGACGCCGTGACAGTGACCTCGTCACCCTCGGGCGTCGTCACCACGACGGTGCGCGGACCGTCGAGGCGCCCTCGGCCGCGGAGGAAGACACCGCCCTTGCCCTCGAGGCGCTCGATCGCGACCCGATCGTCCCAGTGGTCGGTCGCGACGTCGGCGATCCACGCATGCACCGGCGCCCAGTCGGGCACGACCGTCGCGGTGCCCGCGAGCCCATCGACGCGACGCGCCTCGGCGAGCGCCGACGCCGCCCGGATCATCCGCTTGCTCGGCACGCAGCCCCAGTAGGGACACTCGCCGCCGACCAGTCCGGCATCGACCCCGACGACGTCGAGGCCCGCTGTCGCCAGGTCTTCCGCGACCTGGGCACCGCCAGGTCCGAGCCCGAGCACGACGACTGCAGTGGTGAGGGTGCGCATGGGACCACCCTGCGTCGGAACTCGCAGCGGCGCCAGGGGTCGTGTACCGAGTTCAGGAGTTCGTCACACCTCGGTGGGCACGGCCGCTGTCAGTTCTCGGCGCGTGAGCGGCGCAGGAACACCAGGCCGAGGATCGGGAGCAGCAGCGGGATGAACAGATAGTCGCGGCCATACCAGAACCACACGCTCGACTTCGGGAACACGCTGCCGTCGACCACGCTCAGCGTGCCGACCACGAGCACCCCGACGAGCTCGACGATCATTCCGACCGTCGCGATGCGACGAGACGTGGGTGTCGAGGCGATGAGCGCCCAGGTGATGACGCAGTAGACGACCGCAGCGAACGCCGACAACGAGTACGGCACGGGTGCGACGGAGAACTTCGTGAGCAGCTCGTAGGCCGCTCGGGACACCGACGCGACGGCGAGCACGGCGTAGACCACGACGAGCACCCGCCCGGCGCCGTGCTTCGTCGACGCCCCGCCGCGGAGCCCACCTCCGGTGGGCTCGACGTGGCCGGATTCGATGCCGCTCAGATCGCCCGCATCGGCGCTGTCGGTGTGGTCAGGCACCCGTGGTCCCCCCTGCAGTTGCTCCGGTCCACACCTGCTGCAGCCGGATCACCAGGACGGGTACGACGAGCCCCGCCATCGCCACCACCCCGCTGCCCCAGCGCCCCGGCTCGCCGGCGCCCCACCACGCGGTCGCCGGACCGGCGGCGAGCACGACCGCGAGGTAGGCGAGGAAGACGATCGGGTCGCTCGGCGCGGTGCCGCCGATCCATGCCGCCACGCACACCACGGTCATCCAGAGCACGGCGATCTCCAGCAGAGCGACCACCAGGTAGACCCAGCGCGGCAACGGCTTGGCGAGCAGGGCCAGCACGCCGGTCACCGCGGCGAGCACGAGCCCCACGACGATGACTACGGTGCCTGCCGTGCCGGCCGGCCACTCCGGGGTCGCAGCAGCGAGGGTCGCGGAGGTCACGCGAAGATTCTCCCCCCTGCATCACCTCGCCCGCCCACCGGGCTCGCCGCCGCCTTCAGCCAAGGTCGTGCCAAGGATCTGCCGACAGCGCGGCGCTCAGCCCAGCGCGAGCAGGACGGCGGCGACGATGGCGGTGACCATCCCGACCTTCTGCATCGGTCGCAGGCGCTCCGCGAGCACGAGACGGGCGAGCACCACCGTCGCCGCGGGGTATAAGGACCCGAGCACCGCGACGATCGAGAGCAGCCCGGTCTGGGTCGCGACGAGGTAGAAGGCGTTGGCCGTGACGTCGAGCACCCCGGCCCAGATCGCCTGCGCCCGAACGGGAGTTGAGACCGGCATCACCGGCGTCTTCGCCCGGAGGGCAACACCGACACCCATCGCCACGAGCAGGACCGACGACGTGCCGCGCGCGAAGACGATCGGCCACAGGCCAGCATCCGACGGCGCCAGGGCGATGATCGCGAAGAAGAACCCGATCCCGAGACCGGCACCGATCGCGAGCAGCAGGGCGCGCGCCGACACCCGTTGGTGCGTCGCGTCGTCGGTCGGCGCAGTCGGCTCGAGCCCCACGGTCACGATCGCGACGACGGCGAGCGCCATCCCGACGTAGGCCAGGGCACCGGGCCGTTCCCCGCGCGCGAGGCCGACGACGACGGGGATCGCGGCACCGAGCACGGCCGAGATCGGCGAGACGACACCCATCGGGCCGATCGTGAGCGCGGCGTACAGCAGCAGGATCCCCGCGGCCCCGCAGACACCGGACGCGATGCCCGGCAGCGCGCTCCCGGCGAGCTGGCCACCGAGGAGGAACGCGACGGGTACTACGACAAGGAATCCTGTCGGCGTCGTGAGCGCCAGCGTCTGCAGCGGTGTCGACCGCCGCGACGCGAGCCCTCCTACGAAATCCGCCACCCCCCAGAACAGGCTGGAGACGAGAGCGAGAACGGCCGGCACCCGGTCACTCCATCACATCGCGGCGGTCACCCCGCTGCCTGTTCCGGCGCGACGGCGAGCGTCAGGTGTACGCCGCGGAGCGCGCCGCGGCGTTCACGCCTAGGAGGTCACGGACAGTGGTGGCCGATCCAGCGACCAATGCCACGGACGTCGACTGCGCCGCCGAACTCGAGCCGCACCTTCCCGCGACCGCTGAACCAAATCTCGAGCTCGGAGTCTCGGTCCATCGCACCGGCGGTATCGATGGAGAACGCCTGGATCCCATCGAGTAGCAGCGCTCCGACCGCCTCTGTTCCGACGGAGACGTCGACCTGATTGAGCTTGAACACCGAGCCGTTGTTGAAGTCGATCACTTCTGCCCCCATCCACGGCCACCCGCGGGCGACCGCAACACGCCGGTGCCGGACCGGCACGGCCGTCGCCACGCTGGAGGCGGACCCTGGACGCAGGGTCCACTGGTCGTGGTTCAGAAGCCATCGGGCCAGGCCGCGAGGCTGCACCCGGCAACGACGAAAGCTCCCGTCCCGGGGGGCGAGAGCCTGTCGTGTGGTGCGCGAGGGGGGAGTTGAACCCCCACGCCCTTTCGGGCACACGGACCTGAACCGTGCGCGTCTGCCTATTCCGCCACTCGCGCGCGCCGACGAAGGTTAACACGCAGGTCAGGCCCACCCGAATCTGGCGTGATCTTGGTCCAGTGGTCGTTTCCCGAGCCGGGTAGCGACCACTGAACCAAGATCACGCGTGGGAGTGGGAGGGTCGAGACGGGCGCGTGACCTGATCGTGGGCGTGCTGGCGCGTCGCGAGACGCGAGCGCGGGCCGGTGCCCCGGTTACGATCAGCGACAGGGGGGCGCACCTGCCAAGGTGGGGTGCCGACGACGCTGGGAGGCACGGTGGGTCTGCTCGACCGCTTCGAGCAGCGGCTCGACCGTATGGTCAACGGTGCCTTCGCTCGCGCGTTCAAGGCCGAGGTCCAGCCCGTCGAGATCGCCGCAGCGCTGCAGCGCGAGATGGACGAGCGCGCTGCCGTGGTGAGCCGCGGGCGCACGGTGGTGCCCAACGTGTTCGTCATCGACCTCAGCCCGCACGACCACGACCGCCTCTCGGTCTATGCCACGACCCTGACCGACGAGCTCGCAACCATGGTCCGGGAGTACGCCGAGGAGCAGCGCTACACCTTCGTCGGCGGCGCGACCGTCACCCTGACCCTCGACGACCACCTCGAGACCGGGCTGTTCCGGGTGCACAGCGAGGCGAAAGCCGAGGTCGCTTCGGTGCCGTCCGCCACGCGCGCTCCGTCGAACGCACCGCTGGGCGCGGGTCACCCGCGCCTGCTCGCCGACGGTGACGTCGCGCACCCGCTCACGCGCGCGGTCACCCGGCTCGGGCGCGGCACCGACGTCGACATCCGGGTCGACGACCCGGGCGTCTCGCGGCACCACGCCGAGATCCTTCTCGGTCGCGAGATCCTGCTGCGCGACCTCGGCTCCACCAACGGCACCTACGTCGACGGGGTGCAGGTCGGCGAGTCCGTCCTCCACGACGGCGCAGTGGTCCAGCTGGGCGCAACGCGGCTGACCTTCCGAGCGGGGTGACCCGCAGGTGTCCGAGCTCGTCCTCACCCTGCTGCGTCTCGGGTTCCTCGCCCTGCTGTGGGCGCTGGTGCTCGTGACGGTCGTCGTCCTGCGCCGCGACCTCCGGGCACCGCGTGACGCGCGTCCGCTCGTCGTCGCCGCGGCACCACGGGCCGGCTCGCGGCCGGCCAAGGCACCCAGGAGCAGGTCCGACAAGCCGGCCAAGCCGTCGCGCTCCGGGCCGCGCAGCTTCGTCGTCGTCGAGGGTCCCCTTGCGGGCACCGTGATCCCGCTGGGTACGGCTGACATCACCCTCGGCCGAGCGCCTGACTCCACCCTCGTCCTCGACGACGACTACGCCAGCAACAAGCACTCGAAGGTCACGCTGATCAACGGCACCTGGGTCGTCAGCGACCTCGGCTCGACCAACGGCACCTGGGTCGACCGCTCGCGCATCGGTGGTCCGACTCCACTCGCTGTGGGTCAGCAGCTCAAGGTCGGCCGCACCGTCCTCGAGCTGAGGCGCTGACATGGTGCTCATGCTGCGCTCTGCCGCGCGCTCCGACGTCGGGTTGCTGCGTCCGGGCAACGAGGACTCAGGCTATGCCGGCGACCAGCTCCTCGTCGTCGCCGACGGCATGGGCGGGCACGCCGCCGGAGAGCTCGCCTCGGCAACGGCCATCGCGACGATGTCGGAGATGGAGACCGCGGGCCTCGGTGACGTCGAGGCGCTGGAACGACTGTCCGAGGCCGTGGTCACGACGAGCGAGCGGATCGCGGATGTCGTTGCGGCACATCCAGAGTTCGCCGGCATGGGCACCACCCTGACAGCGCTCGCCTGGCTCGGCGGTGAGCCGGCACGGGTCGCTGTGCTGCACGTCGGTGACTCCCGCGCGTATCTGCTGCGCGACGGTCTCTTCACCCAGGTCACCCGCGACCACACCTACGTCCAGACCCTCATCGACTCCGGCCGGATCACACCGGAGGAGGCGCTCGTCCACCCGCGGCGCAACCTGCTCATGCGAGCGATCGACGGCGTCCACCCGGCCGAGCCGGACGTGTCGGTGCGCGCGGCGCGCGACGGCGACCGCTATCTCGTCTGCAGCGACGGGCTCTGCGGCTATGTCGGCGACGAGCGCATCCACGAGCTCCTCGGCCTCGCGGATCCCGTCGCGGTCGTGACGGCACTCGTCGACGCCGCGCTCGAGGCCGGCGCTCCCGACAACGTCACCTGCGTCGTCGCCGACGTGGTCACTGCCGACGAGCTAGGGGAGCCCGAGGTGCCGGTGGTCGTCGGGGCCGCGGGAGAACCCCGCAACCGCGAGCGCCTCCCCGGATTCTCCTTCCCCGCCGACGCTCAGCTCGACCCCCTCACCGCGACCGTGCTGCGCGTCAGCACGGGGTCCGACGGTGCGAGCGCCGACGTCGCCGGGCTCGCCAACGTCTATCGCGAGGAGCAGGGCGCTCCTCGTCGCCGTACGCGGTGGCAATGGGTAGCAGCACTGGTCGTGGCCGCGCTGGTGATCGGCGGGCTCGTCGCCGTCACGTCGGCGTGGGCGCGCAACCAGTTCTTCGTCGGCACCGACTCGGGCTACGTCGCGATCTTCCGCGGCGTGCCCGGCGAGCTCGGACCGATCAGCCTGCACTCGCTCGAGGCGCGCTCCCAGGTCACGGTCGACTCGCTGCCCGACTTCGAGGCCACCCAGGTGCAGGGCACGATCGCTGCCGCCGACCTCGCCGCCGCCGAGGCGATCGTGCAGCGCCTCGGCGAGCGCGCCGACCAGTGCACCGCGACGCCCACGACCCCGGGCTGCCCCAACGGCGGCACGCCGACACCGATCGGCTCGGCGTCGGCACCGACCGGCACCGACATCACGCCCACGGCCAGCACGTCGGCGTCGCCGTGAGTGCGGGGATCCTGACGGCTCCCGCACCCGTGCCGCGCTATCGACAGCCCACACGACGCTGGACCGAGGCAGGGCTGCTGGTCGCGGCGTACGCGGTGGGGGCCGCGGCCTACATCCAGGTCGACCTCGCCATGCTCGGCAAGCTCGCGACCGACACGGTGCCGGTGCTCTCGGTGATCGCTGCGCTGCTCCTGCTGGTGCACGGCGCGATCCGGCTGCTCGCCCGCTGGGCCGACCCGATCCTCGTGCCCGCGGTCGCCACGCTCAACATCCTCGGGCTCGCGATGATCCACCGCCTCGACCTCGCCGAGATCCAGCGGGCCAACCGCAACGGCGGTGTCGCGCCGCCGCCTGACGTCTACAGCCAGCTGACGTGGACCGCGCTCGGCATCGTGCTGTTCATCGTCGTGCTCGTCGCCGTACGCGACCACCGCACGCTGCAGCGCTACACCTACACCGCGATGTTCCTCGGTCTCGTGCTCCTGCTGCTGCCGCTCGCCCCGATCGTCGGAGCGACGGTCAACGGCGCGACCCTGTGGGTGCGGTTCGGTGGCCTGTCGTTCCAGCCGGGCGAGCTCGCCAAGATCCTGCTCACCATCTTCTTCGCCGGCTATCTCACCGTCACCCGCGACTCCCTCGCCCTCGTGCGCACCAGGGTGCTGGGCGTCGGGCTGCCGCGCGGGCGTGACCTCGGGCCACTGTTCGTCGCGTGGTTCGTCTCCCTCGGTGTGCTGGTCTTCGAGCGCGACCTCGGCACGTCGCTGCTGTTCTTCGGCCTCTTCGTCGCGCTGCTCTACGTCGCGACCCAGCGACGCAGCTGGCTCGTGCTCGGCGCCGTGCTGTTCATCACCGGTGCCGTGCTCGCCTACCTCTCGTTCGGACACGTACGCCTGCGGGTCGATGTGTGGCTGCACCCGTTCGCCGACGAGGCAGACACCAGCTATCAGATCGCGCAGTCGCTCTATGGCTTCGCCAGCGGCGGGATGTTCGGCAGCGGCCTCGGGCAGGGCTATCCGCAGCTCGTCCCCTACGCCAAGAGCGACTTCATCGTGTCCGCATTCGGCGAGGAGCTCGGGCTCATCGGCCTCATGGCGATGCTCGTTCTCTACGGCGTCATCGTCGAGCGCGGCCTTCGCACCGCCATCGCGTGCCGCGACGTGTTCGGCACTCTTCTCGCGGCCGGCCTCTCGATCTCCCTGGGGCTGCAGGTCTTTGTCGTCGTGGGTGGAGTCAGCCGACTCATTCCGCTCACCGGTCTCACCACGCCGTTCCTGGCCCAGGGCGGCTCCTCGCTCGTCGCCAACTGGATCGCGATCGGGCTGCTCATGCGGATCAGCGACAGCGCTCGACGACCCGATGCCGAGGCTGTAGCGCTCGAGGATGCACCGACCCAGGTGGTATCGCTGTGATCCGCTCCGTACGCCGTCTCGCGGTGGTCCTCGGCGTCCTCATGTTCGCCCTCCTCGCCAACCTCACCTACCTGCAGTACTTCGCAGCGGCCGACATGCGCGCGCAGCCCGGCAACTCCCGCGTGCTGCTCGAGGAGTACTCCCGCGAACGTGGGCCGATCCTGCTGGGCTCCACCGCGATCGCGTCGTCGATCCCCACGCAGGACCAGCTGAAGTACCTCCGGCAGTACTCCGCCGGCCCGCTCTACGCACCAGCCACCGGCTTCTACTCCGTCGTCTACGGCGCCACCGGCATCGAGCGCACCGAGAACGCCGTGCTCGCCGGCTCCGACGACCGCTTCTTCGTCGACCGGGTGCAGCAGCTGTTCGCCGGCCGAGGGGTTCGCGGTGGCGCTGTGCGCCTGACTCTGAACCCGGCTGCGCAGAGGGCGGCCTACGACGGCCTCGCCGGACGCACGGGTGCCGTGGTCGCGATCGACCCGCGCACCGGCGCGATCCTCGCGATGGTGTCGTCTCCGTCGTTCGACCCCAACAAGCTCTCGGGGCACGACGCCGGTGCGATCCGCGACGCCTACGACGCCTACAACAGCGACCCCGCCAAGCCGATGCTCAACCGCCCGTTGGCGATGACGCTCCCCCCGGGCTCGACCTTCAAGCTGGTCACGGCCGCAGCCGCCCTGGAGACGGGGAGATACCAGGCGATCACGGTCGTGCCCGGACCTGCCTCGCTCAAGCTGCCCAACACCAGCAAGGAGCTCAACAACTGGTCGGGCACGGCGTGCGGACCGGGCGGCAAGACGACGTTCGAGGACGCGCTCGCCATCTCGTGCAACACCGCTTTCGCGTCCATCGGCCTCGATGTGGGTGCCGATGCACTGCGCACGCAGGCCGAGAAGTTCGGCTTCGGCACGTCGTTCGAGGTGCCGCTGCGTGCGGCCGCGAGCCGCTTCCCCGCCGACCCCGACCTGCCGCAGACCGCGATGAGCGCCATCGGCCAGTTCGACGTCTCCGCGACCGCGTTGCAGATGGCGATGGTCGGCGCGGGCATCGGCGACAACGGCCAGGTGATGTCGCCGTATCTCGTCGCGCAGACGCTCTCGCCCGAGCTCGCGGTGCTGCAGAACGCCGAGCCGACATCGTTCGCGCAGGCGATGTCGCCGGCGAACTCGGCGACGCTGCTGGCGATGATGGTGGGTGTCGTCGACCACGGCACCGGCTCCAACGCGCGTATCTCCGGGGTCTCTGTCGGGGGCAAGACCGGCACCGCGCAGACGGCGCCGGGCCAGGCGCCGCACGCGTGGTTCGTCGGTGTCGCCCCCGCCGACCGCCCGGGGTCCGCCGAGGTCGCCGTCGCGGTGGTCCTGCAGAACGGTGGCGGTGCCGCCGAGGTCAGCGGCAACAAGCTCGCCGCGCCCATCGCGCAGGCTGTGATGAGAGCGGTCCTAGGTCGATGATGAGCCTGCACGCAGAGCCGGTCACGCGTCCGGCACCCGAGGAGGAACGGTGAGCGAGGACATCCGCCGGCTGGGCGACCGCTATGAGCTGGGCGGGGTCATCGGCCGCGGTGGCATGGCGGAGGTGTTCGAGGGCAAGGACCTGCGCCTCGGCCGGCGCGTCGCGGTCAAGATCCTGCGCCCTGATCTGGCGCGCGACCCGAGCTTCCAGGCGCGGTTCCGACGCGAGGCGCAGAGCGCCGCGTCGCTCAACCACCCCAACGTCGTCGCGGTCTACGACACCGGCGAGGACGTCCTCGCCGACGCCGAAGGTGAGACCGGCGAGATCGTGCCCTACATCGTCATGGAGTACGTCGACGGCATGACGCTGCGCCAGCTGATGGCCAGCGGTCGTCGCCTGCTGCCCGAGCGCGCGCTCGAGATCGCGTCGGGCACCCTCGCCGCGCTCGACTACAGCCACCGCCA
>JANXWJ010000125.1 GCA_025351185.1 Candidatus Nanopelagicales bacterium
GCCGCATCGCGCAGCAGGGCCGTCACGACGAGCTCCTCGCGCAAGGCGGTCTCTATGCCGACCTCTACCGCACCCAGTTCGCCACCCAGGAGACGGACATCGTCCCCACCGCCTGAGCGGTGGGCGACCGGCCGGGCGACATGGTGGCCATGGACCGCTCCGAGGCGCGGCGGCTGCTCGGTGTCTCGCCGGGAGCTTCTCCACGTCAGGTGGAGTCCGCCTTCCGCAAGCGGGTGCGCGTCTCGCACCCGGACCGCTACCCGCCCGGCTCCGAGGCGGCCGAGGACGCCACCGTCGTCATGCAGCAGCTGACAGCGGCCCGACGCACTCTGAGCAGCGAGCCGGAGCCGCCGCGAGAGGCTGTCGTCACCGGGTCTCCTGGGAAGGGTGGAGCCGCATACGTCACCCGCCCCGACGGCCCGAACACCGCCGAACGCTTTCGCAGCGCAGAAGACATCGATCGGCTCGCCCGGTCCTGGGGACTGTGGTGGGGGAGCTTCCTCGTCGTCGCCGCGATCGGGTCCTTCATCATCGGCTCCCGATCAGCCACGAACGACGCCGTCCCGATCTGGAGCCCGGCGCTCGCCCTCATCGGCCTGGTCAGCCTGGTCATCGGCTGGCGAGCACACCGGCGCCTGCGCTGAGCGCCCCAGGGCAGCGACTGCGGACCAGTCGGCCTCGTCGAGCGGGAAGTCCCCGAGTCGACCAGAGGGGCGGAGTGCGTGGTCAGAGGTCGTCGGGACTAGATGCTGCGCGATGCCCCGCCGTCGACGGTCAGCAGGCTGCCGCTGATGTAGGACGCCTTGGGCGACATGAGGAAGGTCGCCATCGCCCCGAACTCCTCGGGCTCGCCATAGCGGCCGAGGGGGATTGCTGCCTCGTTGCGTCGACGCACCATGTCGGGAGCGCCGAAGCGTGCGTCGATCGCGAAGATGCGATCCGTCGCGATCCGACCGGGCAGCAGCCCGTTGACGCGGATCCCGCGGGCCCCGAGCTCGTCGGCGAGGTCCTTCACGAGCATGGCCAGACCCGGACGCAGCCCGTTGCTCGTCGTCAGGCCCGGAAAGACCTCGCGGGCACTCGTCGAGAGGACGAACAGGATGGAGCCGCCGATCCCGGGGAGGTCAGCCGGGTCACCGCTCATCGCGTTCGCGGCTGCCCGGGCGACCCGCAGGGCGCCGAGGAAGACCGTCTCGAACGCTGCGCGCCAGGTCTCGTCGTCGGTGGTCATGGGTGAGCCACCGGCGGGGCCGCCGACGCTGATCAGCGCACCGTCGAGGCGCCCATAGCGCGCAACGGCAGCGGCCACGATGCGCTCGGCCGTGGTGGGATCGCCCAGGTCTCCAGGGAGGCCCACCGCGGAGCTGCTACCGCCGAGCTGAGCCACGGCCTCGTCGAGCGCCAACTGGTCACGAGCGGCGAGGATCACGTGCGCGCCCTCGGCCACGAGCGACTGCGCGGTCGCGAAGCCGAGCCCACGCGACCCTCCGGTCACGACGAACACACGATCCTTCAAGCCCAGGTCCATGACCCGATTGTGCCCGTTGCCGGGGGCTCCACGGTGCTGGGACACGGCCGAATGGGGGACGCGAGTTACGGCGAGCGTGTTCGGACGCTCACCGTGCGTGTCGATCAGGCGCCGGGTGTCTCCGCGATGGTGGCGACGCCCGCCGCACCGATTTCCTCGTCGCGGCTCTCCTCGGCCCCGTCGTCGAGCCCTCTGCCCGCTCCGCTGCTCTCACCGTCGATGTCGATGTCGATGTCGTGGACACGGTCGCGGTCGTCGATGTCGAGCGCCTCGCGACGGATGAGAACGACGAAGCCGCCGACGGCCACCAGTGCGAACAGGATCCACTGCAGGGCGTAGGACAGGTGCGGGCCTTCGGACAGGTCGGGCAGCGGGAGCGGGGTCAGGCCGTCGGCCTGGGGTGGCGTCGAGGACACAAGCACGATGTAGCCGGGGTAGACCGGTGCCGCGCCGGCGACCAGGTGGACGTCGAGGTCGCTCACCTGACCTGCCGGGAGGTCGGTGGGCTGGGTGGGCGGCGCGATCTCCGAGGGCTGCACCCACCCGACGACTCTCATCGTGCCCTCGGGTGGGGGTGGCACGTCGGCGCCCGCGGTAGCGCTGCCGACCGCCTCGACCCAGCCGCGGTTGACGACCAGGACGGTGCCGGTGGTCGTCACGAACGGCGTGGCCGCCCAGAAGCCGTTGCGGCCCTCGAGCGGCCTCTTGCGCACCAGGACCTGGCCAGCGGTGTCGTAGTGGCCGGTCGCGCTGACCTGCCGCCAGGTCTGGTCGTCACCGACGGCCGACTGGTCGCCGCCCGCGGTCATGATCTGGTCGACAGGCACCGGTGAGCGCGTGGAGTTGGACGTGACCACCGTGTTGGCGTGACGCCGGTCGTCGAGCCGGTGCAGCTGCCACCGTGAGAGCAGCACGAACGACGGGACGATGACGACCACCAGGAACCCTAGAGCAACCCACCGGGGCTGACGCAAGAAGCGGTAGCCGTTCATGGATGCAGCGTAGGTCGGGCTCGGGCCAGGGCCGACATCGGCAGGCCGGCGAGACGGTCGCAGCAGGGTTCGACGAGCCCCACGGTCACTCGCCGCGGCCGAGCGACTTCCTCGTGGTCCGCATCACCACGCGTAGGCCGTCCCCGTCGGAGACCTCACGGCCAGCGTTGGCCATGACCACGGCGATGTAGGGCAGGATCACGGCGCCCACTGCGAGGATCCAGCGCCACGGCGACGGCGCGAGCACCGCGCCGAGGACACAGAGCGTGCGCATCGACATCGCGATGAGATAGCGACGCTGCCGACCGGCCTGGTCGTCGGTGAGCGAGACCCCCGCGTCGGTGATCCGGTGGACCTCAGGCTCGATGCTCACGTGATCACGGTACGTCGGCTGGGATCAACCGGCATCCGGTGGTCGACCTCGATCAGGTCTGGATCGCGCAGACGTCGAGGTATCGGCGAGAGGTTGTCCCAGCAGGTTCGGGGATGGGGGAGCCGGATGCGCCAGGATGTGCGCATGAGCAACCGCACCTACCGCGTGACCGAGATCGTCGGCACGTCGCCCGAGGGCATCGACCAGGCCATCCGCAACGGCATCGAACGGGCCAGCCAGACCCTGCGTCACCTCGACTGGTTCGAGGTCACCGAGATCCGCGGCAACGTCCGTGACGGCGCGGTGGCCCACGTGCAGGTGGGGATGAAGGTCGGGTTCCGCCTCGAGGACGAGTGACCCGCGTTCCGGGTCCCGGTCCGGGGATCCGCGAGGTCCGGGTCACCGACCTGGAGATGACCGACCCGGCCCAGCTGCGACCGGGCCGCGAGCCGTCGGTCGTGGCGACGTTGATCCGGGCCGGTCGTCCGGCACCCGAGCTGTCGCGCTTCTTCTACCGAGCCGTGGGCGGCGACTGGTACTGGCTCGGCCGCCTCGACTGGACCCTCGCGCAGTGGAGCGAGTGGGTGACCTCGCCCGGTCACGAGATGTGGACCGCCTGGGTCGAGGGCACCCCGGCCGGCTACGTCGAGCTCGCGTCGGATGACACCGGCAGCGTCGAGGTGGCGTACTTCGGGCTACTCCCGACGTACGCCGGCGTCGGCCTCGGCGGGTGGCTCCTGACCAGAGCGGTCGAACGGGCCTGGGAGATCGACGGCACCACCCGGGTCTGGCTCCACACGTGCGAGCTGGACTCTCCGGCTGCCCTGGCCAACTACACCGCACGTGGCTTCGTGGCCTGTCGCACCTCCGTCGAGCACTGGGACACCAGCGCACCTTCGCCCGGCCCCTGGCGCGGCAGCCGATGAACCACCCGGCGCAGCTCGTGGACTAGTTGGCTTGGCTGACGGTGGAGAAGTTGTACGCATCGACGACGAGCGGCGGCATGACGGCGCGGTTGAAGTAGTCCGCCATCTCGCGGCCGAGGCAGCCCACGGGTGCGCCGGCATCGCGGACGCGGCCCAGGATGCCCACGGGTGAGTCGTTGAAGCGGAAGTTGGTGACGGCACCGACGACCTCGCCGCCGCGCACCTGGTAGACGCCGTCACGAGTCAGCCCGGTGAGCAGGAGTGTCTGGGCGTCGACGATCCGGTTGTACCAGAGACAGTTCACATAGAGACCGTCATCCGTGCGCGCGATGACATCAGCGAGATCCCCTGTGCCACCGGTGATGTCGAGGCGGAGATTGCCGACGCCGAGGCGTACGGCGAGACCCGTCTCCTGCGCGGTGTGACGCGAGGTCACGAGGTTCTCCAGCACCCCGTCGCCGATCCAGCGCACCTTCTCGAGTGCCAGGCCGTTGTCGAACACGCTCGTGGACGCGGATGACGCGCCGGTCGCGACGAAGGGCACCGACTCATAGCCCGGCATCGCCGGATCGCTAGACAGCGTGACGCGGCCGTCGGCGATCGACTCACCGACCCGCGTGCCACCACCGGGATTGCTCCAGACGCTGCGGCCGTCGTGGGCGTCACGCCCGATCGAGCTCCAGTAGAGCTCGATCATCAGGTCGGCCACGCAGCTGGGCGAGAGCACGGCGGTGTGGCGCCCTGGTCCGACATCGACCGACTGCGCCTGCCACGCGAGCCCCTGACGCAGCTCTCGGTCGACCTGCGCGAGGTCGAGATCGGCAAGGTCACGGCCAGCACGACCGACCCACGTGGAACGGCTGCGAGCGTGACTCTTTGCGGTCAGCTCGAGCCGTGCCTCCGGCTCGGCCCAGCGCAGCCGAACGCCCGTGCTGGTGCCGAGATACGTTGTCGTGACGAGCTGCTCGGCGAAGCCGAAGAGCTCGATGTCGTCGCCGCGTGCCGCGCTGAACACCGAACCGAGCTGCGGTGCGAGCCCGACGAACGCAGCGCTGGTCGAGACTGCGGGGGAGTCCGTCCAGTCTGCGGACTCGCGCACTCCGGTCACCAGGTCACGCGCGTCCTCCGCGGCACCGGACTGCTCGGCCATCTCCTGTGCCCGGCGTAGGAGATCGGGCAGCTCCGCCACCGACGGCGCGCTGACGGTGACCGACCCGACACCCACTCCATCGGGCCCGTCGACGTAGGCGACGACGGTCACCGAGAGTGCCACGGTCTCGCCGTTGGTCGTCAGCGTGCTGCGCGCCCAGCGCAGGTTGGCGACGCTCGTGCTGCGGACAAGCACAGTGCACCCGCGCGACGTCGAGGCAGCGAGCACCCGCTCGACGACCTCCTGCGGCGACGTCATCGGCCGGCCTCCAGAGCGCTGTTGAGGATGTTGACCTGATCGAAGACCGCGGCGGGGCACCCGTGCGACACCGCGGCGACCTGACCGGGCTGGCCCTTGCCGCAGTTGAAAGCGCCGCCGAGAAGATAGGTGGACTCGTTGCCGACCGCGCGCATCGAGCCCCAGAAGTCGGTCGTTGTCGCCTGATACGCGACGTCCTTGAGCTGCCCGACGAGCTTGCCCGACTTGATCCGGTGGAACCGCTGACCGGTGAACTGGAAGTTGAAGCGCTGCATGTCGATCGACCACGACTTGTCGCCGACGACGTAGATGCCGTCCTCGACCCCGCCGATGAGGCCGTCGAGATCGGGGCCGTGGGGATCGAACTGCACCGAGACGTTGGGCATCCGCTGGATCGCGGTGTGCGACGCGCTGTCGGCGTAGGCGCAGCCGTTGGACCGAGGGAGCCCGAACTCTGCTGCCATGCCGCGGTCGAGCTGATAGCCGACGAGCACGCCGTCCTTGACGATGTCCCAGCTCTGCGCTGCGACTCCTTCGTCGTCCCACCCGACAGTCGACAGACCGTGCTGCACCACCCGGTCGCCCGTCACATTCATGAGCTCCGAGCCGTAGCGCAGCGTGTTGAGCTTGTCAGGTGTCGCGAACGAGGTGCCCGCGTAGTTGGCCTCATAGCCCAGCGCGCGGTCGAGCTCGGTGGCGTGCCCGATCGACTCATGGATCGTGAGCCAGAGATTGGTGGGGTGCACTACGAGGTCGTAGCGACCCGGCTCGACCGACGGCGCTTTCGTCTTCTCCTCCAACAGGTCTCCCAGCGCACCGACCTCTGCGTCCCAGTCCCACGCGCGCGCTCCGCCGACCGAGACTGCAGCGCCCGTGAGGTATTCCCAGCCACGCGCGGTCGGCGGTGCGGTGGTCGCCATCGTCTCGAACGCACCGCTCGTGGGGTCGACCGCGATGGCGACGACATCGCTCTCCAACCGCAGTCGCTGCTGCGTGGTGCGAGTGCCCGCAAGGTCAGCGTAGAAGACCTGCTCCTTCACTGTCCGGACGGTCGAGGTCACGTGCGCCACCGCCGGGTGAGCCAGCAGCCCGGCGCTGCGCGCCGCCATCACCTCGAGGCGCTCGGACTCCGGCACCTCGAACGGGTCCACGTCATACGCCGAGACCCAGGAGCCGACGTGCACCGGTTCCGCGGCGAGCTCGACGCGCATCGTGCTCAGGGGCAGGGAGATCCGGGCGAGAGCCACAGCGCGCTCGGCCAGCAGGAGTGCCGTTCCGACCTCGACGACGTCGGACGCCGCGAAGCCCCAGCAGCCGTCGACGACCACGCGCACCGCGATGCCGGTGTCACGGTCGAGCACGGAGGCATCGAGCTTCGCATCGCGCAGGCTCATGTCGGAGGTGTGCAACGCCACGACACGAACGTCGGCGTGGGTGGCTCCGAGCTCGGCGGCGCGAGACAGTGCGGCGTCTGCGCAGAGCGACAGGGGCAGCGCCAGGAAGTCGGCGTCGACCCTGCGCATCTCGGCGGGTGCCATCAGCCGTGCTGCTCGTCGAGCCGCGGGTCGAGCACGACCTTGCCGGTCGTACGACGGGCTCGCATGTCCTCGTGAGCCTCGCGCGCGGCAACGAGCGGATAGGTATGTCCCTCGAGCGGGGCGAGCCTGCCGTCGGCGACCTGCTCGAGGAGATCGCGCAGCGGTGTGCCGACCATCGCGTGCACGAGCCCGGGGCGCAGACAGTCCATCAGCCAGAACCCGATGACCGAGTGCGACCCGACCATCAGCGTCGCGGGATGCAGCGGTGCGGGCTGGGTGCGTGACGCCATGCCGAAGGCGACGAGGCGACCGAAGGGTGCGAGAGCGGCAAGGCTGCCGTCGAACGTCGCACCGCCGACCATCTCGAACACCGAGTCGACCTTGCGGCCGCCGTTGGCCTCCAGCAGTCGCGCCTTCACGTCATGTGCAGTGACGCCCTCGCCGAGGAGCACACCCACGTCGGCGCCGAGACCGACGGCAAGGTCGAGCTTGTCCTGCGTGGACGCTGTCGCGATGACGCGGCCGGCGCCTGCGGCCTTCGCGAGCTGGACTGCGAGGTTGCCGACGCCGCCCGCTGCCGCATGCACCACGACCGACTCACCGGGCTGCACCCGCGCGCAGGTGTGCACGAGGTGCCACGCCGTGAGGCCCTGCACGAGCACCGCGAGCGCCTGCGGGTCGCTCACCTGCCCGGGCACGTCGAATGCGAGCGCCGCGCTGACCACGGCGAGCTCGGCGTATCCGCCGCCGCGGCTCACGAAGCCGCACACCCGACGAGGCGTGCCCCCCGGATCGACGACCTCGCCGACGACCTCGCCACCCGGCACGAACGGCAGGGTGCTTCCCGACAGGTAGGTGTTCTCGGCCTGGTGGGTGTCGGCGTAGTTGACGCCGGCGCCGGTCACGCGCACGAGCAGCTCGTCGTGGTTGGCCACCGGATCCATGACGACTGCGGGCACCAGCACCTCGGGGCCGCCGAAGTCGCTGACCAGGATCGCTCTCATGTGCCCGACCCTAGTGCGGTCTCCCGAGGCGTGCGGTTCCGTCCTACCGACTGGTAACGGATAGCGTCGCGTCGCGTCCCGCCGTGTTCTCGGGGCATCCGGGCCTGTCAGGAGGAGCCGTCGTGGATCGAGTCGTGCTGGTCACCGGAGGCAACCGGGGCATCGGGCTGGCGATCGCGCAGGCCTTCGTCGCGGAGGGCGACCGGGTGGCCATCACGGCACGTTCGGGGGAGCTGCCGGCCGAGCTGGCCGGGTCCGACGTCCTGGTGCTCAAGGCCGACGTGACGGACACCGCCAGCATCAACGCCGCTTTCGACCGCATCGAGGCCGAGCTCGGACCGGTCGAGATCGTCGTCGCCAACGCCGGCATCACCCGCGACGGGCTGGTCATGCGGATGAGCGACGACGACGTCGACGCGGTGATCGACACCAACCTCGTCGGTGCGCTCCGTGTCGCACGACGAGCGTCCAAGGGGCTGCTCAAGCTGCGTCGCGGTCGGATCATCTTCGTGTCCAGCGTCGTCGGTCTGCTCGGCTCTGCCGGCCAGGCCAACTACGCCGCCTCGAAGGCTGGTCTCGTCGGCCTGGCTCGCTCGCTCGCACGTGAGCTGGGCAGCCGAGGGATCACGTCCAACGTCGTGGCCCCAGGCTTCGTCGACACCGACATGACGGCAGCGCTGGCCGAGGACCGTCGGGCCGAGATCGTCCGAGCGGTTCCGCTCGCCCGCTACGCGAGCCCGGCCGAGGTCGCCGCCACGGTGGTCTTCCTCGCCTCGGACGCTGCGGCCTACATCACGGGCGCAGTGATCCCGGTCGACGGCGGCCTAGGGATGGGTCACTGACGCGAGCGCGTCCCCGCACGCCCGCACCTGCTCCTACTGATTCACTTCTCCCGGCACGGTCCTCGGACCGGCGATACGACGTACACGCGACGGAAGGAACGACCATGGGGATCCTCGAGGGCAAGAAGCTGCTCATCACCGGGGTGCTCACCGACTCCTCGATCGCCTTCCACGTGGCCAGGCTGGCTCAGCAGGAGGGCGCCACGATCGTGCTCTCGTCGTTCGGACGAGCCCTCTCGATCACCAACCGAATCGCGGGGCGGCTGCCGATCCCGGTGCCGGTCGTCGAGCTCGACGTCACAGACCCTGACCACCTCGCGGCACTGCCCGACCGGCTGAGCATGCACGTCGACTCGCTCGACGGCGTCCTGCACTCGATCGCGTTCGCACCCGAGGCGGCGCTCGGCGGCAACTTCCTCAACACCGAGTGGGCCGACGTCGCCACCGCCGTTCAGGTGTCCGCCTACTCCCTCAAATCGCTGACCATGGCGTGCCTGCCCATGATGACGGGGGAGGACCGCACCTCCGCCGTCGTCGGTCTGACCTTCGACGCACAGGTCGCCTGGCCGAAGTACGACTGGATGGGCGTGGCCAAGGCGGCGTTGGAGTCGACGTCGCGCTATCTCGCCCGCGACCTCGGACCGAAGGGCGTGCGCGTCAACCTCGTGGCGGCCGGCCCGATCCGCACGATGGCGGCCAAGTCCATCCCAGGCTTCGACGAGTTCGAAGAGGTCTGGAACACCCGGGCAGCACTGCACTGGGACCTCACCGATCCCGAGCCCGCCGCCCGCGCGTGCGTCGCCCTCATGTCGGACTGGTTTCCCAAGACCACCGGCGAGATCGTCCACGTCGACGGCGGCGTCCACGCCATCGGTGGCTGACCAGCCGCGACCCGTCGCGACAGTCGCCTCAATCACCCGAGCCGCGCCGCTGCTGGTCGCGCGGACCTCGTACCGTCTACGGCATCCTGAGCCTGTGCCGAGAAGCCCGCGTCCACGCCGCGCCCTGCCGGGTGTCGCCGTGCCGGGCTACACGTCGAACAACACCCGACGTCTGGCGATCGGCCTCGGTGCTCTGACCGCGGTCATCGTCGTGGGCACCATCGGCTACATCATCCTCGGGATCAACCCGCTCGACGCCGCCTACCAGACCGTCACGACCGTGACGACGATCGGGTTCCGCGAGGTCGTCGAGTTCGGCACGGCCGAGAAGATCTACACGATGGTGCTGGCGCTGGTCGGCGTCGGCACCGTGCTCTACACCTTGACGCTCACGCTCGAGCTGGTGCTCGAGGGGCAGCTCGGCAACCTGTGGGGGAGACGCCGCATGCAACGCGACATCGAAGCGCTCGAGGGGCACGCGATCGTCTGCGGCTGGGGTCGGGTGGGCCGCGCCGCCGCCGAGCAGATCTCCACCACGGGACAGGCCGTCGTGGTGATCGACCTGCACGAGGCGCGGCTCGCGACTTGTCCCTACCCCAACGTCCAGGGCGACGCCACGGTCGACGACGTCCTGCGCAGCGCCGGCATCCGGACCGCGAAGACCCTCGTCGCATCACTCGACGACGACGCGGGAAGCGTCTATGTCGTGCTGAGCGCGCGCAGCCTGAATCCGGACCTCTTCGTCATCGCCCGTTCGCGGACGGACGACGCCGAGCCGAAGTTCGTCCGCGCCGGCGCCAACCGGGTGGTCAACCCGCAGCGCATCGGGGGCAACCGGATCGCGGCGTTCGCCGAGTCACCCGACGTCGTGGACTTCCTCGACATCGTCATGCACGAGGGCAGCCACGAGTTTCGCCTCGTCGACATCGAGGTGCACGACGGCTCCTCGCTCGTCGGGGCGACGGTCTCCGACATCCGCGCGCTGGAAGGCGGTGGCGCCCTGCTGCTCGCCCTACGGTCGCAGGGCCACTTCGTCACCAACCCGTCGGTCGCCACCAGCATCGGCACCGGCGACGTACTCATCGTCGTGGGCACCGACTCGCAGGTGCAGGACCTGCACAAGCGGGCGCACGCGTGATCCGCCGCCTCGTCGTTCTCCGGCACGCCAAGTCGTCGTATCCGCCGGGGGTGATCGACCACGACCGTCCGCTGGCTCCGAGAGGTGTCCTCGACGCGGGGGCCGCGGGTGCCTGGCTCCGCGAGCATGTCGGGTCCCTCGATCAGGTCGTCGTCTCGAGCGCTCGACGGGCTCGTGACACCTGGGCGCTCGCCGCACGCGAGGTCGGCTCCTCCGCCACTGCGGGCAACGTCGTCGATGCGACCAGCCCGTCCACGATCGACCCACGCATCTATGACGCCACGGCAGCGACCCTGCTCGAGGTGGTGCGTGGTCTGCCCGAAACGGCTACGACGGCACTGCTCGTCGGACACAACCCCGGCTGTGAGGACCTCGTCGACCTGCTCGTCCGCGAGCGCGAGCCGGAGGCTGCGGCTGCTCTGGCCCGGAAGTACCCGACGTCGGGAATCGCTGTGCTCGAGATCGACACGACGTGGGGCTCCCTCGCGTCGCGTACGGCCAGGCTCGTGGAGTTCGCCGTCCCGCGCGGCTGAGCCGCACCCACATGGACCACGCGACGGCGGTGGACGTGACCTACAGTCGGCACGCGACCACGCCGTCGCAGGCGGGGGCGAGCCTCCGTCATCGAACGGGGGATGCCAGATGAGCTCCGGTCGCATGTCTGTGCCGGGTCGCCTGGGCACGCGGAGCGCGGCGCTGCTCGCGGCAACCGCGGTGCTCACCGCTCTGCTGCCCATCGTGGGCGCGCAGGCCGCCACCACCGACTGTGCGACCGTGCTGGCTCCGGCCGTCGCGCTCTCGGACGCGCAGCCCGGATATTCCGGTGTCAGCGCCTCGACCACCCCGGACGGGTCGGGGACCGCCACGTCGCGCTGGAACCCTGCGCAGGTGCGCGCATCGCTGGACATGCGGCTGTCGTTCACCGTGACGTTGGACGGGAAGCCACACCCTTTCTCGTTCGCCACCACCACACTCGCCTCGACGCACGCGCGGTGGGCGTCGCTCGGGAACTTCGCGTCTGCCCGTGACGTGACTGCGGCACTGGCACTGCTGCACAAGGCGGCGCCCGCCTTCACGGCGAGTCCCCGAGAGGCCACGGCCGACGAGGTGCATGCGAGCGGCGTCTGGCCCAGCCACGACGTCGCGGCGCTGCTCGACGGCCCGCTCCCCGTGACGGACACCGCACCCGGGGTGGGCGGGAGCACCGTCTACACCTGTTCCGACGGCAGCCTCACCGCACGCTTCACCGTCGGCGCATCAGGGCTGCTCGACCAGATCGCGGTCGAGGCACCTGCGGGTGCGTTCGCGAAGGGCACCGGCCTTCTCGCCACCGCACACCGCTCCGCCGCACGGGCACGTGAGGCACGAGGGCTGACCGGATCCTCCCGCGTCACGTCGTCGGGGGTCACGCCCGCTCTGCAGAAAGACACGCTGGTCTACACCTATGCGGTGCCGACCATCACGCTTCCGACCGCGGTGCACACCACGACGTACGAGCGGCTGTTCACCGCTCTCCAGGCCATCCACCTGCGCGAGCACGTCGCCGGCACCGCAGCACAGATCGCGAGGCTGACGACGCAGTCGCTGAGCTTCCGCCACACCAGGGCGACGGTGGCCGATGTCCGGCACTTCGCGCGGTTGCTGGTCCGGGCGCCCAACAGCTTCGGATTCATCCCGTTGCGCATCGGCTACCACCCCGGTGGGGTCTAGATCGCAGCCACGAACCCCTTCACCGGCGCGCGCGTGGCCTACAGCGTGCTCGTCGGACGCCACGGCGTCCGCTCGGCCAGGGTCGGCTGACAGCCAGCGCATGCTCTGACGGTGCTCAGCGCACCGGGGGAGAGGGGGTCGCTACCCCCGCCTCGGCGTCGGCCTGCTCGATCTCCTCGCGCGTGATGCCGAGGAGATAGAGCACCGGGTCGAGGAACGGCACCGTGATGCCTGTGTCGGCCTGTGCGCGCACGACAGGCTTGGCATTGAAGGCGATGCCGAGCCCGGCGATCGAGAGCATGTCGAGGTCGTTCGCCCCGTCACCGATCGCGATCGTGCGATCGAGGGGGATGTTGTCGAGCGCCGCGAACTCTTGCAGCGCAGTGGCTTTGGCTGCTCTGTCGATCACGTCTCCGACGACCCGACCGGTCAGGCGTCCGTCGACGATCTCGAGCACGTTGGCCCTCGCGTGGTCTATCCCGAGCTCATCGGCGAGCGGCTGCACCACGGCGCTGAACCCACCGGACACGACTGCGACTCGGAAGCCGAGCCGCTTGAGGGTGCGCACCAGGGTGCGTGCGCCGGGCGTCATCCGGACGTCTCTGCGTACGACGTCGAGGACCGACTCCTCGATACCCGCCAGCAGGGCGACCCTCTCGTGCAGGGACGCGGCGAAGTCGAGCTCGCCACGCATCGCCCGCTCGGTGATCTCCCGCACCTCGTCCTCACAGCCCGCATGACGAGCGATGAGCTCGATCACCTCGTCCTGGATCAGGGTGGAGTCGACATCCATCACCACGAGGTAGGTGCCACGCCCGCGCAGCCCCGCGCGCTGCACCGCGACGTCGATGCCGAGCGAGGCTGACGTCTGGGTCAGCGCGTGACGAAGGGCCGTGAGATCCGCGCCGGTGACGGTCAGCTCGACCGCAGTGACCGGGTAGGACGCGGTCCGGACGATGCGCTCGATGTTGCCGCCCTGCTCCGAGATACGCCGGGTGAGTCCCGAGAGGGCGGCGGGGAGCAGAGGGTGACCGATCACCGTGACGAGCAACGTGCCCCGACGCCGGGCGTCGTGCTCTGCCGCCCCGAGCGTGACGTCGACATCCATGCCGAGATCGCCCGCCACCTGGCTCGCGACGCGGCCGGCGGCATCGAGCACCAGGACGGCGCCGTGCTCCAGCGAGGCCGAAGGTCCGATCAGGATTCCCAGGGTGAGCCGGCCGCGGATCACCACCTGCTCGACGTCGAGGACCTCGACCTCGTGGGCCGACAGTGCCGCCGAGAGCGAGGCGGTGACTCCGGGACGATCCGGACCGGTCAGCGTGATGAGCAGCGTGCGCGGGAGGTCATCGGGGTCGAGCGCCACGTCGCGTGCGAGGTCGTCGGGGGCGTTCGCCATGATGCTGAGAGCCTATCGAGCGTGCGGGGTCTGGCCAGGACCCGGCTCGGCAGCCGCGGAGTAGCCGGCGCAGAGCGCATAGCGGGCCGCGGTCCGCAAGGGTCGCAAGGCATCGAGTCGGCGCAGTGCCTCGGCCGCCGTGACCGCCGCCCCGTCCGTCTCCGTCGCGAGGGTGACCACGCCCAGCAGCCTCGATGCGGTGGCGACCATGCGTCGTGCGCGTGCCGGCAACGACGCGGGAAGATCGCTGCGGTTCAGGGACGTGTCGAGGGCGACGAGTCGCGGGCCCACCTGGTCACGTCCACGAGCCACGTCGAGGATGTCGAGCTCGCTCGTCGTCAGGCGCATCGCCTCCGACAGCCGCCGATCAGCCTCGGACAAGGTCGGCAGTCCATACGGCGCCGACGAGTGCGCCACCGCCACGACGTCCCAGCGCACGACGTCACCGGTCGCGCTGAGGGCCGATCCGGGCAGCAGTGCGTACGACGCCACATCGGGTGGCCCGACGGTGAGCACGGCGGCACCGGAGACGAGTGCGGCTGTCGTCACGGCAGCGGGTCCGGGGAGCCCGGTCGGATCTCCGGGCTCGGGGAGCGCGAGGCGGAACGCCGCGATGCCGGTGGCGCGGAGGCGCCCGAGGGCGAGCGCCAGTGACACGACATCGCTCTCCCCAGGAACACCGACGACCCGGTGCAGCGGATCGGCACCGACGATCTCATCGACCGCCTCATCGAGGCTGATGTCACCCGAGAGGTAGGCGTTGCCCCACGAGGTGAGGGCACCGGGGCGCCGGGACACGAGCACCGCTTCACCCTAGGGCTTGTCACACCGCTCGCCCGGTCGGCTCGGCACGTGCCCGGCCGATGCCGCCACGGTCACGACTAGTGTTCGCCAGGTGAGCGATGTGCTGCGATTCCTCGGCGTCGACGTCGTCCGGGGCGATGTCCCGATCGTGTCGCAGGTCTCCTGGGACGTCGCTGAGGGGGAGCGCTGGGTGGTCCTCGGTCCCAACGGTGCCGGCAAGACGACCATCCTCGCCCTGGCCGCCACGCTCATCCATCCGACCCGCGGCAGCGTCGAGGTGCTCGACCAGGTGCTCGGCCGCACGGACGTCTTCGAGCTCCGACCACGCATCGGCCTGGCGAGCTCTGCGCTCGCCGGACGGATCCCCCCGGCCGAGCGGGTGTCCGACGTCGTCGTGACAGCGGCATATGCCGTGACCGGTCGATGGCGCGAGGGCTACGAGCGCGGCGACCACGGTCGGGCGGCAGCGCTGCTCGAGCAGCTCGGCGTCGGCACGCTCGCCGACCGCACCTTCGGGACGCTGAGCGAGGGCGAGCGCAAGCGGGTGCAGGTGGCGCGCGCGCTCATGACCGATCCCGAGCTCCTGCTCCTCGACGAGCCCGCCGCGGGTCTCGATCTCGGTGGTCGCGAGGACCTCGTCCGCCGCCTGGGGGAGATCGCGGGCGACGAGGAAGCACCGACCACTGTGCTGGTGACGCACCACGTCGAGGAGATCCCGCCGGGCTTCACCCATGCGCTGCTGCTCCGCCAGGGAGCGGTTGTCGCCCAGGGGCCGATCGCCGATGTCCTCACCGCCGACCATCTCGGCGCGACCTTCGGTCTCGCCCTCGAGGTCGAGCGCCGCGGTGACCGCTGGGCCGCGCGCGCCCTCTGACCCGGTTTCGCCGCGGCATGGCCGACGCAGGGGCATAGCATCAAGACATGGACGCATGGGTGTTGTGGCTGATCGCCACCGCTCTGCTCGTTGTCGGTGAGATGCTCACGACAAGCCTGGTCCTCGGGATGATCGCCGGCGGCACGGCCGCGGCGGGCATCGTGGCGGCCGTCGGCGGCGGGGGAGCATTGCAGGTAGGTGCGTTCGCCGTGGTGTCTCTCGCGATGCTCGTTGTCGTTCGCCCCGTGGCGGCGCGGCACTTGCGCACCCCTGCGCCCATTCGTACCGGGGTCGCGGCACTGGTGGGTGCGGAGGCTGAGGTGCTCTCCGACGTTGGCGCCAACGACGGTCGGATCAAGCTCCAGGGCGAGATCTGGTCGGCCCGCGCCTATGACGGGGAGAGCAAGTACGTCGTCGGGAGCGTCGTGAGCGTCGTCGAGATCTCGGGGGCGACGGCGCTTGTCGTCTGAGTCCTCGTCCAGGGTGCCCGTCACCCGCGTGCACGTCGTCCTAAGGAGATCTACGTGTTCTCTGACATCGGGAGTGGAGCTGTGGTCGGTCTGATCATCAGTCTGCTCGTCGTCGTCCTCGTGCTGGTCACCCTGGCGAAGGCCGTACGCATCGTGCCCCAGGCACGCGCCGGCATCGTCGAGCGCCTGGGCCGCTACAACCGCACGCTGGTGCCCGGGCTGTCGCTGCTGATCCCGTACATCGACCGGCTCAAGCCGCTCCTCGACATGCGCGAGCAGGTCGTGTCCTTCCCGCCGCAGCCGGTGATCACCGAGGACAACCTCGTCGTGAACATCGACTCGGTCATCTACTTCCAGGTCACCGACCCGAAGGCGGCGATGTATGAGATCGCCAGCCCGATCACCGGCATCGAGCAGCTCACGGTGACCACGCTGCGCAACGTCATCGGTGGCATGGACCTCGAGCGCACGCTGACCTCGCGCGAAGAGATCAACAACGCGCTGCGCGGAGTCCTCGACGAGGCCACCGGCAAGTGGGGGATCCGCGTCAACCGCGTCGAGCTCAAGGCGGTCGACCCGCCCGCGAGCGTGCAGGAGACGATGGAGAAGCAGATGCGCGCCGAGCGGGAGAAGCGCGCCAACATCCTCACCGCCGAGGGTCTCAAGCAGTCGCAGATCCTCACCGCCGAGGGCGAGCGCCAGTCGGCGATCCTGCGGGCCGAGGGCGATGCGCAGGCGCGCATCCTGCGGGCCGACGGCGAGGCGCAGGCGATCCAGAAGGTGTTCGACGCGATCCACGCCGGTGACGCCGATGCCCAGGTCCTGGCCTACCAGTACATCCAGGCGCTGCCGAGCATCGCCAACGGCACGTCGAACAAGGTGTGGGTGATCCCCGCGGAGCTCTCTACGGCGATGGCCAACCTGGGGTCGGCCTTCTCGATGAACAACCGGCCACCGGCGGGCTCGCACGCCGCCGATGCCGAAGGCCACTCCGGCTGACGTGAACCTCCTGCTCCTCGCAGGCGCAGGTGTCGCGGCCGGTGCGGTCAACGCCGTCATCGGCAGCGGCACCCTGCTCACGTATCCGCTTCTGCTGGCGTCCGGGCTGCCCCCGGTGGTCGCCAACGGCACGAACTCGTTGGGCATCGCCCCCGGAAACGCTTTTGGTGCGTGGGGATATCGACGGGAGATGGCCGGGCGCGGCCGTCAGGTCGCCGGGATGGCCGTGCTCGTCGGGGTCGGTGCGCTCGTTGGTGCGGTCCTCGTCATCGTGTTGCCCTCGTCGGTGTTCGAGCGCATCGTGCCGTGGCTGATCCTCGGCGCCTGCGTGCTGGTGCTCGTCCAGCCATGGCTCGTCGGTCGGCTCCGAAGCCGAGGAGTCGACCCGACCTCGCTCCCGAAGAGCGCACTCCTACCCGTGCTCGTGGCTGTCGGCGTCTACGCCGGATACTTCGGGGCTGCCCAGGGGATCATCCTGATCGCCGCCCTCGGTGCGCTCTACGACGCCGACCTCCAACGCTCCAACGCCGCGAAGAACGTGCTCCAAGGCGTGTCCAACACCGCTGCCGCGATCGTCTTTGTGGTGGCCGGATCGGTCGACTGGCCCGCAGCGCTCGCGATCGGTGCGGGCGCATCCCTGGGTGGCCTCCTAGGTGCGCCGTTCGCCCGTCGGCTGCCGGACCGGGTCCTGCGCGCCATCATCATCAGCGTGGGAATCATCGCGGCCGTCGTCAGCATCGTGCGGCGCTGACATGGCACATGTCATCGCGCTCTTCGACGTCGACGATCCTCGCCTCGCCGACTACACCGGACTCACCGACGTTGCGCTCCGACGCGTGCGAGAGCCGGCCGAGGGCCTCTTCCTCGCCGAGGGCGAGAAGGTCGTGCGTCGCGCCCTCGATGCGGGCTACGTCCCTCGCAGCGTGCTCACCGCGGCGAAGTGGCTGCCGGCCCTCGAGGCAGATCTCGCTGGGCACGACTGTCCGGTCTACGTCGCTGACGACTCGCTGCTCCAGCAGGTCACGGGCTATCGCGTGCACCGCGGCGCTCTGGCGTCGATGCAACGACCGCCGCTGCCGAGCCTCGACGACATCCTCCGGACGGCCCGGCGCGTGGTGGTTCTCGAGGACCTCGTCGACCACACCAACGTGGGTGCGGTATTCCGCAACGCTGCCGCACTGGGGATCGACGCCGTGCTCGTCAGTCCCGAGTGCGCCGACCCGCTCTACCGACGCAGCGTCAAGGTGTCGATGGGCACGGTCTTCGCCGTGCCGTGGACCCGTGCCGCACCCTGGCCGGATGCCTTGGATCTGCTTCGTAGCAGGGGTTTTCGCCTGCTCGCCATGTCACCTGATCCGGATGGGCGGGCGCTGCCGATGGCTGACCTGACACCACCTGTCGCGGTCGTGCTGGGCACCGAAGGGGAGGGGCTGACACGGGAAGCGTTCGCGCGCTGCGACGAGTCGGTGCGGATCCCGATGGCGGCCGGTGTCGACAGCCTCAACGTCGCCGCGGCCAGCGCAGTCGTGCTCTATGCGGTCGCGCAGTTCGGTCCCGGGACCACACCTGGTGCGGTCGGGTCGGCATGACAGGCTCGGGCGTATGAGCGAAGGCACCGGACGGATCCTGGTCATCCGGCACGGACAGACCGAGTGGAGCCGCGACCGTCGGCACACCGGACGCACCGACATCCCGCTGACGGCCGACGGTGAGGCGGCCGCTCGTGCGCTCGCTCCCGAGCTGCAGGAGTGGCGCATGGCCTTCGTGCTGTCAAGCCCGCTGCAGCGTGCCCGACGAACGGCGGAGCTTGCAGGCTTCACCCCGGAGATCGACGACGACCTCGCGGAGTGGGACTACGGCGTCCACGAAGGACGCACCAGCACCGACATCGCCGACGACGACCCTGGTTGGTCGATCTGGACCACGGCCGACGGGCTGGGAGAGTCCCTCGCCGACGTGCGCGCCCGCACCGAACGGGTGCTCGACCGCTGCCGGCCGGTGCTCGCCCAGTGCGGCGACGTCGTGCTCGTGGCGCACGCCCACCTGCTGCGGGTGCTCGTCGTGACCTGGATGGAGCTTCCCGCCGTCGCTGCGGAGCACATCGTCCTCGACCCCGCGGGCACCGGAGTCCTCGGCTACGACCGGGGCACGCCGGTGCTCCTGCACTGGAACGGCTGACAGCGGACGACGATGGGCATCACTCGAGTCTGGGGGACGTCGGGTCGGTGGAGTCAGCGCCGCCCGCGGAGGCTGAGCAGTGCTCCGGTGACGAAGGCACCGACCGCGGCGCCGAGGCCGCTGCTCACCGGGTTGTCGATGAGGGGGAGCGCCTGCAGGAAGAAGGTGGCACCGAATACCCCTGCTCCCGACGCTGCTGCCGCGATTCCACCGGTGCGCAGCGCCGAGCCGGCTCGGCCTCGCACAGCCGGAGACGCGGCCCGCGCCGCAGGTTGCACCGCGCCGCCAGGCGAGCCCGTCGCCGGTGCCGACCTGGATGCCGTCTGGCTGCCGTCGATCTCAGCCAACAGCCGCTCGATGTCATCGTCACCGCTCATACCGACCATCATGCCCCGCTTGTCGTCCTCGTCCGCGTGGATCCCCGCTCGGTTCGACCTGCGGCACGCTGCGGGCGACGTAGGACCTGATGCGCATCGTGCTCGTGGCCGCCGTGGGTCTGGCCCTCGGCCCTCTCCGCGTGCGGTCCCGCTGCGTCCCTTCAGGCTGACGCGACCTCGGCCAGCGGGTCCGCCGTCGCCGACGACCTCCCCGGCGGGGCCCACCACCCCACCGCACCGGCTGGGGGCACCGACGACTATCACTGCTTCCTCGCCGACCCAGCCCTGACCACCTCCGGCTTCGTGACCGGAGTGCAGTTCCTCCCCTG
>JANXWJ010000198.1 GCA_025351185.1 Candidatus Nanopelagicales bacterium
TCTGGTCTTGAATGTGGCTGATGGTGCGGCCGCCGACACCAGCCTGTTGGGCGAAGTCAGGCCAAGCGCGGACTGCGGCGAGTACATCTTCGGTGACCTGGTGGAATCCGGGGATGCCTTGGTTGTCCGCCACGGCGTGGAGGTCAGCCAGCGTGATGCCGTCGAAGCGGCCGTTGACGCTCATCTGGTGGTGCTGGGTCCACTCGCCCGTCGGGTTGAACGCGTGGGTCACGTCGAAGGCTGGAGACAGGCTCCAGGTCCCGTCCTGAGGAAGCAGGAACGCGAAGTTCTTCGTGTGGTCGTCCCGGTTCATGGCTGCGACGTTGAAGGCCATGCGGCGGTAGGCCTGCGTGAGCGCGTCCTCGTCTAGGCCGAGGCGGCGGATGACGTCGAAGTACTGCGCGTAGGAGTGCGCGTTCTTGTACCGAAAGTCGAGGTGGTCGATCGCGCAGAGGGATTGCATGTGGATCCGTTGGCCGCCGGCAATGTCGAAGCGCCGCGTCATGAAGTGCGCACGGGGCCCTTCAGCGAGCAGTCGCGACTCCGACATCTCTACCCCAGCGGAGGTTGCCATCAGGTAGTAGGCGTATTCGATCCGCGTGTATTGCTGCGGGGCGTCGAGCGAGTTCACAGAGCCATCCGCGGCACCGGTGACGCCGTCGAGTTTCATGATCCACGGCTCGAACCCGAGCTCCCGCTCCGCGTAGGCAGAGCGGACCTGATCAGTTGTCGGGTTGTACTGCAGAACCGCCTTCGCGCGAGCCCCTCCGGCCGACGAGCCCACCTGGATGAGTTGGCGGAGAGTGTCGTGGGTCGTGTCCATCTCGTCGGCCTGACCTGCGATCACCGCCCGTGCCTGGGTGACGATGTCGGCGATCTGGATCGCAGTGGCGGGCTCTTCCAGCGCTCGCGCCGGAGGATGGAAGGTCAATGCGCCGAGCGCACGCCCCCCCGCATAAGCGAGCCGGTCGAGGGTCGTGATCCGACGCTTGTCGATGTTCTGGCTGACGAGCCATGCGTCAATCACCTGGTTGCCGAACGCGTCGGGCAAGGCGTCAGCAAGCAGACCGGGAAGTCCGTGGAAAGTTGCTCGGTCCAGCTCGGGGAACGTGAAGGTGCCCACCTGGTTTGGTACGACCAGCGGCGAGAGTTGCACGCCCGTGTCGACCCACTCGGGTAGGTATTCGAAGGCATACACGCCCAGGGAAGGGTCGAGCGCGACCGCGCCGACCAGCCGGCCCCAAATGCCGACCTCGACCAAGTCCACGGGGACGTACTCGCTCATCCGCCGACCTTTAGTTCGCTACGTGCTTGCAGCATCGCCACCGGAGAGACGGTGGAGGTGACGGCAAAGACGCGGTCCAGACCTGCGTCAAGATTGAGCGCGCGGACAACGCTGACGAAAGTTTTGAGCGACGATCCTCGTCCGGCTTCCAGCGACTTGACCGCGCTCAGCGACACGTTCGCCCGCTCCGCGAGCGCAGCCTGCGACAACCGCGCTCGCTTGCGCGCGGCTCGCAGCCGCTGACCGAGCTCGGACTCCCATGCATCCGTGCTGCGCACTACCTGACTCATCGCTGCCCCTTCTAGTCGGATTCTAGACTACTCGGGACGGATGCGCGCCGCTTTCGGACGTCAAATAGATCGAAAAGCAACTAGTTTCGGCCCAGAACGAACCTTCGGCTCTATTTCCAACCATGGTGCGTGGGCGGGCCGGGCCTTGTCGGTCTTGGGCCGGCCCAGTCGCTGTCGCTGGTCACTCCGGCAGGCCGCGGAGAAACGCGTCCATCCTTGACGCGGCGTCGGCTTTCACCTCGGCGAGGACGTGGGTGTCGAGGTCGGACGTCGTAGCCATCCGGGAGTGGCCGAGGACTTCCATGACGGTGCGCATGTCGGCGCCTTGCATGAGCAACACCGACGCGGCGGTGTGACGCAGGTCGTGGGGGCGACACCGGCGGACACCGGCGCGGTCGCAGAGGGCGTGCCAGAAGCCGTAGACGTTGCGCGGGTCGAGCCAGGTTCCGAGGTGCGTGGTGAACACGAGGCGCGGGTTCACCCACACGAGGGCGTCTCGTCTCTCGGCGTCCTGGCGATCCCGGTGCGCCAGCAGCGCCTCGACGAGGACGTCGGGGAGGGCCACGGTTCGGACGCTGGCGGCGGTCTTGGTCTCGACCTCGACGAGGTAGCCGCGGCGTCGGCCGCTGGGCGTCAGCTCGCCGGTCCGGCGTCGTTGCACGGACCGGCGCACCGCGAGGGTCTTGGCGTCGAAGTCGATGTCCTCCCAGTGCAGGCCCAGCGCTTCACCGCGTCGCAGGCCCAACGAGATGAGGAGCAGCCACAGCGCGTGGAGGCGGTCGTTGGGTGCCTCGGCCAGGAGCAGGCGCAGCTCCTCAGGTAGCAACGGTTCGATCTCGGCTGAGGTGACGCGCCCCGCCTTCACCAATAGCGCCACGTTCCGTGTGACGAGCTCGTCGCGCAGGGCGTCGTTGAGCGCGCGACGCAGGATGGCGTGCGCCAGCTGCACGGTCCGGCCCTCCCGACACGACGAGCGGCGCCCGTGACCACGAGGGTCACGGGCGCCGCTGCCTTCGTGGATCAGGCGATGTCGAAGCGGTCCAGCTCCATCACCTTCGTCCAGGCGGCCACGAAGTCGCTCACGAACTTCTGCTGAGCGCTGGCGCTCGCGTAGACCTCGGCGACAGCGCGGAGCACGGAGTTCGAGCCGAACACGAGGTCGGCGCGGCTGCCGGTCCACAGCAGGGTGCCGGTCGCCCGGTCACGACCCTCGAACGTCTCCTCGGCCTCGGACGTGGCGGCCCAGGTCGTGCCCATGTCGAGCAGGTTGACGAAGAAGTCGTTGGTCAGCGTCTCCGGGCGCTCGGTGAGCACCCCGACATGCGACCGCTTCGCGTTGGCGCCGAGCACCCGGAGACCACCGACGAGCACGGTGAGCTCGGGAGCCGACAGCGTCAGCAGGCGTGCCTTCTCGACGAGCTGGAACTCAGCCGGCTTGCCGCTGCCCTTGCCGGCGTAGTTGCGGAAGCCGTCCGACGTCGGCTCGAGCACGGCGAAGGAGTCGACGTCGGTCTGCTCCTGGGAGGCGTCCGTGCGCCCCGGCGTGAAGGGCACGGCGATGTCGACGCCGGCACTCGCGGCGGCCCGCTCGACCGCGGCGGAACCGCCGAGGACGATGAGGTCGGCCATCGACACCTGCGCGGTGTGCGAGGCGTTGAACTCGGCGGCGATGCCCGAGAGGATGCCGAGCACGGCGGCCAGCTCGGCCGGGTCGTTGACGTCCCAGCCGTTCTGCGGTGCGAGGCGCACGCGGGCACCGTTGGCGCCGCCGCGCTTGTCGGTGCCGCGGAACGTCGATGCCGACGCCCACGCGGTCGAGACCAGCTGTGCGACCGAGAGGCCCGACGCGACGATCGCGTCCTTGAGCGCAGCGATGTCGGCGGCACCCACGAGCTCGCCCGTCACCTCGGGGACCGGGTCCTGCCAGATGAGCTCCTCGGCGGGGACCTCGGGGCCGAGGTAGCGCGCCTTCGGGCCCATGTCGCGGTGCGTCAGCTTGAACCAGGCGCGGGCGAACGCGTCGGCGAACTCCTGCGGGTTGGCCAGGAAGCGACGCGAGATCTGCTCGTAGGCCGGGTCGACGCGCATCGACAGGTCGGTCGTGAGCATCGTCGGCGGGTGCGTGATCGACGCGTCGTGAGCGTCGGGCACGGTGGTCGCCGCGGCCGGGTCGGTCGGGATCCACTGCGACGCACCAGCGGGGCTCTTCGAGAGCTGCCACTCGTAGCGGAAGAGGATCTCGAAATAGCTGTTGTCCCAGGTCGTCGGGGTGTCGGTCCAGATGCCCTCGAGGCCGCTGGTGATGGTGGAGCCACCGCTGCCGGTGCCGAGGGAGTTGCGCCAGCCGAGGCCGAGCTCAGCCATCGGGGCGCCCTCCGGCTCGCGGCCGACGAACTTGTTGGGGTCGCCAGCACCGTGGGTCTTGCCGAACGTGTGACCGCCGGCGATCAGGGCGACCGTCTCCTCGTCGTTCATCGCCATCCGGGCGAAGGTCTCGCGGATGTCGTGAGCGGCGAGCTGCGGGTCGGGGTTGCCGTTGGGGCCCTCAGGGTTGACGTAGATGAGGCCCATCTGGACCGCGCCGAGCGGGTCCTCGAGCTGGCGGTCACCGGTGTAGCGGGCGTCACCGAGCCACTCGGCCTCGGCACCCCAGTTGACGTCCTCGGGCTCCCAGACATCGGCACGACCGCCGCCGAAGCCGAACGTCTCGAACCCCATCGACTCGAGCGCGCAGTTGCCGGCCAGCACCATGAGGTCGGCCCACGAGAGGGCGTTGCCATAGGTCTGCTTCACCGGCCAGAGCAGGCGCCGAGCCTTGTCGAGGTTGCCGTTGTCCGGCCAGCTGTTCAGCGGCGCGAACCGCTGCTGCCCCGCGCCCGCACCGCCGCGGCCGTCGCTGATGCGATATGTGCCGGCGCTG
>JANXWJ010000213.1 GCA_025351185.1 Candidatus Nanopelagicales bacterium
CATGGGTGACGCGATGAGCGTCTCGGACCTGGCAGACGTGCTGCACCGTGCAGGTGCCGTGACCGCCATGCAGCTCGACATCAACCAGGCATGGGTGTCCTACATGACTTACTCGCACAACGGATCCAACGCCGTGCCGCACAAGCTGGGAAAGTTCCAGAGGCCTGCCGATCGGTATCTCAACGACACCAGCCGCGACTTCGTGGCGGTCTACCTTCCCTGAGGCGCCGAGGACACCCGTGGCAGTGGGTCCGGGCGGCTCGTGACGTATTGCGGGAGCACGACCATGCGGACGGCCGACACGACCAGGAGCAGCAGCGCCACGACCGAGAGAAGCACCTGGACCTTCGGGCCGGTGAACTTCGTGGCGACGCTCGCGAAGAACAGCACCAGCGCGATGAGCACGGCGAGCAGCACGAACTTCGTCGAGTTCGAGGCGGCGACGTCGGCGTAGGCGAGCTGGGCCTCGGCGACCGCGGCATCGTGGTCGGCCTCGACCTGCTTCGGCACGACATAGCTCGGGAGGTCCAGCGGTGTCCCCGTCGGCACGACGATGGGTACGCCCTGCCCATCGAGCTGCACCCCCGCCAGCCAGACCTTCTGCGCCACGGCGAGCTGGGGCGAGAACCGCTGCGAGAGGAAGCTCGCCTTCACCTCGTCCTTCGCGCTGACCGAGCCGAGCCAGGACAGCCACATCTGCGAGTCGAGGATGGTGTCGGCAGTGGCTGCGGTGGCGGCGCGACCGGAATCGGCACGGGCGATGGCGGAGACCGACTGCGCGTCGGACTGCGCGCCGCTCCACTAGCTCGCCTGGAACGACGCCCAGGCTGCGCAGACAGCGGCGACCGCAAGGATGATCGCGGTCCACGAGTCGAGGACGCGTTGTCTGCGCTCCCAGGGGCTCTCGGGCTCCGGCGGCACGAGGTCCTCCCCGAGCACCGAGTCGACCACGTCCTCGAGGCTGCCGAGCATCGTGCCGTCCTCGAAGTGGTCGGAGCCCTGCTCGGCTGAGACCACGGAGTCACCCGGCGTCGCCTCGGTCATCGTTCCTCCCCGCACTTGGTCGAGCGCAGGCTACCGAGCCAGCGTCCGGCGCGCGTTCGCTCGCCGGTGATGACCAGCTAGCGGTCACCACCAGGGAGGACGCAATGGTCGACGAACTCGTTGCCCAGCACCCCGCGGGGGTCGTAGCGCGCCACGAGGTCGGCGAACTGCTCGATGCGTGGATACCTCGCGCCGACGTGCGACGGGGTGAAGACCTTGCCCCAGTGCGGCCGTGGGTCGTAGGGCGCCAGCACCCGCTCGAGCTCCCGCACCACGGGCAGCACCCGGTCCGTGTCGGCGATCCAGGTGAAGTGCAGCGCGAGACTGTCCCTGTCGTAGGCCGGTGAGAGCCACCGGTCGTCGCGCGCCACGCTGCGGATCTCGGAGATCAGCAGCACCGATGCGACCTGCTCATGCATCGAGGCCACCGCGCGCAGCGCGTCTACGCCGTGTACTCGGGGCACGAGGTATTCGGTCTGCAGCTCCTCGCCGCTGCTCGGGGTGAACTCGAGCCTGAAGTGCGGGACGCGCTCGAACCATGGCCCGGCGACGCCCCCCTGCTCCGTGCAGTGGGACACCGGTGCGCCAGGCACGGGGTGACGTGGCCCGTCGGCCGGCACTGCACCCGTCGACGTCAGGTCGACGGCAGGGTCCCCGATGCGCTGCTTGACCCAGACCTGCTCGAAGCCGTGCCCCTGCCACGTCGTGAACAGGCTCACGCTCATCGCTGCGCCCATGATGTCGCCGAGGTTCTCGAGTGCGGCGTCCCACGGCAGTGCGTCGTAGACGACCTGCGCGACGTCGTAGGTCGGCTGCACGTCGAGGGTCACGGACGTCACGATGCCGAGGCGACCGAGTGCCACGACGGACCCGTCAAAGTCCTTGTCGCCGAGCGAGATCCGGACGACGTCCCCCGAGGGCACCACCATCTCGAAGGAGGTGACGGCGGAGGCGAGACAGCCGTTGCGGTCACCCGACCCGTGGGTGCCGGTGGCGATCGAGCCAGCCACCGAGATGTGCGGCAGCGACCCCATCGTGTGCACGGCGTAGCCAGCGGCATGCAGCTCGGGCGCCAGCTCACCCCATCGCAGGCCGCCGCTCACCGTCACGGTCGACGTCGAGGGGTCGACCGTGACGACACGCGGCAGGTCAGCGACCGAGACGAGCTCGCCGACGCTGTCGGCCACGGTCGAGAACGAGTGAGCGCTGCCCAGAGCCTTGATCCGAGAGGCGTTCGCGACGATGGTCTGCAGCTCGACGACCGAGGTCGGTCGTCGCAGGCGGCTGGCGGTGAAGGACACGTTGCCCGCCCAGTTGCGGAGCGGAGCGTCTGCGTCAGGAGCACCGTCGGTCGATGCGTCGTCGTGGGTCACGGCCACCTCCGGGTCGTGCCCATCATTGCCTGCCGTACGCCGAAGGTTCAGGCGCGGCGCGCGCGGTGCAGCGCGACGATCCCACCGTGGATGTTCATCCACTCGACGCCCGACCAGCCGGCGTCGCGGATGCGCTCGGCCAGCGTGGCCTGGTCGGGCCACGCGGCGATCGACTTGGCGAGGTAGACGTAGGCGTCAGGGTTGCTCGCCACGGCGCGCGCCACCGGCGGGATCGTGCCCATCAGGTATTCGGAGTAGAGCTTGCGGAGCAGGCGACGACGGGGATGGCTGAACTCGCAGATCACGAGCCGGCCGCCAGGGCGA
>JANXWJ010000215.1 GCA_025351185.1 Candidatus Nanopelagicales bacterium
CTGCTCGCTGTGATGGGCGAGGGTGAAATGTTCGGCGAGCTCTCGCTGTTTGATCCCGGCCCCCGTACGGCCACGGCGACCGCCCTCACCGACGTGGCCGTGTTGGGACTGGGCCACACCGCGCTGCGCCCGTGGCTCACCGGCCGGCCAGAGGTCGCCGAATCCTTGCTGGCCGCGCTCGCGCAACGGCTCCGGCGTACCAATGACGCCATGGCGGACCTCGTGTTTTCCGACGTACCGGGCCGGGTGGCCAAGGCGCTGCTCGACCTCGGCGAGCGTTTCGGGCAGTCGATGCCCGACGGGCTCCACGTCACGCACGACATGACGCAGGAAGAGCTGGCACAGCTCGTCGGTGCCTCGCGCGAGACCGTCAACAAGGCGCTCGCCGACTTCGCATCACGCGGTTGGCTCCGGCTGGAGTCGCGCTCTGTCGTCCTCATGGACGTCGAGCGCCTCCAGCGCCGAGCCCGCTAGTCGCGGCCGGGGTCCGCGCACGCTCGCTCGCGGGCCTCGCGGGACCTGCCATCGCGCGGGCCTGACCTCGGGATATCCGCGACTCGCCAGGCTTAGGCAGCGGTACCGATCGCCAAGAATCTGGCCTGGTGAGCTGGCAGGGTGGGACGTGCGGTGCGCGGCCGGTGCTACCCGGTGATGGCTGCCGAACCGGGCTCGACCCACACGGGCATCTGCCCGACGCTCGACTGGATCGCCGCTGCGAAGGCTGGTGGCACGGACGTCGCGGGCTCGTTGTTCGCCTTCTGCGCGATCATGATCTTGATGCCACTGCCGTCCGGGCAGGTACCGTCTCCCGCGATCGTCAAGCCCTGGGACGCGGGGTCGTCGGCGGGTGCGTCCACTCGGCTAGCCAGCTGGAGCGCGGCTTGCATCCGGGTCTTGGTGTAGGTGGCGGCGGTGAACTCGACGGTGACTCCCATACTCGCTTCGCTGGTTGCTAGGTCGGTCAGGGCCATCGGCACGGGTCCGACCCAGAGGACCTCAACCGTGAGATCCGCGGGGTGGGCGATGACGTTGGCGAGGTTGTTCGTCGGCAGGCCGCTCGCCGTGGTCATTACGCTGTGGGCAGCGGCGGCGACGGCTGCCTGGTCCTGCAGGGAACCGCTCGCGGTGCCGGTGATGTCCCGGCATGCGCCGGCTGAGGGGGTTGGTCCGGCGATGATGTCGGCGTGACGTGTCCCGCCGATCACGAGCGTTCCCGCAACGGCCACGACGGCGACCGAAGTACCGATCGTGGCGGCCACCCGGACGCCGCGCCGACGCCGGCCACCACGAAGGACAGCATCGGTGTCGATGCGGTCCGCCGCGGGGTGGGCGACGGCCGCGGCGAGCAGACCCTTGACGTCGGTCTCGTTCACAGCGCCTCCTCGGGCGAGTTGCTGGGGTCGGGTTCGGGTTCGAAGGCTGCGCGGAGGGCATCCGGGCCGCGACTTGCCTGGGAGCGGACGTTGCTGGCACTGGTGCCCAGGGCGTGAGCCGCCTGCTCGATCGAGAGGTCATCCCAGTAGCGCAGGACCAGGACGGCGCGTTGGCCCTTCGGTACTCGGGCCAGTGCCGTCATCAGCCGGTCTCGGTCTCCGTCCACCCAGTTGTGCTGATCAACACCGAGGGTCTCGGGCACATAGGCGACCGGGACCTCCCGCCGGCCCGGGCGACGCCGGTGGTCGAGGTAGAGGTTCATGAGGATCTTTCGGGCGTACGGCCCCGGGTCGCCCGAGGAAGAGACCCGGCCCCCCACGCCGTACAGCCGGGCGAGCGCGTCCTGGACCAGGTCGTCGGCCAGGAACCAGTCTCCGCAGAGCAAATAGGCGGTCTTGCGCAGACCTGCCCGGCTGGTCGTAACCCAGCCGAGGAAGTCCGCCTCCGCTTGCCTACCCACCTGCTCAACCTCCCCGCCGTACGGTGCTCTCATTCCCTACACGCGACGCGACACCTGAAAAGCTGCACGGGATCCTCGTCGTGGCCGCTGCCGCACTCCACCAGCGGCGCAAGCACGGTGGTGGGAACCCAGGATCTGGCGGCGAGCTGCCTCCCGGCAGCGATTCCCCCGTGGTCACGCTGAGCAGCGTGCCCGACGAAGCGAGCGCGATCGGCACTTCGCGTTCACCCTGAGCGTGCACGCTAGCGGCAGGCGGCGAGTGTCAGGTCACGACCGCAGCTGTACGCGCCTTGCGAAACCGTCCTCCTCGCTAAGCCGGGGCGCTGGACGGCAAGGGCAATCCGCCGAGTTGGAGACGCACCACCCGCCGGCGCAGGGTCGGCGAGGCCACCACCTCGTATCCAGCGTCGAGGAAGACCTGCAGCAGCCCGACCGAGGCCTCGTCCCAGATCACGGTCTTCCCGTCCGCAGGCTCGGTCGGGTAGCCCTCCAGGACCTGGGCGCCCACCTGTCCGCCATAGTCGACCGTGGCGGCGGCAAGCTCGTACATCAGCCCTTGCCGCCGGAAGCCCTTACGCACGACGAAACAGGTGACCGACCAGACGCCGGCGAGTCCGGGGTCCATCCGCATCCAGGGCTGCTTCCGGCTCCAGATCCTCGGGTAGTCCTCTCGGGGTTCGACCGCGACCCAGCCGGCCGGCTCGCCGTCGAGGTAACCGATCAACCCGGACGTGGGTCCGTCGGTGCCGCAACCGGTCTGCTCCACCTGCGCGGCGTCCCGCTGCTCCTGTGTGGTGTCGCGCCAGATCCAGCCTGCGGCCTTGAGCGCCTGGCACCGGCACTTGCGGGCGCCACCGGCCTCGAACACCGCCACTACGTCGTCGGTCGCAGCCTCGTTGGCCGGTCGCCAGGTGAACTCGGGCACACCGCAGCCTAGCCCGCATGGGTCATGAGGTCACCGACTGATCGGCGTGCGAGAGGACGGAAGTATGTGTCCTGCAGGGGAACTTGGGGATGGTCGGATCTCCTTGGAGCGCCAACGGTTCATCAGGCCAGCAATGCCCTGGCAGAACGGCAAAGTCGAACGGTTCAACCGGACCCTGGCCCTCGAATGGGCCTACCGGCAGCCCTTCACCAGACCACGGCCCGCACTCCCCAGTCTCCGTTCGCCCTGCTCGACGAACGGCCCCCCACCCGGAGGTGGAGGTCCGTTAGCGTGTCGAGCTGCTGTGATCAGCGAGCCGACAGCATGTAGCAGGAGGTGCCGGTCGAGATCCGTTGGATCCGAGAGCTCCGGCGGCGCCGATGGCACTCCTCGGGAAGGCACCGTCGGCTCTGCGCAGGTTCAGACTCCCGTCGGGTGTCCGTCGGGGACGTACACGCAGGCAGGGTCCTCTGCACGAGGGTCGCCCGTCGCGGCGTACGCCCGGGCCCGGGACCCGCCGCACAGGTCCGCGAACTCGCACGCCCCGCAACGCCCGGTGAACGCCGCCGCCCGGAGGTCGCGCAGCACCTCGTTGTCCCGGTAGATCTCCGCCAGCGGTGTAGTCCGCACATCACCGACCCGCAACGGCAGGAACCCGGCCGGGTACACCTCACCGTCATGTGCGATGAACACGATGCCCTTCCCGTCACGGGTCGACGCGGTGTGCGCGGAGGGTCGCACGTCGCCGTGCTCACCGAGGAGCTCCGCCAGCCGAGCCGACAGGTGCGCGTACCCAGCGCTCGCCGGTGCGGCCCCGCCGGCACGACGCTGGGCGACGACACGGCGGAAGAACGGCGCCTCGACCGTGCGGACGATGAACCCGTAGTGCGCCGCGTCGAACAGGAAGTGGCACACGTCCTCGTGCTCGGCCGCGCTGATCGCACCGGTCGCCTCACCGCGCCCGACGTGGACGAGGAAGAACACCTCCCACATGTGCACGCCGTGCTCCGCGACCAGCGCGGCGATGTCGGCCATCTCCTCGAGGTTGCGCGCCATCACCGTCGTGTTGATCTGCAGCGTCAGCCCGGCCGCGACCAGCTTGTCGATCATGACCAGGGTCGCATCGAACGAGCCCGGGATGTTGCGGATCCCGTCATGGGTGCCCGGGCACGCCCCGTCCAGGGACAGCGATACGGCCTTCACGCCTTTCGCGACCATCGTCGCAATCGCCTCGTCGGTCAGCCGGGGGGTCACCGACGGGCTCAACGCGACCGGGATCCCTTTCGCGACAGCCGCGTCGACGAGGGTGAAGATGTCCGGGCGGAGCAGGCAGTCCCCGCCGGTCAGGACGAGGATCGGGTAGGGGTGCCCGAACCCGGCGACCTGCTCGATCATGTCGAGGCCTTCCGCACTGGTCAGCTCGCCGTGAAGCGCACCCGGGGTAGCCGAGGCCCGGCAGTGCTGGCACGCGAGCAGGCACGCCCGGGTGACCTCCCAGAACACCAGCATGGGCCGGGTGTCGAAGTTGACCGGCCGCGCCGTGCCGATCCCGTTCGGGTGCCCGTTCATCCTGATGCTCCAGCCTTCACCGATAACGGTGTGTGCAGCCCGGCCAGGACGGCGGTGGCTGTCGTGGCCGCGTCCGCGACGCACCCGGCCAGACCGACACCGCGGTACGCGGCACCGGTCAGGTGCAGGCCCGGCAGCGCCGCCAGCTCGTCGGTGAGCGTCTCGAGCTTGTCGTGGTGCCCGACGTTGTACTGGGGCATCCCGCCGACCCACCGGGTCACGACTGCCTCGCACGGCGCGCCCACGGGCCGGCCGTGCTGATGGGCGAGCTCGTCGACCACCGCGGACACGAGCGCGTCGTCCCCGAGCTCGCGCCACCGGCTGTCGCCGGCCCGCCCGACCAGGCAGCGCACAATGATCGAGTCGCCGGCGGCGTGCGCCCACTTCTGGGACGTCCACGTCACCCCGACGAGCAGGGTGTGCTCCGACGCGGGCAGCAGGTATCCGGTACCCGCGAGCAGGTCCATCGCCCCGGCCGGGAAGGCCAGGGTGACGCTGGCGACGTCGGCGTACCCGATCCGCTCGAGGGTCTCGGAGGCCACCGGGGACAGCGCGGTGAGCAGTGTCGCGGCGACGTAGGCGGGCACAGCGAGCACGATCGCATCGGCGTGAACGACGTGGCCGTCGGTCAAGGTCAGCCGCCACCGCTGCCCGTCAGGAGCGATGGTCGCGACCGTCGCCCCCGTGCGCACGCTCACGCGGCTCTCCAGCGCGTCGACCAGGGCGGTGACCAGCCCGGTCAGACCACCGTCGATGGTGACCAACGGCGAGACCGGTATCCCGGTTCTTGTCCGAGGGCCGGCGGGCGTGACCGAGCGCGCGGCAGTGCGACGCTTGGCGCGCAGGCCGAGGTAGAGGCTGCGGTTCGCCCGGGCCAGCGCGGCGATCTCGGGAACGGTCGCGTTCGCCGAAAGGGTGCGGGCGTCCCCGGCGTGGACCCCGCCCAGGAGTGGAGCTATGAGCCGTTCGAAGCACTGCTTCCCGAACCGGGTCGCTGTCAGGTCAGCGACCGACGGGTCCGCCGGGATCACGCGTGCGGGCAGAACGAGATCCAGCCCGGCCCGGGCCAGCCCGAGCGGGGACAGGAGCCCCGAGCGCAGCAGCGGCAGGAGCCGTTCGGGAACGCCGAACGCGGCACCGGGAGGGAGGGCGCGCAACTTCCCACGTGAGTACACGTGGGCCCCCGACGCTGTCGGGTTCACGACCAGTGATCGCAGTCCGAGGTCGTCGATGAGCGTGCCGAGCGCCGGCGCTCGGGACAGGAACGCGTCCGGTCCCGTGTCGACCGGGACCCCGGCGATGCGGATCGTGTCGATCTTCCCGCCGAGCCGGTCCGCGGACTCCAGGACGGTCACCTTGACCGGCGTCGTGCCGGCACGTGCAAGGTGCCATGCGGTGGTCAGGCCGGAGATTCCACCACCGACGACGACGACGTGGGGGACCGGCTCGTGAGACGTGTTCATGGACGTGAGGTGCTCCCGGGGTCGTCGCCGCAGCCTGCTCTGCAAGGGTCGACGCTAGGCGGCCCGTGACGCGACCAGGGGACGGTGATCCTGGTCACCCACCGAGATCGGTGACGCGCAGCGAGACACCTGCTCGATCCAGCCGACTCCGGTCGAGGACGGCAATCAACACAGGTCCTGCAGCACGAACACGGTCGGGTACTCCGACGTCGCATCGGTGAGGGCGGGGACGAGCGCCCCCGGCCCGCGGCCACGTGGGTGGGTCGGGCCCAGGTGCGTCACCCGGTGAGCAGGCTCCCGACGGGCAGCCGCTCAAGCGTCTACGCCGTGACGACTGCCCCGGGCGACGTGACACTGAGGCCACACCGGAACAGCACGGTGCTCCCCGTCGCCGTGAACGCAGCAGCCCCGGCCAAGTTCGAGATCTGACTGTCGAGAAGATTCCCTGATATCGGCTTGCCTACTAGCGGGCGCACCCGGCACAGATCCCGAAGGAGCCAGGGGCTACCGCCCGTCTCACCCCTGACGTGTCCTACGAGCCTGCCACCGCCGCACGGGTCGGGTCACGGTCGATCACCCGATGCGACGCAGGTAGGCACGTCGGCGCGGCTATTTCGCCGGCGTGTAGGCCACGGACGGCTCCGCGACCAGCAACGTGCCCCAACTGCCGTCGAGAGACCAGGCCGCACGGCCCTACCAATCGACCGGGACGAACGTGTCGATGTTGCCCCAGTCCTGCTCGCCCGTCGCGTCGGTGGCAGGCGGTCCAGCGCCGGGTTGGAACTCGACCGCTGAACCGCTGGTCAGCGTTAGGCGCGCCCGCTCGTAGCAGTACTGCTCGCCCGGTCGCGGGTCTCGGTATCGCGGGTGCTCGGGCGTCAGTACAGCGTCAAGATCGAAGGGGCAGCCCTGGTCTTGCACAGCGACTTCGAGGACCCACGAATCCTCCAGGTACACGCCAGCCAGACCGGCGAATGCACCCTCGTAAGCGGTTGAGGAGAGGTCGTCCATGCGAGTCAGAATGCCGGGTATTGCTCGGGTTGTCTGGCGGTGTCCGGAGGTTGGTTGGGGGCGAACCCGTCTGCAGTACTAGCGCCGACCCGAGCGACCGGCGACTGCAGGAGCTACCCGTCGCGGAGGTAGGACAGCTGCGCCAGCACCGAGAGTCGGGCGGCGGGCCAGACGGAGCGAGGGACGTCGGCGTAGACCGACTCCACAACGAGGTCGGCGAGGTCCGGCTCCGGGCGATCCGCCTGGTGCCACCAGTCGATGCCCTCGAGCACCTCGAGCCCCGTCGCGCGCGCGGGACCCGGAGCGAGGCCGCCGGGATCGGCACCGCCGTCGAATCCGCCGAACTGCGCGACGGCTGCGCGCACCTGGTCGAGGCGGCCCTGTCGATGCGCGAGATAGGCCGACACCACATCCACCGGGTCGACCAGAGCCGGACCGTGGCCAGGCAGGACGTACGACGCCTCGGTCGACTCGGCGAGATCGCGCAGCCTCAGCAGCGAGTCGAGGTAGTCACCGAGACGCCCGTCGGGATACGCCACGACCGTCGAGCCGCGGCCGAGCACGGTGTCTCCGGTGAGCAGTGCACCATCGGCGATGATGTGGAACGACAACGAGTCACCGGTGTGACCCGGCGTCGCGAGCACCGCGATCTCGAGACCGCCTGCCTCGACCAGGTCACCGCCGACGACACCCTCGTCACCGAGCCGATGCAGCGGGTCGAGTGCAGCCACGGGGGCGCGGAAGCGGTCGGCGAAGGAGCGCGCACCGTCGGAATGGTCGGGGTGGCCGTGCGTGAGCAGGATCCGCACGACACGCGCGTCACCGACAGCCTCGACGACTGCCGCTAGATGCGCCGCGTCGTCCGGCCCCGGGTCGACGAGCACCGCAACCGAGGATCCAGGCTCGCGCAGCACCCACGTGTTGGTGCCGTCGAGCGTCATCGGGCCGGCGTTGCCGGCGAGCACGCAGGTCGCACGATCGGTGACAGCACCGCTCGTCCACGGTCCCGGGTCACCGAGGGGCACAGCGCGACCGCTCATGACGGCACGCGCTCAGACCCCTTCCCTCGCACGGGGATCACCCACGACGCCGTCGGTCTCGCTCGCAGGTGGCTCCTCGCCGATCGCGAAGACCGCACGCGTGCGCGCGTTGATCAGGTGCCACACCACGTCGCCCGACTCGTCGAGCACCGGTGCGGGCAGGATCGGCCACATGTCGGCACGGCCCGCGAGGCGCAGTGCCGTAGCGATATCGGGGCACGCGGCGAGCATGTTCATCACGGCCAGAGTCGGCGGCAGCATGGCCATCGAGCCTTCGGCGTACGCAGACAGCGCCTCTGCCGGGCGCCACCACGTCGACCGGTCCGCCTCGCCCTCGACGTGTCGCGCGTGCTGCCCCGAAGGCACGGCGGTCATGAAGAAGCGCGTGTCATAGCGGCGGTCCTCGACCTCTGGTGTGACCCAGTGCGCAAACGGGACGAGCGCCGCGTCGTCGACCACGAGTCCGCGTCGCGCCAGCACCTCGACGAACGACAGCTCACCCGCGACGAGTGCCAGGCGGTCGGAGTCGAGTGCGTCGTCGGCGACCACGGGCGACCCGTCGGGCGTGACCGCGAGCAGCACGCCGCACTCCTCGTAGGTCTCGCGCGCTGCAGCGACCAGCAGTGCGCGAGCGTCGGCGCTCGACGTACGCAGCGCGACGTCGTCGAGGTCGGAACGCCCCGCGAGCGGCACCGCTGCGTCAGAGTCCTCGACCGCACCGCCGGGATAGACGTGCATCCCCGCGGCGAACGCCATCGACGTCGTGCGCCGCATCA
>JANXWJ010000226.1 GCA_025351185.1 Candidatus Nanopelagicales bacterium
CGAGCACTGGACCAAGATCACGCAGGGTGGGGTGTCAGCGCAGGACGTTGTGACGCATGTTCGACGACAGCCAGCGCTCGAATGTCGGCTCGGTCCAGCCGCGCTCGGTGACGAGGGTGAGGTAGAGCGAGCTGTCGTTGCACATGAAGAGCTGGTCGCCCGCCTGCTCCTCCGAGAGCCCTCGCTTGGCGCCCCCGAGCTCGCGCACCCGGGTCACGATCGTGCCGGCGCCAGACCTGCGGTTGCGCTGCAGCACGTCCCAGAGTGCGGCGACCTCCGGCCCCTCGTCGGCCGCACGGCGTACGACCTCGATGATCCCGGACGCGCGCCGGCCGATGAGCAGACACACGCGGGAGTAGGCGTCAAGGCAGCCCCCCGGCGTCTTGGCGCGCCAGACGGGCTGGAACCACGGCTGCTGGGCGACGGGCAGCGGGCCGTCGTCACCCACCATGGCGACATCGACGGCTTCCTTCAGCAACGTCGCCTTCGTGCCGAAGACGCTGAGCACGCTGGACCGGGCAATGCCTGCGGCCGATGCGATGTCGGCGATCGAGCATGCTGCGAAACCGCGATCGAGGAACAGCTCGTGCGACGACTCGAGAATCCGTCGCCGGGTGATGCGAGCCGCCTCGTCGCGCACGGGGGAGTGATAGCTGCGGGTGCCCGCTTCGAAGCTGTACTTCTTGACATCGCTCACGCTTCGAGCATACTTCCCATATTCACCATACAACGGTTGTTCAATAGGGAGTGTGAATGTCGAATCGACCGGTCGGCGGTGCACAGCTGGTGCCCGACGGCGCTGGGGAGGCGCTGTGGTTCCTGGGCAGCCTTGTCACGATCAAGGTGGCAGGAGCGCAGACCGACGGTCGACTCACCGTCGTCGAGTTCCTCAATCCACCAGGGTTCGCACCGCCGATGCACCGGCACACCCTCGAGGACGAGGTCTTCTACCTGCTGGCGGGCACGGCACGCTTCTTCTGCGGTGACGACGTGCTGGCGGCCGGCCCGGGTGACGTCGTGCTCCTGCCGCGAGGTCTGCCGCACAGCTTCCTCGTCGACAGCGGCGAGGCGCTGCGTACGCTGCAGATCACCTCTCCGGGCGGGTTCGAGGATTTCGCGCGCGATGCCGGAGCGCCCGCGGCCGTACGAGTGATACCTGAGCCCGCTGCGATCGATCCGGCACAGCTGGGCCACATCGCATCGCTGCACGGCATCGAGATCCTCGGACCTCCCCCGCGCGCCTGACCCCCGACGCGAGGGCGAGCACCGCTGGTCGAGGCATTCTCTCGCCACAGCTCAGCGCAGGTGAGATGCCTTGATCGTCCCCAGGGATGACGATCGCAGGTATGCCGCTTTGATCCCCTAGGGGAAACACGTGCTGAGGCGCTGGTCTCAGGGGGCGGCGTGGCCGGGAGTGGTGGGGCGGTTCTCGATGGCAGCCTGGAGCGCGTCTCGCTGGTGAGTGATGGTCTGCAGCGAAGCTTCGAGTGCTCGTGCGCCATCGGGGGCGGACGCTGCAGTCGTGCGCAGAGCGACATCGCTCTCGAGCGACTGCTGCAGCGCCGCGAGGCTGCCGGACACGGTGCCGAGATGGGTGGCCCGGGCCGTGGTCGGCGGGTTGGCACCGAGACGGTAGAGGTCGCTCTGCAGGTTGTCGAGGCGACGTTTGCCGTCGAGCCACTGCTGGTTCGTCTGCTCCGCAGGAAGGAGGCGGTTGGTTGCTGACGGCACGAGAGAGTCGAGGACCCAGCGGGCCTCGCTGAGGTCTTGGGCAAAATCCGCATCCCACCGGCGTCGCGGGACCATCGCCAGGAACCACCACAGCGCCGCTCCCACCGCCGCGACAGCCAGCAGGATCCAGAGCCACCACGGGGTCGATGACTCGACGGGTACGGGTGCGGGTGATGCGTTCGCACTTGCCGACGTTGCCGAGGCGCTCGGCGACGTCGCCGTCTCGCTCGGGGACGGCGATGCGCTCGAGGGAGTCGGGGTCGGAGTGGGCGTCGGGGTCGGGGTGGGAGTCGGCGTCGGGGTGGGAGTCGGCGCAGCCACCGTGATCGCCAGCGTGGTGACGACCCCGGCGGGCGTAATTTTGCGGATGCTGGCGTTGCCCGTGTCCGCGACGTAAACGTTGCCGGTGCTGTCCACCGCCACACCCTTCGGCTGGTTGAACCAGGCTCCGGTGCCCGTGCCGTCCTGCAATCCCGCAACCGTTGACAAACCGGCCAGCGTGGTGACGGCCCCGGCGGATGAAACCTTGCGAATGGCACTGTTGCCGCTGTCCGCGACGTAGACATTGCCGGCGCCGTCCACGGCCAGGCCGGCCGGCCCGTTGAAGAGCGCCGCCGAACCAGTGCCATCGCTCGAACCGCTGACGCCAGCCAGACCGGCCAGAGTGCTGACGGTCCCGGCGGAAGTTACCTTGCGGATCGTGTTGTTAGTGGTGTCGGCCACATAAACATTGCCAGCGGTGTCCACGGTTACGCCGGTGGGGTGATTGAAGCGCGCCGCAGTGCCCGTGCCATCCGCGTTGCCGAGGGTACCGGCCGTGCCGGCCAGCGTCGTGACGACGGCGGTGGAGGTGATCTTGCGCACCGTGTGCTGCGTGCCGTCGGCCACATAGAGGTTGCCGGCCGCATCGATCGCGATGGCCGTGGTGCTGGAGAATGTCGCGGCTGCGCCGGTACCATCGGCGTTGCCCCGGCCCGAGGCGGAACCCGCAAAGGTCGTCACGGTGCCGTCGGTACTGATGCGGCGGACAGTGGCATTGGCCGTGTCCGCCACGAAGGTGATGCCGCCGGCATCCACGGCCAGGGAGCCGGGCATGTTAAAGAGCGCGGCGGTGGTGCCAGCCCCATCCGTCGAACCCGCCGTGCTGGTGCCGCCGGCGAGTCGGGTGGCCACGTTGGCGGTCGAGACCTTGTGGATGTTGTGGTTGGCCGAGTCGGCGACGTAGAGGTTGCCCCCGGTGTCCAAGGCCACGCCCATCGGCGACGGGAAGACGACGGCGAGCACGGTCAGGGTGGCGGAGTTGCTCGAGGTCGTGCCGCCCGTGTTGGTCGCATTCATGCGGTAGCGCAGGCCGTTGAGCGCGGCGCCCACGCCGCTGAGGGTGAGCGCGTTC
>JANXWJ010000229.1 GCA_025351185.1 Candidatus Nanopelagicales bacterium
GGTGCAGACGAGTCGGTCTGTAAGCCGGATTCTGTCCCGGTCCCGAGGGACCGGGGGCGACCATCCATCTGGGGCCGTCGTCTCCGACGACCTCGGTGCGGTCTACCCGCAGGCTCGGACGGGCCGTCCTCGAACGCCTGCGCAGGAAGCTCCGAGGAGCCGCCCTTCTTGACCTTGCTCCGGGTGGGGTTTGCCGAGCCGCGACGGTCACCCGCCGCGCTGGTGGTCTCTTACACCACCGTTTCACCCTTACCGCCGTTGCCGGCGGCGGTCTGTTCTCTGTGGCACTGTCCCGCGGGTCACCCCGGGTGGGTGTTACCCACCACCCTGCCCTGTGGAGTCCGGACTTTCCTCAGCGCAGACCCCGAAGGATCCGAACCGCGGTCGCCCGACCGACTCGTCTGCACCGTCAGGGTAGCGCGGCCGCGCCCCTCTGCTCGCACGGGAACTGCATCGACCGACCCGTGGATGGTCGCTACCGTCGCCCGCATGGAGCTGCTGTTGAGAGTCGGTCACGGTCTCGACCAGGTGTGGGTGCAGGACTCGGGCGGTGACGGCCCGGCGGTGCTGCTGCTGCACTCGGGCGTGGCCGACTCGTCGCTGTACGACGACATCTGGCCGCAGCTGGCCGCTCGGGCACGCGTCGTGCGCCTCGACTATCGCGCCTACGGGCGCTCTCCTCTCGCGACCGCGCAGTGGTCGATCGTCGATGACGTGCTGACGGTGCTCGGGCGGCTCGGCATCGAGCGCGCCCACCTCGTCGGGACGAGCATGGGTGGTGGCGGGGCGCTCGACCTCGCGGTGCTGCACCACGAGCGCGTCGCGTCCCTCACCCTGCTCTGCCCCGGAATCACCGGGGCACCGTGGCCCGATGATCCCGAGACGGATACGGAGTTCGAGCGGGCGGGCGAGGATCCCGAGGCGATGGTCGCGCTGATGGCTCGGTTGTGGGCAGCGTCGGGGCAGGAGCCACGCATCCTGGACCTGCTGCGTCGCGCGGTGCGGGCGATGCCCAACGACAACGAGTTCGAGGTCGAGGCGCCGTCGACGTACGACCGGCTCGGCGAGGTCGCGGTGCCGACGACGATGGTCATCGGCGGGCTCGACTATCCCGGCCTCGTCGCCGGCAACCATGCGGCGGCAGCCCTGATCCCCGGCTGCCGCGTCGTCGAGCTGCCCGGGTGCGACCACTACCCGAGCATCCGCGAGCCCGAGACCGTCCTGCGCCTCATCCTCGAGACCGCTTCTCTCGCCTGAGGACCCGCGATGCTGGCGTATCTGCTGCCGAACACGTGCAGCCAGCAGCAGCTAGGGCAGCAAGGTGGGTCCTGCGGGGGCGAACTGCACGGTGCGCTTCGCGGGATCGGCCGCCGTCAGGCGCAGGGTGACGCGTCGACCCAGACCGAGGCCGCCGCCCTTCACGTGCGCACGCACGGCGGGCCAGTGCAGCTGGACGACGTCGTAGTCCTTGCGCTCGTCGACCACGACCGCGGAATAGTCCTCGCCCACGTGCGACGCGAGCAGCACCGACTCCATGAGGTCGACGCAGGCACGGTCGAGGGCACGGGCCCGCTGGTCGGCGACCTTCAGCTCGTCCGGGAGAGCGGGCAGCCCCTGCAGCACCCAGTCCGGCACCTGGGTGCCGGACGCGATCGCGAGGCAGCATTCGGTGCCGTAGCGGTCGACGAGCCGGCGCAGCGGAGCCGTCACGTGGGCGTACGCCGAGGCGACCGCCGCGTGCCTCAGCACGTCGGGCTCGTCGTCGCCGACCGGTCGCAGCACCTGGGTGTAGCCCGCGGACCGCAGCAGGATCGTCACGAGGTTGAGGAACGCCGCGTGCGTCGGCGGCCGCGGGTCGAGGTCGCGTACGAAGCGGGCGTAGGACACGTCCTTCGGCCACTCGATCTCGAGTCCGGCTGCGGTACGGCGCAGTCGCTCGTAGTCCTCGGGCGCCGGCGCGGGCATGGTGCGCACGATGCCGACGCCGGCGTCGAGCATCATCCGGGCCGCGCTCATCCCGGTGAGCAGCGAGATCTGCGCGTTCCACGACTCGACCGGGTGCGGTGCGCGCATGGCGAGGCGATAGCCGGGTCCGTCGTCCTCGATCTCCTGGTCGGGCACGCGCACGTCGATGCCGCCGCGCTCGACCTCACGCTCCTGGCGCAGCCGACCGACGTCGCGCAGCGCGACGAGGGAGTCCTCCGCGGTGCCGTCGTCGATCGCCTTCTGCACCTGTCCGTAGGCCAGCTTCGCCACGCTGCGGATGACCGCCCGCTCGACGTCGACCTCCACGGTGCTGCCGCTCGAGTCGAGGTCGATCGTCCAGAGCACCGCAGGTCGCGCGACGTCGGCGAGCAGCGACGCAACACCCTCGGACAGCACCGGTGGGTGCAGCGAGGTACGCAGGTCGGGGCTGTAGAGCGTGACACCGCGGCGGTGCGCCTCAAGGTCGATCGCCCCACCGGGCCGCGCGAACGCGGCGACGTCGGCGATGGCGTAGTGCACCCGGAAGCCGGTGGCGCCACGCTCGATGTAGACAGCCTGGTCGAGGTCGGTCGACCCGGCCGGGTCGATGGTGACGAAGGGAAAGTGCGTCGCGTCGCGCCTCGGCGTGCCGTCCGGTGACGGCGGTGGCTGCGGCGCTGCCGCGACCGCCGCCGCCTCGGCGAGCACGTCGTCGGGGAACGCCGCCGGCACACCTTGCTCGTCGCGGATCGCCTGGAACCCCGCACGCAGCACGTCGCCCTGACGGGTCTGGGCACGCAGCCAACGGCGAGTCACCCGGTCAACCTATGCGCCGGGTCCGAGATCGGCAGCGCGATCTGCGCTGCTGCGACGCAACCCCGGCTGGGTTCGGCCAGGACGGGTGGGCGAGGATCGGGACGTGCTCGTGCTGCTGCCGCCGTCTGAGGGAAAGTTCGCTCCTCGCCGCGGCAAGGCGCTCGACCTCGCGACGTTGTCGTTCCCGTCGCTCACCTCGACGCGCGAGCAGGTGCTCGAGTCGCTCGTGACGTTGGCCCGGGGCGACCTCGATCGCGCCGTGGCGGTGCTGGGCATCTCGCCCCGCCGGGTCGACGAGGTCCTTCGGGACGCCGCGCTCGAGACCGCCCCCACAGCGACCGCGTCGGTCGTCTACACCGGCGTGCTGTACGAGGCCCTCGACCTCGCGTCGCTCGACACAACGGCGCGACGTCGCGCGCAGCGCTCCGTGGTGGTGTCGAGCGCACTCTTCGGTGCGCTCCGCCTCGGCGACCGGATCCCGGCCTACCGGCTGTCCGGCGACGTTTCGCTGCCCGACCTCGGGGCACTCACCGCCCTGTGGCGAGATCCTCTGGCGACAGCGATGACTGAGGCGACCGGGCGCGGCCTCGTCATCGACCTGCGATCGGGCACCTACGCCGGCATGTGGAAGCCCGTGGGCGACACCGCATCCCGCACTGTCGCCGTGCGGGTGCTGCAGCAGATGCCGGACGGGAGTCGCAAGGTCGTGAGCCACTTCAACAAGGCCACCAAGGGTCGACTCGTACGCCAGTGGCTCGTCGATGGCTCGGACCCCGGTGACGCGGACGCACTGGCTGACGTCTGCGAGCAGGCCAGTGTGATCGCCGAGCTCGGACCGCGCCCGAAACCCGGCGTCGTGCGTTCACTCGACGTCGTCGTCTCGGACCTCTGACCAGGTGTGGGTCGTCGCCGCTGCGCGCGAGTGCGCGCGCTGGGGACGCGGGTCGACCTGGCGGCTGTGGCTACTCGCCGTGGCACTGGCGACGCTGTCGACCGCGCTGCGCAGCCTCGGCTCTGGGGCTCGCCGGCCACCCTGCTCTGGCGCGAGCGTTGCTGCGCGCGAGGGATTGCAGTGACCTGGCGCGAGTTCGCGGTGACGGGGCTCCTCGGCGTGCCCCGGGTCGTCGTCGCCTCGACGGTCGCGCTGTCCCTCACGTCCTGACGGCGCGATCGCGTCTCGCCTGCCTCCTCCGTTCGGCCCAGTCGATGCTGTCCGGTCGGTCGAGGCGGGTACTAGGCGCCCGTGACGGGTGGCGCTCGTGGGACGGATGTGACGTGTGAGGCTCTTGCGGGTGTGACGTGCGCCACAAATAGCCGTTATCGTCCCGTGACCGGACGTGGCGAGTGACGAAGCATGGCCTTCGTTGCCTACGTTGGTCCCCTGTCACCCGCCACTGTGTGGGGCACCGCACACGGGTGACACGCCTAATCACCGGGCTCTCTCGCCCGGTGAGCCGGGGACCCATTCACGTGGGGCGAATCGCCGTGTACGTCGCGGTGTAGGGCACCTCCCCGCCCGAGCCCGTCAGCTCACCCGGTCGGCGTCGAGAGGAGCTTTATTCGTGCTGCCTGCTACCCGTCGATGGACGATCCCATCCACGCTGATCGTCACCGGCGTCCTCGGCGCCGCTGTCCTGACGTTCCCCGGCACGGCCGGAGCGACGTCCACGACCACAGCGTCGACCCCCACCGGCGTGACCATCCCGTCCTCGGCCTTCTCGACGACGGCCGCCACCCCCGCGGTGACCGCGGCGACCGCCCCGGTCACCGCCAGGACCACCGTCGTACGACGCACCTCCCGCGTCGTCGCCGCGCACCTGCGCCGCAGCGCCACCCGACCGTCGCACTACTACGTCGTCGTCAGCGTCCAGGTGGCGTCCACGACGCGGACGACCGCCTGGATCAAGGTCGGCTCTGCCATCACCTCGCGGGTTCGCCGGGCCACCGCAGCGCGCACGGCCACGAGCGCGTCGGCCGTCGCGGGATCCCGCGCCGCAGCCATCCGGCGGGCCCGCACCGCCGCGACGACCGGCGCTCGACGCCTCGCCGATGTCTCGGCCGCCACGACCTCGCGCCGGGCTGCGACCGCCGCCGCCCGCGCCGCGGTGCTCGCGGGGGTCCCTGCCCCCCCGCCCGGGCCGGTCTCGACCTCGTCGGTCGGGGCCATCACGATGCCCAAGGGCAACCTGCCGGGCCTGCGCCAGGTCTTCGCCGACGACTTCGCCACCACGACCGCTCGAGGCGCGTTCCTCAAGACCTACTCCTCGCGCTGGAGCGCCTACGGCCCCGGGTGGAAAGACACCAGCGGCCACGGCGTCTACGACGGCAACCGCACGCTGTCCACCGGCGGCGGTCTGCTCGACATCTATCTGCACACCGAGGGCAGCACCCACTACGTCGCAGCGCCGACACCGAAGATGCCGAAGATGACCTACGGTCGGTATTCGATCCGTTTCCAGGCAGACTCCCTGCCCGGCTACAAGGCCGCCTGGCTCCTCTGGCCCGACGACGACGTGTGGCCCGCGCACGGTGAGATCGACTTCCCCGAGGGGGATCTCAACTCGAACTTCTCCGCGTTCTCCCACTACGCGCGCAGCGGCGGCGGCCAGGCGCCGTTCACCCTGTCCGCGACCTTCGGCAGATGGCACACCGCCACGATCGACTGGCTCCCCGGGAAGGTGGTGTTCTATCTCGACGGCAGAGTCGTGGGCACCAACACCCGGTCCGTCCCCTCGACGCCCATGCACTGGGTGCTGCAGACCGAGACTGCGTTGCGCGCCACTGCCCCGGCGAGCAACGTGGCAGGGCACGTCCGGATCGACTGGATCACGGCCTACGCCTACACGCCCTGAGGCTGCCTGACCATCAGGTCCATCCGTACGGTGCCCGACCAGCGATAGCGCCAGCGCGAACCCCCCGACGCGCTGGCGCTATCGCCTTGTTCGCAGGTCAGCCGCCCTGTCCGCAGCTCCGTGTGCAGCTACGGGATCCAGGTGTGCTTGCTGCCGGCTAGGTGTCCTTGCTCGGCGAAGGACCGCATCGAGGCGTTGCCGTCGCCGTACCACGTGAGCGTGGTGATCGAGGCTGGCGCCAGCTCCATCCGGTTCATCGACTCCAGCGGTGAGCCCAGCGCGCGCGCCGTCATCGCCCGGATCGTCCCGACGTGCGCGGCCACGATGACTTTGCGACCGGGGTGCGCGGTGAGCACCTGGTCGAGGGCACGCGACACGCGTGCCGCGATCTGACGCAGCGACTCGCCTCCCGGCGGCGCGACATCCGGCGAGGACAGCCAGGCCGACATCTCCTGCGGCCACCGGGCCATGACCTCGCCGAAGGTGAAGCCGTCCCAGTCGCCGAAGTCGCCCTCCTGCAGACCCTCGACGACCACGGGCACGAGACCGATGGCTGCCCCGAGGATCTCGGCGGTCTGGCGCGTGCGCAGCATCGGCGAGCACACGAGGACGTCGCCGCCCCCGCGCCGCTCGAGCTCTGCGGCAGCGAGCTCGGCCTGCGCGATCCCCTCGGCGACCAGCGGCGGGTCAAACGTCGTACCCGACCCGGAGAACTTGCGCTCCAGCGAGTGGGCGGTGACGCCGTGCCGGACGACGAGGGTGACCGTCGGGGGGCCGAGGTCGGGTCCCCAGCCCACGATCGCCGGGCGCGGCCGCCGCGCCCCGCCCTGCACCGTCCCGGAGTCGAGGACCTCGGCGTCCAGGGTTGTCGCTGCCTCCTCGGGGCTGAGCGACCCCGCGGAGGTGTCCAAGCCGCCAGCGTCCTCCGCGTCGCGCAGGATTCGGCGGACCCGACCGGAGCGGCCGCGCTCGACGTTGTCCATCGACTCGTTGGCGAGCGCGTCGGCCGCCTTGTTCTTCTCCCGCGGGACCCAGGTGTAGGTGACGCGCTCGCGATCGACGAGGTCCCGGGCCGCCAGCGCGATCCGGCGCAGGGCGTCGTTCTTGATGGCCCACCGACCGCTCATCTGCTCGACGACGAGCTTGGAGTCCAGGCGTGCCTCGATGAGGGCGTCCGGATCGACCTCGAGGGCGGCGCGCAGCCCCTCGAGCAAGCCGGTGTACTCCGCCACGTTGTTCGTCGTGGTGCCGAGATGGTCAGCGAGCTCGACCAGCGCCTTCCCGGTGGCAGGGTCGCGGACGACGGCGCCGTAGGCCGACGGACCTGGGTTGCCCCGCGATCCTCCGTCCGCCTCGACGACGAGCCTGCGGCTCACAGCCCGGACTCGGGCGTACGCACCAGGATCCGGCGGCACTCCTCGCAGCGGAGCACGGAGTCCGGCGCGGCGTCGCGGAGCCGGTTGAGGTCGGTGGGAGTGAGCTCCATGCGACAGCCCTCGCAGCGGCGCTGGTGCAGGGCCGCTGCACCCACACCGTTGTGATCGAGGCGCAGCTTCTCGTAGAGCGCGAGGAGGTCCGCGGGGATCTCGGTGACGACCTTGGCGCGCTCCCCCGCGACCCACTCCCGGTCCCGGTCGGCGTCGGACCACGCGGCGTCGCGCTCGGCGGTCGCGGTGTCGAGCCGGGCACGCAGCCCGTCACGCTCGGTCGTGATGGTGGTCATCGACGTGCGAGCGTCCTCGAGCCGCTCCATGACCTCGAGCTCGGACTCCTCGAGGTCTCCCTGACGCCGTGCCAGCGAGGCGATCTCGTGCTGAAGGTTCTCCAGCTCCTTCGACGACGAAAGCCGTCCTGAGTCGAGGAGCTCCTGGTCCTTGGCGGCGCGGGCGCGCACCTGCTCGACATCGCTCTCCGCCTTGGCCAGTCCGCGTTCGAGGTCGTCGACCTCGGTCTCGGCGGCGACGATGCGGTCGCGCAGCCCGGCGATACGGGAGTCGAGCTCAGCGATCGTCGCGAGCTGAGGCAGCGAACGGCGCTTGTGCGCGATCTGGTCGAGGCGGGCGTCGAGCGCCTGCATATCAAGCAGGCGGAGCTGGACAGCGGGCTCGGCGATCACCGGTCTCCTCAGACTTGTGTGTGGTCGTGCAGTCGTGCGGCCGTGAGTGGTCGTGAGGTCGTACGTGGTCGTGCGGTCCCCACCGTAACGCCGCGTCTCGGTGGCCTCGCACCGCCCGGCCGAGTGCGACCGCTGGCTAGGCCCGGCCGGTCCACGGATCGGTGGTGAGCGTGGAGGCGCGGATCTCGACGTCGAAGCCGGCGAGGTCGGCGCGCAGCAGGTCGACGACGTAGGGGACCCATGGCCACTCCGACGCGAAGTGCGCGACGTCGACCAGGGCCGGTCCCCCGCCGGCGAGATGGTCGAGGGTCACGTGGTGCTTGAGGTCGCTCGTCACGACGACGTCGGCTCTCGCGGCTGCGGCCGCCGGCAGCGCGTCGCTGCCGGACCCGCCGATCACCGCCACGCGGTGCACGGGTGTCTCGAGGTCGCCGGCGATCCGCACGCCACCCGCCGTGGCCGGCAGCGAGTCGCGCACGTGGTCGGCAAACGCCCTCAGCGACAGAGGCATCGCGAGGTCACCGACGCGACCGAGCCCGGTCGTCGGGTCGGTGGCCGACGGCACGAGCGGCACGGTGCCGACCACACCTAACGCCGCAGCGAGCGCATCGCTGACCCCGTCGTGCGCCACGTCGGCGTTGGTGTGCGCTGAGAGCAAGGCGCACCCACAACGAACGAGGCGCTGGATGAGGGCACCGGCCGGTGTCGTCGCGGCGACGGAGCTGACCGGGTGCAGCAGCAGCGGGTGGTGCGTGACGAGGAGGTCGGCGCCGTCGCAGATGGCCTCCTCGACGGTCGCGGCGACGATGTCGACGGCCACGAGGATCCGTCGTACCTCGGCCCGCGGATCGCCGCACACCAGTCCGACCGCGTCCCACGAGGCGGCCGCCTCAGGCGGATAGCGCCGGTGCACAGCTGCGACGACGTCGCCGACGGAGGGCACTCGCGAGTCACTGGTCACCCCACGAGCCTAGGCCGCCCCGGCACGGACCGGCGGTCCGGAATAGCCCGGTGGGCTGGGTGGGTTCTCTTCCTGGGACGGCTGAGTCCCGTATCCGCAGCAGACAGGGAGTGCACTGTGTCCACGATCGACATCACCGCCGAGACCTTCGACTCGACGGTCTCGGACAACGACATCGTGCTGGTGGACTTCTGGGCCACCTGGTGCGGCCCGTGCCGCAACTTTGCGCCCGTGTTCGACAAGGCCTCGGAGGTCCACGGCGACATCGTGTTCGCCAAGGTCGACACCGATGCCGAGCAGCAGCTCGCCGCCGCCGCCGACATCACCTCGATCCCCACGCTCATGGCGTTCCGCGAGGGTGTGATGCTGTACTCCCAGCCCGGCGCTCTGCCTGGTCCGCAGCTCGAGAAGCTGATCGAGGCCATCCGCGGCGTCGACATGGTCGAGGCGCACAAGCAGGTCGCTGAGCAATCCGCGGGCACCGACCACGACCACGCCGGACACGAGCACTGATCGGACACGAGGAAGGCCGCCACG
>JANXWJ010000238.1 GCA_025351185.1 Candidatus Nanopelagicales bacterium
GGGCGCTGCTCGTGAAGCGCCCCGAGGTCGAGCTCACCCTTCGCACCACCCTGCAGCCCGATGACGACGAGGCGCCCGCCGGTCGCGAGCAGCTCGACGTTGCGCGGCAGGTAGGACGCACCCATGACGTCGAGGATCACGTCGGCGCCGTGACCTTCGGTGGCGGAGCGTACGCGTTCGACGAAGTCCTGCCGCGAATAGTCGACGAGGATCTCTGCTCCGAGCTCGCGACAGCGCGCCAGCTTCTCCACTGACCCGGCGGTGACGGCGACCCGAGCGCCGAGCGCGGCCGCTGCCTGGATCGCGAACGTACCGATCCCGCCTCCACCGCCGTGCACGAGGAACACCTCGCCGCCGCGCAGGCCGGCCAGCATCACGACGTTGGACCACACCGTGCAGGCCACCTCGGGCAGCGCTGCCGCGGTGACCAGGTCAAGGCCGCGAGGTACGGGCATGAGCTGCCCGACGGGAACAGCGACGAGCTCCGCGTATCCGCCTCCCGCGAGGAGCGCGGTGCACTCGTCACCGAACGACCATCCGCTCACGCCCTCACCGAGTGCGGCGACCGTGCCGGTGCACTCGAGCCCGAGGATGTCGGAGGCGCCGGGAGGTGGCGGATAGAATCCCTTGCGCTGCAACAGGTCTGCTCGGTTGACGGCAGATGCTGCGACGCGCACGAGCACTTCGCCAGCTGCAGGCACGGGGTCGGCGACCTCGGCCCAGACGAGGTTCTCGGGACCGCCCGGCGACGTGAGCGTGATCGCGTGCAAGTCAGGACACCGGTGCCGGACGTACGACGACGATGCGAGCCGCGACAGGCACCGCCGCCTCCCGCAGGACGTCCTCGCGTGTCGCGTCGCCGACGACGCCGATGGTGCCCATCGCGGCGGCTTCGTCGACCTCGACGGTTGATGAGGAGACGACCACGATCGCCTCGGGTCGCGTCCCCTGGTCGATGAGGGCGCGTACTGCGCTGCGCTCCTTGACCCCGAAGCCGACGACCACGGTGTGGTCCTGCACGGTCTTCCTCCAGCGCTTAGCCCGGAACTCGTCACGACTGCGCTGCGTGAGCACCTCGACCGTCGTCCCCACGAGCGTGATGAGGAAGACGAAGCGTAGCGGCGTGATGATGAGGACGTTCATGAGTCGTGCGGTGTCGGTCACCGGGACGATGTCGCCGTAGCCGGTGGTCGAGAGGGTGACGGTCGCGTAGTAGAGCGCGTCGAGCAGGGAGATGGCCGTGCCTTTTCCGTCCTTGTAGCCGTCGCGCTCGTGGTAGACCAGCAGCGCCGTAGCGACGAGGCAGGCGACTGCGATGCCGACCCGGATGGCGAACGACCCGAGCGGGCCATAGCGCCGCGCGGGGAGCCGCAGCGCCTCGGACGTGGTCACGCTGCTGACCGTAGCGCCCACCCTCGTGACAGTGCGCCGGGCGAGGCGTGTGGTGCAGGAAGTGCGATGCGTCGGTGTCACGACGGGTGACGGATCGCTGGGGATGGTCGGGGTTGGACGAGCTGGGGCCTCAGGGCAGCGGGAGGACCGAGACGGTCGAGCCGCGCGCGCCTTCTCCGGGAGAGATGACTGCGACGCCGTCGGCGAGGGTCAGGCCGCGTAGCATCGCCGGGCCGTTGTGCAGTGTCGGCATCGCGGTGGTGACTCCGTCGCGATGGTGGCGTGCCACGGGGACGAGTCGCACGTCGGTCGGGTGGTGCGTGATGTCGGCACCGAGGATCGCCGTACGCACCAAGGCTTCGTCGGCTCCGACCTCTCCGCGCAGTGCCGCGACGAGAGGCACCGCGAGGGTGAGGACAGCGGAGACGGCTGCAAGCGGGTTGCCCGGCAGGCCGACGACGTGACGGCCATCGGGCAACGTGGCCAAACACATCGGGGAGCCGGGGCGCACAGCAACACCGTCGATGACCCAGTGCGCGCCGAGGCGGTTGAGGGCCGCGTGCAGGTGGTCGGCCGGTCCTGCCGCGGTCGAGCCGGTGGTGATCACGACATCGGCGTTGGCGTCCTCGAGCTCGGACACGAGGTCGTCGAGGGTGTCGGGAACGCGGATCGGCGGGAAGGCGCGACCGCCGAGCCACGCGATCCACCCGGGGAGCATCGGGCCGAGGGCGTCGCGTACGCGACCGTCGCGCGCGTGCCCGCGCTCGAGCAGCTCGTCGCCGAGCACGAGGATCGCGATATCTGGCGGGCGTACGACAGACAGGGTGTCGTAGCCCGCGGCCGCGGCCATCCCGGCGACGGCAGGGGTCACCACTCCGCCCGGCTCCAGCAGCGCATCGCCGGCCTGCGACTCCTGACCGCGCGGGCGGATGTCGGTGCCGGGCTCGACGTAGCCGGGATGAGGTGCGGTGAGGCCGCGCTCGGAGTCGCCGACGTAGAGCTGCGGCCCGTGCGGACCGTCGACGATGAGGCCGCGCTCGCGGCGCAGCACCGCGTCGACTCCCATCGGCAGGGCGGCTCCGGTCGCGACCGTGACCGCGGTGCCGTCGCCGAGCCGGTCGAGGCTGCCTACGTCAGCGTGCCGATCTGCTGAGTCCGAGGCGCGACCTGCGCTGCCAGGTAACCGTCGGATGTCGGAGCCTGCCGCAGGGCGGCCGCGGTCGTCGGTGTAGTCGATCGCGCCGCCCGCAGGCAGATGGCCGACGACGGTCCACGGACCGGGGCCGGACACCGCCCAGCCGTCCATCGAGGCGGAGTCGAACGGCGGCAACGGCGTCGCGGAGACGAGCGGGTGGGCCAGCACCGCGCCGACCGCAGCCGGGAGGGGCACCGCGACGACCGGCAGCGCCCGGCCAGCCTCACGGGCTGCACGCCGGGCCAGGTTCCACGGGGTCGCATCACTCACCCCCTGATCCTCCCCCGCGCGCTCACCCACCCCGCCCACGCCGCGCACACCACGCGAGCAAGAACCCCCACACCACCCGCGGAAGAACCCGCGGATGAAGGTGCCCTGGAGACCCACGAGGCCCGGCTGCTTCCCGCGTGGGTCGCTGGGCACGACTGAGGGCGGCGCATCCGGTTATTGACGAGCGCGTCAAGTTGACACTAGCGTCAGGTTGAGGATCCAACCCTGGTCCGGCTCGACCGGTGTGGGCGGAGGTGGCTCGTGGCGCGCATCGTGAGTCGCCTCGACGTACGCGGAACGGACTTCGCCGCCAACCGCGAGGCCATGCTCACCTCCCTCGAGGAGATCGACGGGCTGCACGCGGCCGTCGTGGGCGGCGGTGGATCAGGCGGCACCAATCCCGCGAAGGACGCCGCCTCGGTGGCCAAGCTGCGCAGCCGCGGCAAGCTGCTGCCCCGTGAGCGCATCGGGTTGCTGCTCGACCGCGGCTCGGCGTTCCTCGAGCTCTCGCCGCTCGCCGGCTGGGGCACCGACGACCCGCTCGGCGGCGGCCTCGTCACCGGGATCGGCACGGTCAACGGTGTGCAGTGCCTCATCAGCGCCAACGACCCGACCGTCAAGGGCGGCGCGCAAGGACAGGCGAGCGTCGCCAAGGGTCTGCGCGCGATGGAGATTGCGCGCGTCAACCGGCTCCCGCTCATCTCGCTCACCGAGTCGGCCGGTGCCGACCTGCCGAAGCAGGCCGAGATCTTCGTGCCCGGTGGTGCGTCGTTCAAGAACCTCACGCGGCTCTCGGCGGACGGCATCCCGACGATCACTCTCGTATTCGGCTCCTCGACAGCCGGAGGCGCCTACGTCCCCGGCATGAGCGACTACGTCGTGCTGCAGAAGGACGCGGCCCGTGTCTATCTCGGCGGCCCCCCGCTGGTGAAGATGGCGATCGACGAGGACGCCGACGAGGAGTCGCTCGGTGGAGCCGAGATGCACGCCCGGGTGAGCGGGCTCGCCGACTACCTCGCTGCCGACGAGCCCGATGCGCTGCGTATCGGTCGCGAGATCGTGGGCCACCTCAACTGGCGCCGACAGGGCCCCGGACCCACGCGCGCATCCGTGCCGCCGGCGTACGACGAGGACGAGCTGCTCGGGATCGCGTCGGCCGACGTGCGCGTGCCGTTCGAGGTGCGCGAGGTCATCGCCCGGATTGTCGACGGCAGCGAGTTCGAGGAGTTCAAGCCGCTCTACGGCACCACGCTGGTCACGGGGTGGGCGCACCTCGGCGGACACCCGATCGGCATCCTCGCCAACAACGGCATCTTGTTCAGCGAAGAGGCGGAGAAGGGCGCGCAGTTCATCCAGCTCTGCGAGCGCCACGAGGTGTCGATCCTGTTCGTGCAGAACATCACCGGCTTCATGGTCGGCACGCGCTATGAGCAGGGCGGCATCATCAAGGACGGTGCCAAGCTCATCAACGCCGTCTCCAACTCCACCGTGCCCCACCTGACGCTGATGGTCGGTGCGTCGTACGGCGCCGGCAACTACGGCATGAGCGGTCGTTCCTATGACCCGCGCTTCGTCTTCACCTGGCCCAACCACCGGATCGCCGTGATGGGACCGAAACAGCTCGGCGGGGTGCTCGAGATCGTTGCGAGGCAGCGCACCGAAGCCACGGGCCAGGTGTTCGATGCGACCGCTTTCGCGCCGATGCGCGAGGCGTTCGAGTCGCAGGTCGAGGCGCAGTCGACCGCGCTCTATGCGACGGGCCGGTTGTGGGACGACGGCATCATCGACCCGCGCGACACCCGGACCGTGCTCGACCTCGCCCTCCAGGCGATCCACTCGGCCCCGGTGCAGGGATCGAACTCCTACGGCGTCTTCCGGATGTGAAGACGATGACGGAATCCGTTGCTGCTCAGCGCATCACACGCCTGCTCGTCGCCAACCGCGGCGAGATCGCCCGGCGCGTCATCCGGACGTGCGACGAGCTGGGTATCGAGACCGTCGCCGTGTTCAGCGAGCCTGACCGTGGCGCCGCCTACGTCGATGAGGCCACGATCGCGGTCGCGCTCCGCGGTCGTACGTCGTCGGAGTCCTACCTCGATGTCGAGCAGGTGCTCGAGGCTGCCCGGCGATCCGGGGCTGACGCGATCCACCCGGGATATGGCTTCCTGTCGGAGAACGCCGACTTCGCGCAGGCGGTGACGGATGCCGGACTCGTGTGGGTCGGACCGACACCGTCAGCGATGCGCGCGATGGCCCTCAAGGTGGAGGCCAAGCGCATCGCCGCGGCTGCCGGGGTGCCTCTCGTGCCCGGCGCCGAGCTCGACGCGGATGTGACAGAGCCCGACCTGCTCACGGCGGGGGAACAGGTCGGCTATCCGTTGCTGGTCAAGGCATCTGCGGGCGGTGGTGGCAGGGGAATGCGGGTCGTTCGCGCGTCCGACGGTCTTGCCGAAGCGGTCATGGGCGCGCGCCGCGAGGCGGCAGCGTCGTTCGGCGACCCGACCATCTTCCTCGAGCGCTATGTCGAGCGCGCGCGGCACGTCGAGGTGCAGGTGTTCGGTGACACGCACGGCGGCGTCGTGCACCTCTTCGAGCGCGAGTGCTCGATCCAACGTCGGCATCAGAAGATCGTCGAGGAGTCGCCGTCGCCCGGCGCGACAGCCGACACGCTCGCCCACATGTACGCCGCGGCCACCTCGCTCGCGGCAGCGATCGGCTACACCGGCGCGGGAACGGTGGAGTTCCTCGTCGCGGGGGATGGTGCGGCGCAGGAGTTCTTCTTCCTCGAGATGAACACCCGCCTGCAGGTCGAGCACCCGGTGACGGAGATGGTGACCGGTCTCGACCTGGTCGCCTGGCAGCTCGAGGTGGCGCAGGGTGGGCGTATTCCATTGCAGCAGAGCGATATCCACCGCTCGGGTCACGCGATCGAGGTACGCCTCTACGCTGAGGATCCCGCGCGAGACTTCCTCCCGAGCACGGGGACTCTGGCGACCTTCGACGACTGGTGCATCGATGACGCCGACGTCCGAGTCGACAGCGGCGTCGTGGCCGGCTCGGTCGTGACACCGTTCTACGACCCCATGCTGGCCAAGGTGATCGCGCGTGGTGAGAGCCGCGCAGCAGCCGTGGCAACTCTCGCCTCAGCCCTGACTCGGCTGCGCATCGACGGCGTGACGACCAACACCGATTCGCTGATCGCGATCCTGCGCTCACCCGGATTCGGCGAAGGGAACACCACGACGTCGTTCCTCGACGATCACCCTGAGCTGTTGCTCGGGACGATCGTTCCCGCTGAGGTCCGTCGCTTCCACCTCATGACCTGTGCTGTGGCGCTGCTCGAGCCCGAGCCGCTCCGTGGTCAGGCGGTGCCGACGACGCGCGGGTGGCGCAACGTCGGTGGGGCTCCTGAGCTGGTCTCGGTGGCTTATCGCGACGGCGCCGACGACGTCATCACGACGCTCGGGCGCTCGTGGGGTCGTGGCGGGGCGACGTACTGGATCGCGATCGACACCGGCGGACCGGTGACGGCCGCTCAGACCGTCCGGACCGACCCGCGCTTCGAGCACGTCTCGGCCACGCTTGAGTCCGAGCACCGCTGGCCGTCCCCGCAAGCCCGACCTGCGCGCCTCGAGATCGATGGCGTACGCCGCCGCGTGGGCTGCGGGGTGGACGACGACCATCCGGGCGCGTCAGGCCCAGCGGTTACCGGAGCCCCGCCGGTCTCCGGGCGCTCGGTGATCGTCGAGTCGCACGGTGTGCGCGCTCGCTATGACGTCGTCACTGCGTGGGCGGGGTCCGGCGACGCCGCGACAGCTGGCGCACCCTCGACCGCCGTACCCGGCACGGTGACGCACGTCGCGGTCGTGGTCGGTGACGTCGTCGAGGCGGGAGCGCCCCTCGTCGTACTCGAAGCGATGAAGATGGAACACACGATTCGCGCCGACACAGCCGGCACCGTCAGCGACATCCACGTCACCATCGGCCAGAGCGTCGAAGCCCACACGATCGTCGCCACCCTCACCCCCACCCACATTCATGAGGAACCGCGTGGAGGGGGTGGGGTGTGAGGGGTGAGGGGGTGGCTGTGCGGATTGCTAACTGCTCGGGGTTCTTCGGGGACCGGATCTCGGCGGCTCGGGAGATGGTCGAGGGTGGGCCGATCGATGTGCTCACGGGTGACTGGCTCGCCGAGCTGACGATGCTGATCCTGGCGCGCCAACGGATGAAGCATGGCGTCGGCAGTGGCTATGCGCGTACGTTCCTCACGCAGATGGAGCAGGTGCTCGGCACCTGCCTCGAGCGCGGCATCAAGGTCGTCTCCAACGCCGGTGGTCTCGACCCTGCGGGATGCGCGGCGGCGCTGCGGGCGTACTCGACCGAGCACGGGCTCGACGTGCGGATCGCGTACGTCGAGGGCGACGACCTCCTGCCGCGCCTCGACGACCTGCGGGCACACGGCGAGACGCTCACCAACCTCGACACCGGCGAGAGCTTCGAGTCCTTCGGGATGCCGGCGCTCACGGCCAACGCCTACCTCGGCGGCCGCGGCATCACCGCCGCGCTGCAGGCAGGCGCCGATGTCGTCATCACGGGACGAGTCACGGACGCCGCACTCGTCGTCGGCCCGGCAGCCTGGTGGCACGGCTGGGACTACGACGACCTCGCGGATCTCGACCGTCTCGCGGGCGCTGTCGTCGCCGGTCACGTCATCGAGTGCGGCGCGCAGGCGACCGGCGGCAACTACTCGTTCTTCACCGAGGTGCCCGGTCTCGAGCACACGGGCTTCCCGTGGGCCGAGATCGCCGCCGACGGCAGCAGCGTCATCGGCAAGCACGACGGCACCGGCGGACTCGTAAGCGTCGGCACCGTCACTGCCCAGCTGCTCTACGAGATCGGCGGCACGTCCTACCCCAACCCCGATGTCACGGCCAGATTCGACACCATCGCGCTCGAGCAGGTCGCGAAGGACCGCGTGCGCATCTCCGGGGTCCACGGTTACGGCGCGCCCGCCACGGCCAAGGTCGCGCTCAACACTCTGGGTGGCTTCCGCAACTCTGTCTCGCTCGTGCTGACCGGCCTCGACATCGAGGCCAAGGCTGATCTGGCGTTGCGAACGATCGCGGGAGTCTCACTGGCACAGACACTCTCAGCGTCGCCCACCCAGCTCGCGGCAGCATCGCGATTCGCGGTGCGCGAGCTCCACGTGTCGTTGCTGCGACGTGACCGCGAGGATCCGGCGACGACATCTGATGCACAGGCCGAGCTTCGTCTCACCGTGAAGGCGGCTGATCCGAAGGCCGTCGGCAAGGCATTCACCGCCCCCGTCGTGGAGAGCGCGCTGGGCAGCTATCCCGGCATGTTCCCCACCGCTCCCCCGATCGAAGGCACGCCCTACGGCGTCTACTGGCCGACCACGGTGCCCGCAGACCTCGTCACGCAGACCGTGCTGCTCGATGACGGCAGCGACGAGGCGCGGGTCGTCGGCACCTACCCGTCGGGCCGCAGCGGCGAGGTATCGTTCTTCTCCTACGCCGCGCACGCTAGTGACGGTCAGCGCTGGCTCCGGGAGCCGACGACACGCATCGCGCTCGGCACGTTCGTCGGTGCACGCTCGGGCGACAAGGGCGGCAACGCCAATGTCGGTCTGTGGGTCCGCCCGTCGGGCGACGGCGCTCTCGACCAGGCTCGCTACGCCTGGCTCGTGCAGTACATCGACGCGGACCGCATCCGACTGCTCCTGCCCGAGGCGTCAGCCCTCGGCGTCGAGATCCACACGTTCATCAACCTCAGCGCCGTCAACGTAGTGATCCATGGGCTCCTCGGACGCGGGGTGGCCGACTCGACCTCGCTCGATCCGCAGGCGAAGGGCCTCGGCGAGCACCTGCGCGCCCGATACGCCGACATCCCTGCGGCCTTGCTCGCGCAAGGTGGCATGACCCGATGAGCACGCGCACCGAAGGTCGACCGCCGCCGCTCACCGATCGCGGACGCCGCACTCGCGACAGGCTGCTCGTCTCGGCGCGCGAGGTCTTCGAGAAGCGCGGCTACGCTGGCACCCGGATGGCTGATATCGCCACCGCCGCAGGGGTTTCACACGGCACGACATATACCTGGTTCGACGACAAGGAGGCCGTGCTGCGCGCACTGGTCGCCGACATCGTGACCGAGGTCTATGCCGCGCTCGCGATCGGTGACGACGTGCCCGAACCGCAGGAGCGGATGCTCGAGGCCAACCGGCGCTATCTCGCGGCCTATCGCCGCCACGGCCGGATGTTGGAGGTGGTCGAGGAGGCCGCGACCGCCGACGAGCACTACCGCGACGCCCTCGCCGGAGTGCGCCGCGACCACGTGCGCAGAGTCACCCGCGACATCAGCCGGCTGCAGAGCCAGGACACCGCCGACACCGACATCGACGCGGGTGTTGCTGCGGGTGCGCTGTGCGCGATGGTCGAGGGATTCGGTCGCCACTGGTATGGCCGCGGCGAGCAGGCAGGTGCCGCGTACGACGACGAGACAGCAGTGGAGACTCTGAGTCTCCTCTGGGCACGCGGCCTCGGGCTGCGCACACCGAACACCAGCACGGAGGAGCAGCGATGATCACGACGCCCGAGCACGAGCAGTTCCGCAAGGTCGTGCGCGACCTCGTCGAGAACGAGATCAACCCTTACGTCGAGGAGTGGGAGGCGGCGGGCACGTTCCCGGCGCACGAGCTCTTCCCCAAGCTCGCGGCTGTCGGTGCGCTCGGTCTTGAGTTCGATGCCGAATACGGCGGCCAGGGGGCCGACCACTCGTTCACCGTGGTGCTGGCCGAGGAGCTCGGTCGCGCCGACTGCGCGGGAGTGCCGATGGCCATCGCCGTGCAGGTCGCGATGGCCACGCCGGCGCTCGCGCGCTTCGGCAGCCACGAGCTGAAGAAGACCTACCTCGAGCCGGCGCTGCGCGGCGAGATGGTCTGCTCGATCGCCGTGTCGGAGCCCGACGCGGGGAGTGATGTCGCCGGCATCCGCACGAGCGCAACGCGAGACGGCGACGACTGGGTCATCAACGGTCGCAAGATGTGGATCACCAACGGCACCCAGGCCGACTGGCTGTGCCTGCTCGCGCGCACGAGCGACGAGGGCGGATATGCCGGCATGTCGCTCATCGTCGTACCCACGGCGACCGAGGGATTCAGTGTCGGACGCAAGATCGAGAAGATGGGCAACCGCTCGAGCGACACCGCTGAGCTGGTGCTTGACGACGTACGCGTCCCGGTGTCGAACACGATCGGCGAGGCTGGTCGCGGGTTCCAGCAGCAGATGTCGCAGTTCCAGGACGAACGCATGATCGGTGCCTACATGGCGGTCGCGGGGGCCCGCCGTGCGATCGACCGCACCATCGACTACCTCCGGATGCGCGAGGTGTTTGGCAAGCCGCTGCTCGCCAACCAGCACCTGCAGTATCGCCTCGCCGAGCTCGTCGCTGACGTCGACGTGATGCGGGAATACTGCCTCGCTGCTGCCGACCGCATGGTCGCCGGCGAGGACGTCACGCGGATGGCGACGATCGCCAAGCTCAAGGCCGGTCGCCTCGTGCGCGAGGTCGCCGACACAGCGGTGCAGTACCACGGCGGGATGGGCTACGCCGAGGACATGTGGGTCTCGCGCTACTTCCGCGACTCACGCCTCGTCTCCATCGGCGGCGGCGCCGACGAGGTCATGCTCCGCGTGCTCTCCCTCCTCGAAGGCATGGGCAAGCGATGACCCACCCCACGCAGTCTCGGTCCGCGAGCTACTGCCCCAATCCTCGGATTCAGGCCCCACAACTATGGATTCAGACAGTAACTCGAGTCACGCAGGGGGTGGGTCGGTGACGGTGACGTATGGCGTAGAGGCGGGGGTGGCGACTCTCACGCTCTCGAGTCCGGTGACGCGCAACGTGCTGACCGCGGACTCGATGGCCGCGATGCGCGATCACCTGCGTGCGGCGGCGGAGGATGTAGCCGTACGCGTCGTGGTCCTCACCGGTGAGGGCAGCACGTTCTGCGCAGGTGCCGACCTCTCCGGTGCGCTGGCCGGAGACACCGACTCGTTCACGAGCAGCGGTCCGGCGGCGATAGCGGCGTTGCTCGAGGCGATGCTCGACCACCCCAAGCCGCTCGTCGCGCGGGTGCAGGGCCACGTGGCCGGTGGCGGCAACGGCCTCGTCGCCGCGTGCGACATCGCTGTCGCGGCCGAGTCGGCGAAGTTCGCGTTCAGCGAGGTGCGCGTAGGCGTCGCGCCAGCCGTCATCTCGGTCGTGTGCCTCGCTGTCATGCACCGTCGCCATGCGCAGGAGCTGCTCCTCACCGGCGAGCGGGTGTCGGCGCAGCGGGTGCTTGAGGCCGGCCTGGTCACCGCAGTCGCCGACGACGACGCGCTCGACGCAGTGGTGTCGTCGTATGTCGATGCGCTCATGCTCGGAGGCCCGGAAGCCATGGGTCACACCAAGAATCTGCTGCTACGAGTCCCGAGACTCACGCGTGACGAGGCCTTCGCGTTCACCGCGGAGCTCTCGGGATCGCTGTTCGCGAGCGCCGAGGCCCGCGAGGGAATGGGCGCTTTCCTCGAGCGCCGCTCCCCCACGTGGGCGCCCGCGCCGCCCACCTGAGCCCCCAAGCCATCGGTCGAATCACGGCCCCACCAGCCAGGCGCAGCTGCGAGTCCTCTGACTCGCGGAGCTCAGCAGGTGGGGAGGTCGTCGGGCTCGTCGATGTCGCGCGACCAGTGGGCCGGGTCGCGAACCTCGACCACGTGCAGGCCGTCGAGCAGGGTGTAGGCACCTCGGTTGTGGGGATCGACGCCCGCAATCCCGGCGCGCAGGGCAGCCACGCGATACGCCGCGAGCAGCGGCTGGCGCCGACCCTGCGAATCCACCGTGACCGCAGCGTCGGCGTCAGGGTCCGCACCGAGTGCCTCGACGAGGAGCGGGAGCAACGGCGCGGGCTCGAGCAGGTCACCCGCGAGCACCACGACCACCGCAGCCTCGATCTGTGGAAGGGCCGCTGCGACGGCCGCGAACGGGCCGGAGAACGCCGGCTCCTCCCGGACCTGGACCACCTCGGGCGGCAGCTCACGAGGAGGCCCGACGACGACGACCGCCGAGGTGATGCCGAGGGCCGCATCGAGCGCCCCGTCGAGGAGACGGCGACCGTCGACGCTCTCGACGAGCTTGTCGCGACCGAACCGACGCGAGCGACCCCCGGCGAGCACGATCACGGCGACGTCGGGGCGCTGGGTGCTCATGCCTCGACGGTAGTCCCGGTGGGTGTAACGCTCCGTGCACGTTGCACCCCGTTGCGACGCGTGAGGCGGTCTGACCGCGCTACGGCGGTACGGCGGACGGTCCCAGTGGGCCATCGGGATGCATCTCTCGTGCACGACTGAGCGTAGGGACGACCGACGGCACAGGCGGCCAGGCTGAGCGTAAACGCTTGCACAGACCGACCCGCACTCCCTACTCTCGACCGGAACCACCCCCACGAAGGAGCGCTCGAGTCCATGGCCATGACGATCCGCGACATCGCGCGCGAGGCCGGCGTCTCGACCGCGACCGTGTCCCGCGCGCTCCGTGGCCTCCCCAACGTCGACCCGGTGACGCGCGAGCGGGTGCGCCAGGTGGCCGAGCGCCTCGACTACGTCGTCTCCCCGGCCGCCTCGCGTCTCGCCTCCGGTCGGGCGGGCAGCATCGCCGTCATCACCCCCTACATCGCCCGGTGGTACTTCGGTCGGGTGCTCTCCGGCATCGAGAAGGTGCTGCAGGCCTCGGAGCTCGACCTGCTCCTGTCGAGCATCGGCGACCCGAGCGAGACCCACCGTGTGCCCCCGCACCGCAAGCTGCGCCGCCGCGTCGACGGCTTCCTCGTCATCTCGCTCTCGACCGAGACCGAGGGAGTCAGCGAGATCTTCGAGGCGGATCTCCCGGTCGCGCTCATCGACACCCAACGCGAGGGCTGCTGGTCGGTCGGCATCGACGATGTCGCCGGAGCACGCATGGCGGTGCAGCACCTCATCAACCTCGGGCACGAACGCATCGGACTCATCTCCGGGCGCCCGCTGCCGACACCGTTCCGCCCGGAGGAGAACCGGTGGATCGGCTATCGCGATGCGCTGCTCGACGCCAACCTCGCCGTCGAGACTGACCTCGAAGCGTGCGGACACTTCACCATCGAGGGCGGAGAGCGGGCGATGACCACGATGCTCGCGCGTCCGCACCCACCCACTGCTGTGTTCGCGATGTCCGATGAGATGGCCTTCGGCGCGCTGAGATCCCTTCGTGCACACGGACTTCAGCCCGGTCGCGACGTATCCGTCGTGGGATTCGACGGTCACGAGATGTCGGAGCACCTCGATCTGACGACCATCGTGCAGCCCGTCGAGGAGATCGGGGCGCGTGCTGCGCAGTCACTGCTCGAGGCGCTCGACCATCCGACCCGCGAACCGCATCAGGTGACCCTGCCGCTGAGCATGGTCGTACGAGGTTCGACGGCGCTGCGGCGCAGTCGCACGCACGACGACGGCGATCGCTAGGACCTCAGCGCACGCAGTCAGCCGACGAGAGCGCGCACCCGGACATCACGCATGGGCGGGCGCAGCGGGAGATCGCCGCGCAAGCCCGGTGCCGCCGACGTGTCGGCTCGCGAGAGCGCCGCTCGCAGCACCTCACGCGCCTGCCCGGTGAGCGAGGAGAGCGGGCGGTTGCGGTGCACGCGGGTGCCCACGTCGACCTGGGCGATCGACTCGGCACCCCACGCCGCAGCGATGTCGATGAGCAGACCCATCTCGACGCCATAGTCCGGCTCGAAGGGCACCGACTCGAGCACCTCGCGCCGGGCGGCATACTCACCACCGAGCGGCTGGCGCACGTGGGCCAGCCGTGGATGAAGCAGGGAGAGCACCGGTCGGGCGGTGAGCTCGGTGACGCGGCCACCCTCACCGGCCTGACCGCTGTGCGTGCGCTGGTAGACCGCCCGCACCATCGTGACCGACGGATCGGCGAGCAACGGCCCGACGAGCCCGACGACAACGTCAGGGGTGAGACCCACGAGGTCGGCGTCGAGCCAGACCACGATGTCGCCCGTGGTCGCTGCGAGGGATCTCCGGAGCACGTCGCCCTTGCCGAGCGCGGGGCCATACTCCGGCAGCACGGAGTCGGCCGAGACGACCCGTGCCCCGGCGTCGCGAGCGATCTGCGCCGTAGCATCGGTCGACGCATGATCGATCACGACGAGGTCGTCGAGGAGGCCGGACTCGCGCACGAGCGCGGAGTGCAGGGTGGCCACGATGAGCCCGACCGTGGCCGCCTCGTTTCGGGCCGGGATGCACAGGCTGATGCGGTGAGACCCTTTGGCTGCCAGCAGATCTGCGAGCGCGAACTCGCGGTGGTGATGCTCGCGGCGCAGGTCGATCGGGATCCGTGATCGCCCCAGTCTCGGCACGTGTCTGCGCTGCTCCGGCATGACGTGGTCCCCCACGGCCCCTCCAGTCGTCGACGTGCCTGTGCCGGGACTCCCGGCGCAGCTCGGCGATGTGCCCAGTGATCCGTCCGACGCGTGCGGCGCGTCCGAGGATCCACTCGACGGGTGACCAATGAGTGACGTCGTGATGTCGGGCATGCGCTGCTCAGAGGTACTGAGAGCGCAGGTGAGCGGCTGATACTCGCGAGCCCCACCGATCCGGCGGCGCACAAGGGACGTATCGGACACGGGCTGCGGACAGATTGGCTAAGGTCTGGCTTTCACTACTGCGAGCGGCGGACCGGCCGTCGAAAGGCGCCCACTCACGATGGCCCGCACTCCCGCGACCCTCACGGCCCTCACTGCGTCACCCGCAGTGCGCCGGGTGCTCGTCGCCTATGCCCTGTTCGGCTTCGCCGAGTTCTTCGCCTGGGTCGTGGTCATCTTCTGGGCCTACGCCGAAGGCGGGCCGCGGCTCGCGGCTCTCGCAGCCGTCGTCCAGCTCGTCCCCGCGGCGATCGTCGGTCCGGCGATCGCGACCGTGGGCGACCGGATCCCCCGCGGAACGGCGCTGGTGCTCGCCTACGCGTTCGTCACGACGACCTCCCTCATCGCCATGCTGACCCTCCTGGTCGGAGCGGGTGTCGTCGGTGTCATCGGCGCATCGACCCTGCTCACCACCGCGCTCGCTGTGGTGCGCCCGCTCCACTTCGCAGCGCTTCCCTCGCTGGCCGCTTCGCCCCAGGTCCTCGTGTCGGCCAACGCCGTGTCGTCGATCTTCGAGGGCACGTTCCGCTTCATCGGCCCCGTGGCCGCAGGGCTCGTGGTGGCGCACGCCGGCTACTGGCAGGCCTTCGCGATCGAGGCGGTGGTGGGCCTCGGTGCCTGCCTGCTGTGTCTGCGCCTCGGGCTGCCTCGTCCCGACGGTGACGGCGACGAGGTCGGCTCGATCGTGGCTGCGGTGCAGGGACTCGTGACGCTGTGGCGCGACTGGGGCGCACTTGCCCTGTTGCTCGTGCTGACGATCGACTTCCTGGTGGCGGGCGCTCTCGACGTGCTCGGCGTCGCCTTCACCACCGACGTGCTCGGCCGCCCGGAGACCGACGCCGGCTATGTCATCGGCGCGCTGGGTGTCGGGTCTGTCATCGGTGCGGTGCTCGCGGCATCTGCCGGCCGACGCCGTCGGCTCTCGCCGGTGATCGTGTCAGGTGCGGTCGTCGAAGGGCTCTGCTTCGCCGCCGTCGCACTGGTTGCCGTGCTCGCCCCGGTGCTGCTCCTGCTGGTGCTCAGCGGCATCGGCGGTGCGGTGATGCTCGTCTCCGGGCGCACCCTGTTGCAGCGCGCAACCGACGACCGGGTCCTTGCGCGGGTGTTCGCCGTGCAGGAGAGCACCACGTTGCTAGGCACTGCGCTCGGAGCGCTGCTCGCGCCGGTGCTCATCGAACTCGTGTCGGCGCGCTATGCGTTCGTGCCGCTCGGGATCGCGTGCGCTCTGCTCGCGCTCTCCTGCCTCGTGCTCGTACGCAAGCTCGATGCGCGCGCGGTGCTCCACCCTGTGGAGCTCGCTCTGCTGCGCGGTGTTCCGTTCCTGTCGGTGCTGCCGGAGTACGAGCTCGAGCGGTTGGCGCAGCGCGCACGTTGGGAGCTGGCGCCGGCCGGCACGGTGGTCATCCGGCAGGGCGACGAGGGTGACGCCTTCTACGTCACGGCGGAGGGCGAGCTCCGGGTCGACATCGACGGTGTACGCGCCGACCACGTGATCATGGCGGGTTTCGGATTCGGTGAGATCGCGCTGCTGCGTTCGGTGGTGCGAACCGCCACCATCACCGCATTCACCGATGCGCGGCTGCTGGTCATCGACAGTGGTGACTTCCTCGAAGCAGTGACGGGATCGACCAACGGCCACGCCATCGCCGCCGAGGCGTCTGCCGCGCATCTCGACCGAGACCGTCGTCGAGATGGCGTCGACCGGTGATCGGTGCTGGCTGCTGGGCGAGGTCGCAGAGTGACCGTGCAGGTCAGGGGTGACGACCCCAGGAGAGCGTGACCGACTTCTTGGTGGAGACCTTGCGGTTGGCCGCAGCGTCGTAGGCGATCGCGTAGAAGCGATAGGTGCCGCTGGGAATCCTTGCGCCTGAGGCAGTTCGACCGTTCCACACCAGTGCGAAGCGACCGATTGCGTGCGCCCGGCCGCGCAGGGTGGCGACGACTCGTCCCGAGAGGTTCGTGATGACGACGGAGTACGCCGTGAGCACCTCGCTGGTGGTAGCGCCGAGACTCACGAGGTCGCGATAGCCGTCGCGCGCCGGATAGAACGTGGAGTAGCCGGCGCGCACGGAGTTCACGACGGCCCGCACGGTGTCGATGCGCACGTTGGCTGCGGCGACGCCGAGGACCAGGGTGCCGTTGAGCCGGGACGACGTACGCACCTCGATGCGATAGCGACCGTCGGGAGCGATCCGACCGAGGCGATCTCGTCCGTTCCACGTCCACTGGTAGGCACCCGCGGGCTTGTTGGTGCCGAGGTTGAGCGGTCCGAGGACGAGGCTGCCGGTCGATGTAAAGACCCGAGCGACAGCAGATTGCGTCTGCTCGAGGACGTAGCGCACGGTCGTGGTGTCGAGCCGGCCATCGGCGTTGGGGCTGAACGCATAGACGGTGGCGCGCGCCGTCGGGTGAAGGCGGGGCAGGACCGTGAGGGCTGCGACATAGTTGACGAGGCCGTGGGCGAAGCCGTAGTCCGTCGCGGTGGTCGTGGCAGTGATCGTGGCGACGAGCTGCGTGCGGGTGGCCGAGGGGTTGGCCGACTTCACCACGGCGATCTCGGCGGCGACGATCGGGGCGGAGAACGACGTGCCGTCCCACACCGAATAGCCGTCTTTCGCGTCGTCGTGGGTGTCATAGAGCAAGGGCAGCGCGATGGGGATCGACTGACCCGGCGCAGCGACGGTGACCCAGGGGCCGAAGCTCGAGAAGCTCGCGCGGGCGCTGCCGTCGGGCACAGTGGCACCGGCGGAGACGACGTCGGGATAGGCAGCGGGGTATTGCATCACCGACGTGTGCTCGTTGCCGGCTGCCGCCACGATCACGACGTTGTGCGCGCTGGCGTAGTTGACCGCTGCGGCCTCGGCTGCGTCGCTCACGGGATCGCCGAGGCTGATGTTGATGACGCTCGCGCCGTGGTCGGTCGCCCACACGATGCCGGCAGCGATGGCGGCCGACGTGATGATCCCGCTGGCGTTGGCGGCCTTGACCAGGAGCAGCCGGGCGCCGGGAGCAGCTCCCGCGATGCCGATGCTGTTGTTGGTGTTGGCGGCCGCGACGCTGGCTACTGCCGTGCCGTGACCTGGAAGTTGGTCGAGGCTGGAGTCGGTGACCACGCCCGTCTTCGAGACGATGTCATAGGACCCGACGACCTTGCCGACGAGGTCAGGGTGGGTCACCTGGAAGCCACCGTCGATCACCGCGATGGTGACGCCGTCACCGCGTGCGGTGTCCCACGCGGCAAGGGCCTTCACCGAGCCGAGAGCGAGTGCCTGACGTGGCGAGAAGTTGGTGTCGTTGGGCGTGAAGAACGCGTGCCGCTGCGGCGCCTGCGCGACCGCTGCAGCACCGTAGGCCGACGTGAGCTGGGCCAGCGTGCTGGCCGCTACGTCGGTCGCAACGGTGACGGAGAGGAAGCCCAGCCGCGCGAGGTCGTCGCTGGCCGCCAGGCCACGGCTGCGGAGGGCGCGCGCCGCGTAGGCCGCACCGGCTGCCCGCACCTCGAACGTCACGGTGCCGGTCGCTGCGATGGCCGGAGGCGTCGCTGCGGCGGCCGCGCCAGGGGCAGCCAGCGCGAGCGCCGTCAGCGCAGCGACGGACGCGCGCTTGGCGGAGCGGTGCATGCGGCTGAACTCCAGGGAAGGGGAAGCGAACCCTCGGCCCGCGAAGCCACCATTGTGACGGCTCAGCCCCGATCCGCCAGCCCCAGCCAGGGTTGCCACCTGCCGCAATGAGGGGGTCGTGGCCGCTCGGGCCGCCCGGAGACCCTGTGGGAGACTTCCGACCACCGGGAGGGCTCGCATAGTGGCCGAGTGCGGCGGTCTTGAAAACCGCTGGGTGGTCAAACACCCCGAGGGTTCGAATCCCTCGCCCTCCGCTTCTCTGACCTGCACCGATGCACGTCTGCGACCCGAATCGCATCATCCTGCGCGAAGATCAAAGTGCGTTTCGTGCCACATCCGTGCCAGATCTCAGGGCGAATGGTGGTCCCGACCCTGTCGCCGGACCGCTCCGGGCCGGCAAGGCGCGGTCTGGAGCTGCCGGCACATCGGCTGGGCCGGTGTCCGAGCTAGTGGATTACGAGACCGAACTGGGCAGCCGTCGAGGCGAGCGTGATGTCGTCGGGTTCGAGACTCTGGGAGGGGCCGAAATCAAGTTCTGTGCCCTGGAAGATCGCCCAGCACTCCCAGTCTCCGAGGCGACTCTTGTACCGGATCCCGGAGTACACGGGAAGGTCCTGCTCGTCGGTCGCCCCGTACGCCCACTGGGCGATTGCGCGCGTGAGCATTCTGTTGGCTCCGCGCAGGCTGGCAACGTCGAGCGGGGTGTTGACCCCGAGCGACACCAACACGGCTGCCATCTGCGAGGTCAGGTAGGTGTGGGTCCGGGGATCCTCGACGTCAAGGAAGGGCAGCGGATCCAGGCACTTGATCTCGAACTTGCAGCGACGCTCCCGCCAGTCCGCCGGGACACTCCCGGCGTTCATGTAACCGTCGTCGCTGCGGATCGCGGCCAGGACCTTGGGTGAAGGCCTGAAGCGCGCGAGGGTCTCGGCGTAGCAGCCCTCAAGCCTGGTGGCGGCGTAGAGGACCCCGCCACCGAGCACGTCGAACCTATTGCCGGCATTGGGAAGCGCCGCGTCCTGCGGGGTCAGCTCAGCGAACGATCCGGGTGACGCCCGTCGGGCTACCCGCCACGCCCCAGCCGCCGGGAACTCCACCACGGCCGGGGACGACTCCGAGCTCTCCACCGTCTCTGCCCCCGGATCGTCAGCCTCCGGCGACGAACGCCCGGGCAGCGGACAGAACCTCTCGGAACTGGTCCTCGGCGACGGCCTCGGCCGGGGACACGTCGTCGAGCTGAGGGTTCATCCCCATGAACCACGCGCGAATGGTGGGGGCCGCTTCGACCGGCTCCATGATCAGGAAGGCCTGGTAGGCGATGCGCAGCCGTGCGGCATGCTCGTCACGTGGTTTGTCCTGGCTGGCTGCCCACCGATTCACCGTCCGAGTCTCGACGCCGGCCAGCAGTGCGAGGAGCTTCGCACCTAGGTGTCGCTTCAAGATGCGGGCGATCTCCTGCGGACCGATGCGCAACGTGTCTCGATGTGCCGCATCTGTCGTGCGCGCCGTGGGTGCAATCGTGCTCGTGGTCCTAGCCATCGACGAGGCCTCCCGCTTCCTGATCGGCTGCGACGTGAACCGGTATCGCGACGACACTTGTACGTCCCATCAACGTCACGGTGTTCGTCGGTGTCCCTGACACTATCTCGTCGCTGCTAACGTCTCGACTCGGATCCTGCCCCGGTTGAGCCGACAGGTGGGGGAATCGCGTGAACTGGCAGGTCAGACGGCGTGTCAGGTAGCTCCGTTGCCGCGTAGACGTGCTGCTGCACCCGTCAGACGACCCTATGCGTGCTCTCACCGCGTGGCCCGTGACGCCATGAGTACGGCGATCTCGGCGTCGCGTTCCTCGGCGGCGTGCTGGTAGCGCATGGCCGCCTGGGTGGAGACGTGCCCTGCCCTGCGCATGACCTCGGCGACGGTCGCGCCCGACTTGGCGGACAGCGTCAGCCCGGCATGGCGAAGGTCGTGGAAGTGCAGGTCCGGGTGGCCGACGCGGGTGCGTGCGGTCTTCCAACGGGCGTGGACGTGGTGAGCCCGCAGCTCCGTGCCGCCGGGCTGGGTGAACAGCGGCGCATCGGGTCTCGTCTCGCCCCGCTTCTCCAGGTGGGCGGCCAGTGCGTCGACGGCGGGAGCAGGCAGGTGCACGGTGCGAATGCTGCCGACCTTGGGCGCGGTGATGCGCGGGCCTTCTCCGTCGACTTCGATCACCTGTCGTTCGATCCGGAGGGTGCCCCTCGCCACGTCGAAGTCACCGACGCGCAGCCCCAGGAGTTCGCCGAGGCGGGCGTGACCCCAGAACGCGACGATGGTGAATGCCTTGAGGTGCTCGGGCATGGCGTCGACCAACGCCATTACGACGTCGAGGTCGACCAGCGGCCGCTCGGGACTGTTGGGCTGGCCCGCGCCGCGGATGCGACAGGGGTTGCGCGGCACGAGGTCGTCGGAGACCGCGGTGTTGAAGACGGCGCGTAGCAGCGCGTACGCCTGACGTGCCGCCGTCGGACCGGTTTGCGATAGGACGAACTGGTGCCAACGGCGGACGTCGGCGGGACCCACATCGCCGAGCGGTCGGTTTCCGAGCGTGGGCGCGATCCACGCTCCGAGACTGTGGCGATACGTGTCGAGGGTGCGCGGTGCCAGAGGGCGACCCTTGACGGTGCGCTGCGTCTCGTCCGGGGCTGGGGACGACCTAGGGCGTGCGCCAACCTGTGGACTGCGGCCGTGTGCCCGCGGAGGGCTCGATTCGACCGCTGGCGACGAACGCCTCGAGGTCGTGTCGGTCGATGCGGACGTAGCGACCGATCTTGTAGAAGCGGATGCGTCGCTCCGCGATGAGCCTGCGGATGAATCGGACAGGGGTGCCGAGGTGGTTCGCGGCCTCTTTGACATCGAGCAGGTCGCTCGGGGCAGGGTTCGCGACGGCGAGGGTGACGTTGGTCTGGCGGCCGCGCTGAGTCATGACGGTCATCTCCTGGGGTTAGTAGCCGATGGCAGGCGGGTCGTAGATCGGACTGGCGCTTGTTGCGATGTCGTAGCCGTGGTCGTGCTGCAGCCGGGCGAGGGTCTGTCGTCGGCTGACGCGCAGGTGCCTGCTGGTGTCGGTCAGGGCGTGATCGGTGATCCAGGCCTGGGCGACCTCGTCTGCCGGGTCGAGGGCTGTGTCCGGGGCGAGGTAGAGGTGGTTCGTGGCCCGGCCGCGTGACAGGGCCGTGTAGGAGGTTTCGCGGGTCAGGGCGGCGCTGCCGGCGACGAGGGTGACGTCGACGGTCTGGCCTTGAGCCTTGTGGGCTGTCATGGCGTAGCCATGGGTGAGGTGCTCACCGGCCCAGTCCGACGTGACGTCGAGCTGGCGGTGATCGGTGGTCACGAGAACGGTATGACGCTGCTCGACGTCGACGGCGGTGATCGTGGCGTGCTCCCCGTTGAGGAGCCCGCGGTCGTGATCGTTCAACGTCACGAGCACCCTGTCCCCGGCGCGGAGCGGGAGCGGTTCCTCGCCGCCGCGGCAGGTGAGTTCGAGCCCGTGCAGGTCGCCGCGCTCGCTGAGCAGCTCGCGGATCTTGTCGTTGATGCCCGCGGCGTGCCGGTGGGTCGCGGCGACTACAAGGACCCCACCGGCGGTGGGTGCTCGGGTCGGGCCGTGTCCGAGGAGGGCGGAGGCGATCCCGGGTAGGAAGGTCGTCCCCGGATCGGCGGTGTCGGGGTGGGTCGCATGATCCAAGTGAGCGATGTAGTCCTGAGCGATCGTGTTCTGCAGCTGTTGGTGGTCCGGGCTGACGGTGATCCGGTCGTGGCGCAGGTACTCGTCCAGAGCGCCAGGGACGTCGCCGTCGCGGAGCCGGGTCAGGGCGCGTTGCTCCCACGGGGCCACTTGGCGGTGGTTCTCGGTCAGGACCGTCGTGGGGGTCTGCGTCAGCAGTTGCGTGAACAGCCCGCCCGCGCCGATCTCGGGCCAGCTCATGCGGTTGTGGGCGTAGTGAGGGGCGTGCGCGGCCTGCTGTCGGGAGTTCGGCAACACCAGCACCCGGCAGAGCACCCACGACATCGCCCGAGGGGAACCCCGTCGTTACGAGGGCGTCGTCGTGCCTGCCTGACCCCCGTGC
>JANXWJ010000199.1 GCA_025351185.1 Candidatus Nanopelagicales bacterium
CGCGGCTGCGGCTGCCTTCGCTGCCGTGTCGGCGGCGCTGCGCGAGGCGAGGAGAGCGAGGCGGGCGGCGGCCCGTGACGCTGCCTTGGTGGCGGCCCTGCGGGAGCCCTTGATCACGACGCTGGCCGAGACGGACCGGGCCACCCTGCTGAGACGGACCTCGGTGCCGCTGACCTCGCCGTCGGTCACCGTCGCCGTTGCCCGTGCCGTGCTGGTGCTGACGACACGGACGACCACGACGCGGCGACCGTGTCGGGTCGAGGTGGTGGTCGTGCCGCGGACCCGCGTGGTCGCGCCGGCGACGTGCGCTGCTCGCGCGACGATCGTCGAGGTCACCGTGGGGGCGCGCAGGATGTGGACAGTGGCTGCGGCCGGCGCGCTCTGGCTGCTGGCCGCCGGGTCGGTGGCACCGGCGTTTCCGGACTGCACCGCCACGACGCCGAGGGCGACGGCGACGGCGGTGAGGAGCGCCGGAAGGCGCAGTGCGCGCATCGGTGAACGCGTGGCCACGGTGCGTGACTGACAGTCGACCGCGTCGTGCTGGGGGGAACGGGTCGGACGGTGGGCGGGCGCTGCGCTCGTTCGGTCCGTCATGACCACGCCTTCGGACGTAAGACCGCAGACATTGAGGTCGGTCGCGGCGGCGTCACCCGGTTGCGCGGCAACGCCGGATCGGATGCACCCGTGTGGGTGAACGTCGCTCGTGCGGTCTGCACCGCGCATCTGAGGGGTTCGACGGCGGGTGACAACCCCAGATTCAGGGCTTGCGCACGAGTCGCGTCAGTCAACCCCCGAGGGGGGTCAGGAGAACGGTTGATTCGGCCTCGGCCGTTAGGACCGGGGAGGTTACGCAGCGTTATCCCGGACTGGCATAGTCGTCGGCGGGGGGCGGTGATCGCCCAGCAATCGCGGCAGGCGATGGCTCGTGGCACGTGAGGGGAAGGGGCCGGCTGGACATGTCCGACCGCACCCGTATCGGCGTCGACGTCGCCCGCGTCACCGACATCCACGACAGCGTCGAGACCTTCGGCACCCGCTACCTCAGCCGCGTGTTCACCAACCACGAGATCGCGTCCTGCGCCGGCTCCGCCGTCGTCCGCGACCGCGGCCTCGCCGCTCGCTTCGCCGCCAAGGAAGCACTTCTCAAGGTGCTCCGCGTCGGCGACGTCGCCGTCGACTGGCGCGAGGTCGAGGTGCGCCGCACCCTCGGAGGGTGGCCGGAGCTCGCGCTGCACGGTGAGCTCGCGCGGCTGGCCGACTCCTCGGGACTCCGCGACACGTCGGTGTCGCTGACCCACGACCACGACCTTGCGATGGCCGTCGTCGTGGGCATCTGCACAGACTCCGCCCCGGACGACACCGTCGTCGACCGGGGCTCCCGTGACGCGCTGGGCCTGGTGCGTACGCCCTAGCCCTGCCGCCCCGACACGACCGCACGACACGACCGCACGACACGACCGCACGACACGACGATCGACATCAGGAACGAGGGTTTGCTCCAGTGGACGACACCATCCGGAAGGTGCTGGCCGATCACGGCCGTCTCGCCGTCGACGCCGCCGGCCTTGACCGCGACGCCGACCTCTACGAGGCCGGGCTCACCTCCCACGCGAGCGTCAACATCATGCTCGCGCTCGAAGACGCGTTCGACCTCGAGTTCCCCGACCGGCTGCTCAAGAAGTCCACGTTCTCCAGCATCTCCGCCATCGAGGGTGCCATCACAGAACTGACCGAGGGAGGGTCCTGATGACCCTGGAAGCACCGCCGATGGTCGACTACCGCGCGCTCGGCCGTGCCGTCGCGCGTGAGGATGCGGCACCTGCTGCGGTCGAGGTCGACCGCGACGCGCGGTTCCCGCACGAGGCGTTCGCGCGTCTGCGGGCCGAAGGACTTCTCTCGGCGATGATCCCGGTCGAGTTCGGTGGTGGCGGCGCATCGCTCACCGACATGGCCGCGGTGACCGAGGAGCTCGGCATGGCGTGCGCGTCGGCCGGCATGGTCTTCGCGATGCACCAGATCCAGATCAACTCCCTGGTGCGGCACGGTCGTTCCGCCGCCCTCGACGAGCTCAAGCGCGAGATCTGTCGCGACCAGCTGCTGCTGGCGTCTGCGACGACCGAGGTCGGCATCGGCGGCGACGTCCGCTCGAGCAGCTGCCACGTCCAGCTCGAGGGCGACCGCTTCCGAGTCACCAAGCAGGCACCTGTCATCTCCTATGCAGAGCACTCCGAGCTGATCTTCCTCACGGCTCGTCGCAACTCTGACAGCCCGCCCAACGACCAGGTGCTCACCGTCATACGGACCGCCGAGATCGAGCTCGAGCGCGTCGGGGAGTGGAACACCCTCGGCTTCCGCGGCACCTGCAGCCCCGGCTTCATCGTCCGCGGCCACGGCCCGGCCGACCTCATCCTCGATGACCCCTACTCCGACATCTCCGGCCGCTCGATGCTCCCGAGCGCGCACATCCTGTGGGGTCACCTGTGGTTCGGGATGGCCAGCCAGGCCGTCAGCCAGGCGCGTGGCTTCGTGCGCGCGGCGGCCCGCTCGAAGCCGGGCACGGTCCCGCCGGGAGCCCAGCGCCTCGCCGAGCTCATGGTCGTGCACCAGCAGATGTCCGAGCTGGTCAAGGGTGCGGCTGCGCGCTACGAGGCCACCTATGACGACATCGATGCGCAGACCTCGATCTCGTTCGCGGTGGGGATGAACTCCCTCAAGGTCTCGGCCTCCACCCTGCTCATCGACATCGTCGGCAAGGCCATGGTCATCATCGGGATCATGGGCTACCGCGAGGACTCGAAGTACTCCCTCGGCCGCACGCTGCGTGACGCCTGGGGTGCGCCGCTCATGGTCAACAACGACCGCATCCTCGGCAACAACGCCCAGCTCCTCCTCGTCAGCAAGGACTGAGCCATGGTCGACACCGCCGACCACGTCGCCTTCCGCGACCACCTCGTCGAGTCGGGCTGGCTCCGACGTACCTCCGTCGATGGCGTCGTCGGGCGCACGGCGCCGTTCGTCGCGGTCGAGCGGGGCATCGACGCGGTCGTCACCCGGGCTGGCGCCGACCAGGACGCGACAGTGCTGCGGTTCCCACCGCTGTTCCCGCGTGAGTCCTACCTGCGCACCGACTACCTTGCGTCGTTCCCCAACCTCTCCGGGTCGATCCACACCTTCGAGGGCACCGACCGCGATGCGGTAGCGCTGCTCGCGCAGCAGGCGGCCGGTGAGGACTGGGGTCTGTCACTGGTGACCACCGACCTCATGCTCGTGTCGGCCTCGTGCCACCCGTCCTACGAGCTCTTCGCGGGCCAGCTCGAGTCCGATGCCGTGCGCCTCGACATCGAGGGCTGGTGCTTCCGCCGCGAGCCGTCGCCGGATCCGGCTCGTGCGCAGGCGTTCCGTCAGCGCGAGTTCGTCTTCATCGGGACGCCCGACGGCGCGCAGGCGCACCGTGACGAGTGGGTGACGCGCGGTCTCGCCGTCATGGCCGAGCTCGGGCTCCCGGCGGTCTCCGACGTCGCCAACGACCCGTTCTTCGGTCGGGCCGGTCGGATGCTCGCGGCCAACCAGATCGAGGAGGTGCTCAAGATCGAGCTCCTCGTGCCGCTCTACGGTGCCGACAGCCCGGGCACGGCACTCGTGTCGAGCAACTGCCACCGTGACCACTTCGGCGTGAACTTCGGCATCACCACGCCCGACGGCGAGATCGCCCACACCGCGTGCGTCGGCTTCGGCATCGAGCGCATCGTCGTCGGACTCGTACGCCACCACGGCCCGCGGATCGAGGACTGGCCGATGCCGGTGCGTGAGGCACTCGGGCTATGACCGCGCCGACCGACATCACGTCGTCCCCGGTCCCGGACACCGCGACCTCCTCGCACCCGATGCACTCGGGGGAGCGCACCTGGACCGAGACCAACTGCTATGCCGACGTGTGGATCGAGCTGCTCCACGACCTCGGTCTCGATCCCGTGCCCGCCTTCGTCTCCGCGCTGTCCGCCGACTTCCAGGGCGATCAGTGGATCTTCCTCAAGGTCGAGGCGGAAGACCTGCGTGACCTCTACGGCATCACGGTCGGCGAGATGAACGTGTGGCGCCCGGTGCGCGACCACGTGATCGAGCAGCTGCAGATGGGTCGCCGCACCACCGTCGAGGTCGACTCGTGGTGGCTGCCCGACACTGCGGGTGTCTCCTACCGCCTCGAGCACGTCAAGACGACCATCGTGCCGACTGCTGTCGATGTCGAGGGCCGCGCGATGCGCTATCTGCACAGCGCCGGGCAGCACACGCTGTCGGGTGAGGACTTCGACCACGTGTTCGACCTCCGGGTCGGCACCGACGGTCCCTCGCTCCCGCCCTACATAGAGATCGTGCGCCTCGACCGGCTCGAGGACCCCGCGGACCTCCCGGCTCGCACGGCCGAGCTCGCGCGACGGCACGTGCGACGTCGTCCGGACGACAACCCGGTCGAGCGGCTGTCGGCGCGGCTCGTCGCCGACCTCCCGTGGTTGCGCGAGCAGGGTCTCGAGACGTTCCACCTCTATGCCTTCGGGATGATCCGCCAGTGCGGTGTCACGGCCGAGCTCGCCGCCGACGTCGTCGAGTGGCTCACGACCCATGGCCAGGCCGACCTCACCGAGGCGGCAGCCAGCTTCCGCGCTGCATCGGCGAGCGCCAAGACGCTGCAGTTCCGGGTCGCCCGGGCGGTGTCCGGTCGTGACGTCGACCTCGAGGCGCTCGTGCGTCCGGTCGCCGACGCGTGGGGAGCGGCGATAGCCGACGTCGTCGCCTGGGCGGAGCCGTCCGAGTCCGGACGAGCGTGAGCACCAGCGATCTCCTGGCGTCGGCATCGTGGCGCCTCGCGCGCGCCGAGCCCGACGCCCCTCGACCCGACGACGATGACGTCGCGTGGTTCTGCGCGCGGGTTCCCGGCACCGTGGCGCTCGCCTGGTCGGTCGCCCAGGGCGCGCAGGCCGGTGACGACCTCGACGTCGACGCCTCGGACTGGTGGTTCACCACGTCCGTGCACGCCGAGACCGGCGGGACGCACCTCCTCGAGCTCGAGGGCGTCGCGACGATGTGGGAGCTGCTGGTCGACGGCGAGTCGAGGGCGACCGGCTCAAGCATGTGGCGGTCGTCCGACGTCGCGCTCGACCTCGAGCCGGGTGAGCACGATCTTGCGCTGCGCATCGTGGCGCTGCGCCCGGTCCTCGACCAGCGGCGCCCGCGCCCGCGGTGGCGGTCGCGGCTGGTCGCCGACTCCGGACTTCGCTGGATCCGTACGTCGCTGCTCGGACGGATGCCGGCACTGGCTCCGACGTGGGCTCCGGCCGGCCCCTGGCGACCGGTGCACCTGTGGTCGCCGGGCGCCCGCCCGCCGCGCGTCGTCGACCTCGCGGTATCGCTCGACGCCGACGACGGGATCGTCGACGTCCGCGTCGCCGTCGACGGAGATGTCGAGACCGTCACGTTGCATCTGGCGTCGGAGTCGAGCGTCGTCGGCGTCGTCGACGGCATCGCGCACGCGCGTCTCACCGTCGTCGATCCGGCGCGGTGGTGGCCGCACGGCTACGGCGACCAGAGCCTCCACGACCTCGTCGTCGAGGTGAGCGGAAAGCGAAAGACGTTGCGGCGCATCGGCTTCCGAACTCTCGTCGTCGACCGCAGTGACGGTGGTTTCACCCTCGTCGTCAACGAGGTGCGCGTCTTTGCCCGAGGTGCGACGTGGTCTCCGGTGGACCCGGTGGGACTGCGCGACGACGCCGTGGCCCTACGTCGTGACCTCACGACTGCCGTCGGTCTCGGCGCGACGATGCTGCGCGTCGTCGGCACGCACACCTATGAGTCGGCGACCTTCTTCGACCTCTGCGACGAGCTCGGGATCCTGGTCTGGCAGGACGCCATGCTCGCGACCCTCGACCCGCCCGCTGACACCGAGTGGCTCGCTGACGTCGCTGCTGAGCTGTCCGAGGTGCTGCACGAGCTGCAGGGGCGACCGTCGCTCGCTGTGGTCTGCGGCGGCACCGAGACGCTGCAGCAGCCGACGATGATGGGCCTGCCCGCCGACCGCCGCATCGTGCCCGTGATCGAGCAGACCATCCCGTCCGTGGTCGACCTGGTCGCGCCGGGGACGCCCTACGTCGTCTCATCTCCGTCGGGCGGCGACCTGCCGACGCACAGCGGTCAGGGGATCGCGCACTGGTTCGGTGTCGGCGGCTACCGACGCCCGATCACCGACGTGCGCCGGGCCGCCGTCCGCTTCGCGGCGGAGTGCCTGGCGTTCGCGACACCGCCGGAGCGCTGGTCGATGACACAGTTGCTCCCCGGCGGCATTGCTGACGATGCCTGGCTCGTCGGCGTGCCGCGCGACCGCGACACCGAGTGGGACTTCCTCGACGTCACCGACCACTACGTCGCCGAGGTGTTCGCCGAGATGCCCGAGGGCGAGCGCGGGCTCGACCTGCGCCGCGCGGCGGCGGCGTACGCCATGTCGGAGGTGTTCTCCGACTGGCGTCGGCACGGCTCGACGTGCGGCGGTGGCCTCGTGCTGGAGTGGCGCGACCGCAGGCCCGGGCCCG
>JANXWJ010000275.1 GCA_025351185.1 Candidatus Nanopelagicales bacterium
CGGCGGGTCGATCACGGTCTACGTCGGAGCGAGACGGATGGCCGCGCTGACGCTACCGGCGCATCCGTGACCTGTCGGGCGGCATTCTGGGTGACGAGCGCTCGACAGTCCGCAGCCGGATCACCCGCACGAGGCTACCGATGCTCAAGGCTGGCTCAACATTGATCCACAGGCCCGGACAGGGGCTGTCGCTCGCGGGGGTGACGTGCCTACTCTCATCACCGATGCATCGACTCCTGGCAGGGACGCCAGGGAGCCCGTAGCAGCCCCATCGGGTGCATCGACACGTGAGGCCATCGGTCTCGTTGCAGTGAGGTGTCCCGCTATGAGCATGCCGTCGTTCGTGACCGCACGTCGCCGTGATCGTGTTCCTGCCGAGTCGCCTCCTGTCGTGCCGGTGCAGCAGGCGACGTCGTCCGTCGATCCGCTCATCGTCGATCGGGTACGTGCGCTGGTGCGTGATCGCGGCACGGATCCCCTCGTCGACCCGAGGGCGGTGCGCGCCGCGATCCTCGACGTGCTCGACGAGGTCGTGCTGGCCGAATCCGACGGCGACGCGCTGGTCGACGTCGAGTCGTGGGTCCAGGAGATCCACGACTCGGTCGCCGGATATGGCCCGCTGCAAAGGCTTTTCGACGATCCGGACATCGAGGAGGTCTGGTGGAACGAGCCCAACCGGGTGTTCTGTGCCAAGCGTGGTCGCAGCGAGCTCACCACGGTCGTGCTCACCGAGACCCAGGCTCACGACGTCGTCGAGAGGATGCTCCGCACCTCGGGTCGTCGCGTCGATGTGAGCCAACCCTTCGTGGATGCACTTCTGCCCGACGGCTCGCGCCTGCACGTCGTCATCCCTGACGTCACACGCCGCCACTGGGCCGTCAACGTCCGTCGGCATGTCCTGCCGGCGACGCGACTCGACGACCTCGTCGAGATCGGCACGCTGACCACCGCCGCCGCGCGCTTCCTCTCGGCGGCGGTGGTCGCTGGCCTGAACATCGTGGTCGCCGGGGGCACCCAGGCCGGCAAGACAACCCTGCTGTCCTGTCTGCTCAATGCCGTGCCAGCCCATGAACGGGTCGTCACCTGCGAGGAGGTCTTCGAGGTCAGGCTCGACCGACCGGACTGGGTTGCCATGCAGACCCGACAGGTCGGGCTCGAGGGCACGGGCGAGATCTCGTTGCGCCGCTTGGTGATCGAGGCGCTGCGCATGCGTCCGCACCGTCTCATCGTCGGTGAGGTCCGTCAGGCGGAGGCGCTGGACCTCCTCGTCGCCCTCAACAGTGGCATGCCGGGCATGACGAGCCTGCATGCCAACTCGGCCCGCGATGCGGTGACCAAGCTGTGCGTGCTCCCGATGCTCGCCGGCGAGAACGTCACGGCTGCCTACATCGTGCCCACTGTCGCGTCCGCGGTGGACCTCGTGGTGCACGCCGCGACCGGCGCAGACGGACGTCGACGGGTACGCGAGATCGTGGCCGTCTCGGGTCGGGTGGAAGACGGCATCATCGAGACGACCGACATCTTCACCGTCCGCGACGGCGAACTCATGCGCGCGTCGGGGTTTCCGCCGCACGTGGAGAGGTTCGAAGCGCACGGGATCGATCTGCGCCGCGTGCTGAGCGGACGCTGATGGGCGCGTTCCTCGGGCTGGTCCTGGGCCTCGGGCTGCTCCTCGTCCTCACCTCGTCCACCTCACGCTCGGCCAGGTCGGAGGGCGCGCAGAATCGCAGTGCGCTGCGCAGGAGACTCGACGCGTCGGGTCTTGACGATGTGTCGGTGACGCAGGTGCTGGCGACCTGTCTCGGCTCAGGGCTGGCCGGGCTCGTGGTGATGCTCGTGATCTCCGGAACACCAGTCGTGGCTGCTGCTTTCGGCGTCCTCGCCGCCTGGTTGCCGCTCGGTGCCCTGGGTCGTCGCGCAGCGGGACGACGGCAGTCGCTCGTCGGGTGCTGGCCCGATGCGGTCGACGATCTGGCCTCGGCCGTACGCGCTGGGATGTCGTTGCCGGATGCGGTGGGTGCACTGGCCGAACGCGGCCCACAGCCGCTGCGTCCGGCGTTCGTCCGGTTTGCCGGTGACTATCGCGTCACCGGTGCGTTCGGCCTCTGCCTGGACCGGCTGAAGTCCGATCTGTCCGACCCCGTCGGCGACCGGGTGATCGAGGCGCTGAGACTGGCGAGGGACGTGGGAGGCACCGAGCTCGGGCGGCTGCTGCGCACACTGTCTGCGGTGCTCCGCGAGGATGCGCGAACCCGTGCCGAGCTCGATGCACGGCAGGGATGGGCCATCAATGCCGCGCGCCTCGCGGTCGCCGCGCCGTGGGCGACACTGGCGTTCCTGTCCGTGCGGCCAGGTGCACTCTCGGCCTACAACTCGGCGGGCGGCCTGGTCGTGCTCGCGATCGCGGCCGGGCTCAGCGCCCTTGCCTATGTCGTGATGCGCCGCATCGGCCGGCTCCCCGTCGACGAACGGGTGCTGGCGTGAGTGCCCTCGGGGCACTCGTCGGAGCAGCCGTCGCAGGCGGGGGGCTGCTTGTCGCCCGCGGTGTCGCCGCGCGACGACCGGCGAGCCTCGCTGAACGGGTCGCGCCGTATCTCACCGGGCCGTCGGCAGTTACGTCCACGGTCGCTGTCGGCGCGGACGCATCGACCTTGGTGCGCATCTTCGCGCCGTCGCTGCACGACCTCGGCGCCCGGCTGGATGCGGTCGTGGGCGGGTCGGAGGCGCTGCGCGCCCGCCTCGACTCCGCGGGTGCGCGCGAGACTAGCCCGGCACATTTTCGGCTCGAACAGCTCGTCTGGGCGGTGACCGGTCTGCTCGCGTCGGGGGTCGTGCTGGCCCTCGTCTCCGCGGCTGGACGCCCGGTGCGACCAGCCGCCGCAACGATCCTCGCGATCGTATGCGGCGTCACGGGTGCGCTGGCGCGCGATCGTGCACTGGCCACATCGGTCTCGCGTCGCAGGGAAGGAGTCCGGCGCGGGCTCCCACCGGTCGCCGACCTGCTGGCTCTCGCGGTCGCGTCGGGGGAGTCACCGGTCGCGGCCCTCGACCGCGTCGCACGTGTCGCTCGCGGGCCGCTCGCGCAGGAGTGCCGACGCGCCTGCGACGACACCGCCTCAGGTGTGTCGTTCATCGATGCGCTCGACGCGATGGCCGTCCGCGCCGAGGTCCCGGCCGTACGCCGGTTCGTCGACGGGGTCGCGATCGCCGTGCAGCGCGGCACACCGCTGGCCGATGTGCTCCGGGCCCAGGCCGGTGACGCGCGAGCCGACCTGCACCGCTCGCTGCTGGAGATCGCGGGCCGCAAGGAGCTGCTCATGCTCATGCCGGTGGTGTTCCTGGTCCTGCCGACCGTGGTCCTGGTCGCACTGTTCCCCGCCGTCACCTCGCTGACATCGATCTCGCCCTGATCGCAATGACGCGAGTCAGTCGCACCTCACCCAGCCACCTCACCCGGGAGACCCGATGACCGCCAGACTCTCCGCCCGACTTCACCTCCTCTTGCGGCGAGCCACCTCCGATGACCGGGGCGATGTGCCCGGCTGGGTGCTCGTGGCCGTGATGACCGCCGGTCTGGTCACCGCGATCTGGCTCGTCGCCGACGGTCAGCTCACGGGTGTCTTCCAGCGCGCGGTCACCTCCGTCACCAAGCCGTGACGGCCCGCCGGCCTCGCGCGAGGTTCGACGACGGCTCAGCCGTGGTCGAGTTCGTCGTCGTGGTGCCGGTCCTCCTCCTCGTGGTGCTGGCTGTGATCCAGATCGGTCTCGCCCTGCACGTGCGGGCCACGCTCGTATCGGCGGCCGCTGAGGGTGCTCGGGTCGCGGCCGTCTCTGGAGGCGACGGTGCCGCCGGAGTACGACGGACGCGCGAGATCCTCGACTCGACGCTCGCCGCCGGCGTCGTGGAGGCCGTGACCGCACGGGCCGTGGTCATCGGCGGGATCTCGACGGTCGATGTCGAGATCGACGCCCGGCTGCCTCTCGTGGGGCTGCTCGGACCAGAAGCCCTCGTGGTCCACGGACATGCGCTCGTGGAGTCGTGATGCGCGAAAGTCGCAGGCGCTCAGCAGGTCTCACGACATCCAGCGACGACGACGGCACAGCGATCCTCGAGGTGCTCGTGCTCGGGGTGGGGCTGCTGGTGCCGCTGCTCTACGCCGTGATATCGGTGATGGCCGTGCAGTCGGCGTCCTTCGCCGCCACTGCTGCCGCACGCGAGGCAGCGCGCGCGTATGTCACGTCGGCCACGCCTTCCCAAGGTGCTGCCCGAGCACAGGCCGCCACCCGACTCGTCCTCGCTGATGCCGGGGTGAGCGCGGTGATCCCCGTGATCCGATGCGTGGGCGGCTGCCTGCAGCCCGGCTCGCGGGTCGATGTGACGGTGCGGGTGGAGGTCGCGATGCCTTTCATGCCCGGCGGCGCCGGCGTCTCCGTGACGGGCCAGGAGTCGATGCCCGTCGACCGCTATCGGGAGGCACCGTGAAGCGCCTACAGCGTCTGCGCCGCCTGCAGCGCCGAGGTGACGAGGGCTCCACGTTGCCGTTGGTGATCGGGGTGGTGGTCGTGGTGCTGATGCTTCTGACGGTCGTGACCGACGTCAGCGTGCTCTGGCTCCAGCGCCGAGCACTGCAGGCAACGGTCGACGGGGCCGCGCTGGCTGGCGCCCAGGCTGTCGATCTCCCGACCGTCTATGCCGGTGGCGCCCGCGGGGATCTGCTGCTGGATCCCCGGGCGGCGCGCGGCGCGGTGCGGTCCTACACCGCGAGCGTTCCGTCGTCGAAGCAGCTCACGTCGTTCCGTCTCACCGCTGTCACCGTGACCACCACGACGGTGACGGTGCGGGCGGCAGCCGTCTCCCGACCGCCGTTCCTGTCGTGGCTCACCGGACGCGGCGTCACGGTCGTGGCAGAAGCCAGCGCCCGCACCACGACCGGTTAGGACGGGGTGCTGGCCGCTGGATCGGCTAGGGGACGCGATAGCCGGCGCCCCACCAACCCGTTCCGTCGCTGTCGACCTCGAGATGCTGGGCATAGCTGCCCAGCGGCTCACCGATCTCGAAGCGGACGATCCAGGAAGCGATCCAGGCAGCGACGTCGAGCGCAGTCATCGACTCCGGCAGTCCCGCTGCGGGCAGGTCGGAGGCACGCCATCGCCGACCCACGGACAGGCCGGTCGACGTGCGATAGCGGATGTCGAGCATCGAGCCGTCTCGCTCACGTACGACTGCGATGTCGTCGAGCTCGAAGGGCACCGCCGTCGGCAGGGTCGCGGCAGCACGGCGCAAGGCGGCGGACAGGAGGTCCGGCCAGTCGTCGCGCGTCAGCACGTCTCGCCATGTGTCATCGGTGGGGTCGAAGGTCGCGGTCACAGGAGGTTGATCCAGACGGGGCACAGGGGCGCACCGGTCACGCAGTAGACGGTGTTGGTGCCCAGGATCATGCCATCGGGTGAGCTCTCGCCACGCCGCAGGCTGTAGCCGGACGTCTCCACCACCGCGCGCACCGGCAGCACGATGCTGAGGTCGCTGCTCTGCACCACGAAGCCGTCGTATTCCAGCTGGCTGCCCACGACCTTCGTCGGCTGCTGCTGGTAGAGCCGCTGCACCAGGGTCATGTTGGTGACCCCGTGCTTGAGCATGATCTTCGTCCAGCCGAAGGTCGTGTCTCCGCACCGCGTCGGGATGAGCCGACCGCTCCCGTCGACATCGGGTGCCCACTGCGGCGTCCAGTACGAGCAGAGGCCGCCGTGCATCGGGACCATGCTCGCGACCGAGCGCGTCGATACCTTCACGGCAGGGCTGCGGTGCCGACGGATCTGAGCGATTGCCGCGGCCGGTGACAGGCCGCGCGCGTGCAGCCGGCGGACGGCGTGGAGGTCGCGCGCGGTGAGGAACACCGAGCCGGCCGGTCTCGCGAGGGCGTGCGCGTGGGTGGCTGGAGCCGGGGCCGCCGAGGACGGGGTGGTCGTGACCGCGCCCGTCGATGCGAACGCCACACAGGCGAGTGCGACGGTGAGCCGACGCGTCACGCGGGACAGCGATCGGTGGGGCTGGGGGCGGAATCGAGAACGGGGAATCACGGTGTCTCCCAGAGGATGCGGACGTCAGAGCCGTCAACCTAGGAAGTTCCGGTGAGCCCCCGCTCGCGTTGTCCACAGACCCTCAAGGTCTGCTCAAGCCGCGGCGGTCAGAACATGCGAAGGGAGAGGCCGACGCCGCAGCGCCGACCCCTCCTGGCGGCCTTGCCGCTCCTGGTCTGCACGATGACCTTCTCGCCGCCGTCGGCGACGAGGCCGGCGTTGGTGGCGTACTTGAGGACACCGGACACGGTGACGCGCTTGCCCTTCTGCACCGACGACGTCGATGCGACCGTCAGGGTGGTCTGGCGCAACAGGTAGAGCTTCTTCAGCGACCGGTCGCCGACGATGTCACCCGGGCGCCATCGTGGGGTGGGAGTAGCCACGAGGGTGAAGTTGGCGCTGAGGATGAAGTCGTCGTATCTGCGGGCCACTGCGGCGACGTCGGCTCGGTAGACCCCGGTCGCGTCTGCCTGGGCCGAGTCCATCGAGCTGAACGTGCCCCGGAAGACGTCGGCGGTGAGCGGCTCCGTCATCGGGGGCTGGTTGGTGTGGGTCTGGGCCCGCACCCACGCAACGGCGAGATAGCCGACACCAGAACAGGTCTCGCCGGCCTTGATGCTGACCGTGTACGACGTCGCGGCACCGGGCTTGAGCGCGACGGCTGTACCGGCGTTGATGAGCACGTCGGTGATCGTCGGCTCCAGCGGGTCGCTGTGGCTGATGGTGAACAGGCCGCTGCCGTGTGGGGCTGAGGTGGTGATGGTGCAGCCGGTCGGGACGTAGCCGCCAACGGGCCACGCCGGGATGGCGAATGCCTCCACCGGCGCTGCGGTGAGCACGGTCATGCCCACGGCGGCGGCAGCGGTGAACGCGAGCGCCGCAAGGACCTGGACATCGACGTTGTCCCTTCTCGGGCGGCGTCGATCAGCCGACGTCATCGGCCGCCACGCTAGGGGCGCTGGTCGGCGAGGAAGTGCCGCCACGGCGGCCCAACCCGTGACTTCGCGTCACCACGACGAGCCAGGACCGACGGGAGCCGCCGGTCCACACTCGTTGAGAGGTGCGTCGGTCAGGTGACCTTGACGAGCTTCACGACCGAGATGGCCGTCGCGGTGAAGCGACCCGAGAGCACGGCAGCGTGGACGAAGCGGACCTGGCTCGACTTGGTGAGCTGCACCTTCGCGGTGACCACACCGGCGGCGTTGGCGGCAACGACAGCGACGTTCTTCCAGGCTGCCGTGCCGATCCTGGTCTGCACGATGACCTTCTCGCCGCCGTCGGCGACGAGGCCGGCGTTGGTGGCGTACTTGAGGACCCCGGAGACCGTGGTGAGCTTGCCCCTTCTGACCGACGTGGGCGCGGTGATGGTCAGCGTGGTCTGCCGCAGGAGATAGGACTTGGCCTTCGCCCACGCGCCGACGATCGTCACCGTGGAGCTGCCGGCGGTCTTCGACACGAGCTTGAAGTCCTGGTCGAGGGTGATCGTGTCGTAGCGGTGCGCGGTGGCAGCGACAGGAATCGTCCACACGCCCGCGGAGTCCGGCTTGAGGTTGCCGACCAGCGTCGCCCAGGCTCCCGAGAAGGAGTCGGTCGTCCTGGGGGTGAGGAAGCCACCGGTGAGGATCGCGCCGTTGCGGGCCCAGTCGACGATTCCGCCGCCGACGCCCGAGCAGGGGTCCGACAGCGTGACACGGGCGTAGACGTTGGCACCGGCGACGGGCAGCACGCTGATGTTGCCTGCGCCGGTGCCGATCCGCGGGTTGCTCAAGGTGGCGACCGTGCTGTCGCTGAACTGGTAGGTCCAGGTCGTCGCGGTGACGTTCGTGTAGGTGACACCCGGGTCGCAGCCGATCGGGAGGCGACCAGCCGTCGGCCACTCAGGCGGCGTTGCCGCGCCGACCGGTGACGCCGAGAGCACGAAGGCGCCGACGGTGGCGCTCGCGGTCAGCGTGAGTGCGGCACGGCGGGTCGTCGAGCGCCCACGGTGGGACAAGCTGAGCATGGTGTTCCCCTCCCAGAGCTCGACCCGGTCGGGTCGAGCGCATCGTCGCCCTGCGCGGCGGCCGGCCCCGGAGAGATCCACCGGACACCGCTCGCCGACCCAGGACTTCGGACGACTCTTCACCTTGCCGGAGCCCCCGGGTGCGCGGCGACCCCGAAATGTGGGGGACCCCGACCCCCTCGATGAGGGGATGACACCTGTGACACCGCTGATCAGAGCCGCGGATCGCTGTCGTACGAAGCGATTCGGTGACCCGGTTCGGCGGCCGTGAATCAGCCGGATGGCGCAGTCGCCCCGAGTGCATGATCGACGGGCTCTCCGGCCGTCGATCCAACCCGGTGGGGAGGCGGCCCAAGCGGGAGAAGGGAGTCGTGCGGGCGACTAATCTCTAGGCGTGGCCATTCAGGAACCCCGCGAGGCTCTCAAGGAGCACCAGGCGACCCTTCTGAGCATCGAGAAGGTGCTCGACGTGCCCTCGATGCGCGACGAGGTGGCGCGCCTCGAGACCGAGGCCAGCGCCCCCGACCTGTGGGACGACCAGGCCAAGGCTCAGGCCGTGACCAGCCGGTTGTCGTTCGTGCAGGGCGAGATCGCCAAGGTGACCGGCCTGCGCCAGCGCCTCGACGACGTCGAGGTGATGCTCGACCTCGCCGACGAGATGGATGACGACGACACCCGTATCGAAGCGGTGAACGAGATCGAGTCCCTGGCCAAGGCCGTCGGCGAGCTCGAGGTCCGCACCCTGCTGTCGGGGGAGTACGACCAGCGCGAGGCCCTCGTCACGATCCGCGCCGAGGCCGGCGGTGTCGACGCTGCGGACTTCGCCGAGATGCTGCTGCGCATGTACACCCGTTACTGCGAGCGTCACAACTATCCCTTCGAGGTGCTCGACACCTCCTGGGCGGAAGAGGCCGGCATCAAGTCGGCGACCTTCTCCGTCAAGGTGCCCTATGCCTACGGCACGCTCTCGGTCGAGCAGGGCACGCACCGCCTCGTGCGCATCTCGCCCTTCGACAACCAGGGCCGTCGCCAGACCTCCTTCGCCGGCGTCGAGGTGCTGCCGGTCGTGGAGCAGGTCGACCACATCGAGATCCCCGACGACGACCTGCGCGTCGACGTCTACCGCTCGAGCGGTCCCGGTGGGCAGGGCGTCAACACGACCGACTCCGCGGTCCGCATCACCCACCTGCCCACCAACATCGTGGTCTCGTGCCAGAACGAGCGCTCGCAGATCCAGAACCGCGCCAGCGCGATGATCGTGCTCCAGTCCAAGCTGCTCGAGCGCTCCCGCCAGGAGGAGCAGGCCCGGATGAACGCGCTCAAGGGCGACTCGACGGGCTCGTGGGGCAACCAGATGCGGTCCTACGTCCTGCACCCGTATCAGATGGTCAAGGACCTGCGTACCGACGTCGAGACCGGCAACACCACAGCGGTGCTCGACGGTGAGATCGACGACTTCATCGAGGCTGGCATCCGCTGGCGCCGCACCAGCGCCTGATCCCAGAGCTCGAGAGCGGGGCAGCGGGCTGCGCCGGGACGCCAGAAGGCCCCGGGACGGGGGGGTTCCCGGGGCCTCTTCCACCTGGAGGTGGAGCGTCGCGGGGGGCGACGCGCGGTGGTGCTCGAGTCGCGATGTGGTCCCGTCCCGGTTCCGCAGGTGCGGTGCGATGTCGCGGCGGGCGCTAGCGACATCGGGCGGTACGGGGTACACCGTCCCTCGTGCTCGGCCTCAGCGAGCTCCCTTTGATCCGCGGGCACGGGGTGCGGGGCGCCTGAATCGCTGCGCTGAACGTCTTTATGGTGGCACGTACCTTGCGCTCAGTGCGCGCCCGATCACGCTTGGTGGCTCATGTTTTCCTCAATTTTGACTGTGGGAGCGTGACCACGAGTCACAGGTCACATCGGGGGACTCACCTCGAGGCTCGTTGTGCTGCTCGACGCCCGTCTGCGCACCGTCAGCACGCGGTGCGCCACGCGTCACATGCTGGTGACGAGGGTCGGCGGGAACGGAACGTAGACTCGTGCACGTCTCACACGTCGGACACCACCCCGCCCGACCGTCCCCTGAGGAGCCCACCCCCGTGATCCGTTTCGACAACGTCACCAAGCTGTACGCCAACCAGGCGCGGCCGGCGTTGGACGACGTCACCGTGGAGATCGAGAAGGGGGAGTTCGTCTTCCTCGTCGGCGCCTCCGGCTCGGGCAAGTCGACCTTCCTCAAGCTCTGCCTCAAGGAGGAGCGCCCCACGAGCGGCGCCATCCACGTGGCCGGCAAGGACCTCAACCAACTCTCCCGCTGGAAGGTGCCGGCGCTGCGTCGCCAGGTCGGCACGGTTTTCCAGGACTTCCGGCTGCTCCCCAACAAGACCGTGCAGCAGAACGTCGCCTTCGCCCTCGAGGTCATCGGGCGGCCGACCAGCCACATTAAGAAGGTCGTGCCCGAGGTGCTCGACCTCGTCGGGCTCGACGGGAAGTACGACCGGATGCCCGACGAGCTCTCCGGTGGCGAGCAGCAGCGTGTCGCGGTCGCCCGCGCGTTCGTCAACCGGCCGATGATCCTCATCGCCGATGAGCCGACTGGAAACCTCGACCCCTCGACGTCGGTCGGGATCATGAAGCTGCTCGACCGGATCAACCGCACCGGCACCACAGTGGTCATGGCCACGCACGACGCCGCGATCGTCGACCAGATGCGCAAGCGGGTCATCGAGCTCGAGGGCGGACTGCTCGTGCGCGACCAGAGCCGCGGCGTCTACGGCTACGCCCGCTGATCCCACCGCCGCAGCGATGACCCACGATGCTGCGACACCGCCCGGCACCGCACCCTGACCGTTAGGACCACCACTCACCATGCGCGCCCGTCTCATCCTCAACGAGGTCGGCATCGGCCTGCGCCGCAACCTCACGATGACGATCGCCCTGGTGATCACCTTCGCCGTGTCGTTGGGCCTGCTCGGTGGCGCACTCCTCGTGCGCGACCAGGTCGATGTCATGAAGGACTATTGGTACGACAAGGTGCAGGTCTCGATCTTCCTGTGCACCAAGAACTCTGACGCCGCGAGCTGCTCCGGCGGCGTCGTGACGCAGGCGCAGAAGGACCAGATCCAGGCTGACCTCAGCTCGCTCAAGCCACTGGTGCAAGACGTCTTCTACGAGTCCAGCACCGATGCCTATGCCCGGTTCAAGGAGCAGTTCAAGAACTCTCCGATCGCGCAGAACGCCAGCCCCGACGCCCTGCCCGAGTCTTTCCGCGTCAAGCTCTCCGACCCGCAGCAGTACCAGGTGGTGGCCGACGCGTTCTCGGGTCGACCGGGCGTCGACAACGTCGTGGACCAGCGCAGCCTGCTCGACAAGTTCTTCCAGGTGCTCGGCGGCCTTCAGCAGCTCGCGCTGCTCATCGCCGGCTCGATGATCCTGGTCACGGTCCTGCTCATCGCCAACGCCATGCGCGTCGCGGCGTTCAACCGGCGACGCGAGACCGGCATCATGCGCCTGGTCGGCGCGAGCGACTTCTACATCCAGATGCCGTTCCTCCTCGAGGCCGCCATCGGGGCCGCGATCGGAGCGGCGTTAGCAAGCCTGTCGCTCGTCGCGGTCAAGATCTTCCTCATCGACCATCGACTCACACCCCAGTTCACGATCACCCCCTTCGTGGGCTGGGACGCGGTCATCCACGCCTCTGCCGTCCTGTTCGGACTCGGCATCGTGCTCGCCTGCGTCACGGCCTTCATCACGCTCCGCCGCTACCTCCGCGTCTGACCCCGCCGTACACCCGGGCACCCCACCGCTGACCTGGGTGTCGTGGGCGTTTCAGAAGCTCGGAAGCACCCACAGCACCCAGGTCGCCGGTGGGGTGTCCGGAGGGCGCGTTGGTATGCCGCGCCACGGGCGAGTCGGGTTAGTGTGCTCTGAAGTCACATACGTCACGCCCGTCACTCCTTCCCCAAGGCCACGGGCGTCCGGTGGTACGCCGCCGGGGCCACCTGGAGGACCCGTGCTGCGTTCGGGACGCGTGCTGTCGCGCGCCGGTGTACGTCTGCTCGCCTCGCTGACCCTGGTGCTGCTGTTCCTCGGCGCTCCCTCGGCGCAGGCTCAGCCCGACATCAAGCAGAAGCTGTCCGCCGCCTCCGACGACCTCGCACAGGCTTCGAAAGCGGTCAACGCTGCGGCCGACGCACTCGAGCGGGCCCGCACGCAGCTCCCCGCAGCCCAGACCGCGCTCGCCGTCGCGCTCAGCGCCAAGACCTCAGCCCGGCGGGCCGCCGCTGGTGCCGCCGTCGCCGAGTCGCGGGCGACCGCCGCGGTGCTCGACGCGCAGAAGCGCCTCGTCGCGGCGAAGCAGCGGATCGTCGACATGAATCTCGCGATCGGCAACCTCTCGCGCGCCGTCTACATGGCCGGGCCCTACAACGAGCTCGCCGCGATCCTCTCGGCAGCGACCCCGTCGGACTTCGCCGACCAGCTCGAGGCCATCCGCAGCGTCTCCCGCTCGCAGAACAAGACCCTCGCCGACCTCGAGGCCGCCAAGGCCGATGTTGCGCTCGCGACGCTCCAGGCGCAGCAGTCGAGGGACCAGGCGAGTGCAGCGTCAGCTCTCGCTAGCGCGTCGCTCGCCAGGGCCGCATCAGCCGCCGTACGCGCCGTCGCAGCGAAGGCGCACGTCGACGCGCTCGTACGCGCCCGTGCCCACGGACTCGCTGTCGCTGCGAAGGAGAAGGCGCGGGTCAAGAAGCAGTACCTCGCCCTCAAGGCCGAGCAGAAGCGGCTCGCCGCGCTGGAGCGTCGCTCCACGCGCACCGGCGGTGGGTTCACCGGCGCGCCATCGGGTTCGCTCATCTGGCCGATCCCGGGCGCGAGCATCGTCGGCGGGGTGGGCTGGCGCGTGCACCCGGTCTACGGCTACAAGTCCTGCCACACCGGTGAGGACATCCGCGGCACCTACGGCACCCCGATCCTCGCCGCCGCCGACGGCAAGGTGATCCTCGTGACGAACGGCGGGCCGTACGGCCTGCACACCGTCATCAGCCACGGCGGCGGCGTCTCCACGATGTCGGCCCACCAGTCGCGCACCGCCGTCCATGTCGGCGAGGTCGTGCGTCAGGGCCAGGTCGTCGGCTACGTCGGCTCCAGCGGCTGGGTCACCGGCCCGCACCTGCACTGGGAGGTGCACGTCGACGGCGTGCCCTACGACCCCATGGGCTGGTTCGGCTCCCCGCGCGTGCCCGTGCCCTGCTGGAACGGCTAGCTCGACCAGCACTCGAGACCTGTCACCGCTGTGGGTAAACCCTGACCCGGTGGTCGAGGCTGGGTCGAGGACCCGCCGTCCCAGCCGTGCGTAGCGCGTGATCGGGCGGTATCGCCGCGGCCTGATCGTCGTGCCGCACTCTCACCCGCGGGTCGAGAGTCTTCGCTCTGTGGACGGAGCGGACATTGCGCTTGTGCGGACGATCTAGACTCATCCCTTGTGTCGACCCCCACTCCCCCGATGCGCCGAGCCGGCCGTGCTGTTCTCGTGGCCGCACTGGTGGGTTCGGCCTACGCCGGGGGAGTTGTGACGGGTGTCGTGGGGTCGCGGTCGCCCGCACCTGTCGCTGCCCCCAGCGTGCTCGACGAGGCAGCCACCAAGATCCTCGCCGACGCGCAGCACCCGGTCTCGCGCACGCAGCTCGACCAAGCCGCGGTCGAGGGGATGCTCAAGGCGCTCGGTGACCGCTGGTCGGCCTACTACAAGCAGACCGACTACACCTCCTTCCAGCAGGGACTCGACGGGCGCTACTCCGGCATCGGGGTGTGGCTGCGAGCGACCCAGGACGGCAAGGTCTACGTCGGGAGCGTGCAGGGCAGCTCGCCCGCCTCGACCGCCGGCATCCTCAGCGGCGACCGCATCGTCATGGTCGCGGGCACAGCCGTCGCCGACACCTCGCTCGGTGCCGTGGCCACCGCACTGCGCGGCACGCCGGGCACCAAGGTCGACGTCACGATGGTGCGCGACGGCGAGAAGAAGACCGTGACCGTCACCCGCGGCTCGCTCGCCAACGACGACGTCGTCGTCACCCGGCTGAGCGGCGGGGTCGAGGTCGTGCGCATCGCATCGTTCACGAGAGGTGTGGGCGCGGCCGTACGCAAGGCGATCGCGGCATCGGACCAGCAGCCGATGAACGGTATCGTTCTCGATCTGCGGTCGAACCCGGGCGGCCTGCTCACCGAGGCGGTCGAGGTGGCGAGCGCATTCCTCGACGGCGGCGCGGTCGTGTCGTATGAGAAGCGCGGCGAGCCCGTGCACCACCTCGACGCGATCGGCGCCGGCGACACGACGGTGCCGGTGGTGGTGCTGGTCGATGACGGCACCGCGAGCGCAGCCGAGGTCGTGGCCGGTGCGCTGCAGGACCGCAACCGCGCGGTGATCGTGGGCTCGCGCACGTTCGGCAAGGGCAGCGTGCAGGAGCCGAGCACGCTGTCGGACGGCTCGGCGATCGAGCTTACGGTCGGGCGCTACCTGCTGCCGTCGGGGCGTTCGCTCGACGGTGTCGGCATCGACCCCGACGTGCTCGTGACCGGCAAGGTGGGCTCCGCGTCGGCGGAGCAACGCGCCCTCGAGGTGCTGCGCGGGCTCGTGGCCGCGAGCGACCAGGCGCAGCGAGGCTGAGACGTGACACGCGAGCAGGGCACGAAGTACGTCGCGCAGAACAAGAAGGCGCGGCACGACTACATCATCGAGGCGACCTACGAGGCCGGACTCGTGCTCACCGGCACCGAGGTCAAGGCACTGCGCGCCGGCCGCGCCTCGCTCGTCGACGGCTTCGCCCAGGTGACGAACGGCGAGGTGTGGCTGCACAACGTCCACATCCCGGAGTACTCCCAGGGCACCTGGACCAACCACGCCCCGCGACGCGTGCGCAAGCTGCTGCTGCGCAAGGACGAGATCTCCAAGCTCATCGGCAAGACGAAGGAGGGCGGGCTCACCCTCGTACCCCTCTCGCTCTACTTCAAGAACGGCTACGCCAAGGTCGAGATCGCACTCGCCCGAGGCAAGAAGAGCTACGACAAGCGCCAAACCCTGGCCGAACGCGACAGCAAACGCGACATAGCAAGAGAGATGGGTCGACGAGTAAAAGGCCACCGCACCTGAGGGAAGTTCCGTGACCTGCAAGGTCAAGAGGTGCCCTCGAGGGGCACAATCTGACCGCGAGTCGCCATCATGAGCCGCCTGGCTCATCCACTTTGTGATTTGAGAGGTCAAAGCCTTCGCTCGGGCCGCTCAACGGTCCGTTGACCGACGGTCGGTCAACGGGTACGGTCGGCGCATGTCACGACGGGAGTAGGCGGAGGCGTCGCGAGCGACGCTCGTCGCGGCGGCGCGCGGATGCTTCACGGAGTCGGGCTACGACGACACCACGGTCGCGGAGATCCTCAGGCGTGCCGGGATGGCACGCGGTGCGCTCTACCACTACTTCCCCGACGGCAAGGCGCAGATCTTCGCCGCGGTCTACGACGACGTCGACGCCGCGCTGCACCGCGAGCTCGACGCACTCGATGAGAGCGGCCCCCACCTCCCGCGACTGCGCGCCGGGCTCGCCCTCTACCTCAGCCACTGCCTGCACGACGACTTCGCGAGCATCGTCGTGCGCGACGCGCCGCACGTCGTGCCTGGGCAGGAGTGGCCGCGCAGCGCGGCCGGCGCCGGACGCTCCCTCACTCGAATCCGCGAGCAGCTCGAGGCCGCACTCGCCGCCGGCGAGATCCACCTGTGCGACACGGGAATCCTGGCGGCCGCTATGTACGGCGCCACCCGGGAGCTCGGTGCGAACATCGTCGGCGCCTCCGACCGCCCTGCTGCCGCGCGCGAAGCCGTCACGGTGACCGACTACCTGCTCGACGGCATCGCGAGCACGCCGACTACGACGGGCATAGCCGACGCGGGCGCGAAGACGACGGGCGCGAAGACCACCACCACGAAGACCACCGGCGCGAAGACCACCAGCACGAAGACCACGCGCGGGAAGGCTGCCGGCCGGAGAGCGACCAGCACGACGAACGTCACGACGGCGACGAGCACACCGGCACACCGATCACGACGCAAGGAGCGGACATGAGTGACGACAGCGGTCTCGATGAGATGCTCGACGGGTTCTGGCCCTATCGCAAGACCACGGAGAGCTTCCGCAAGGTGCCCGCTGAGCCGGTCGAGCGCGCCCTCATCCTGCGCGAGATCGCGGAGATGGCGCACAAGGAGGACGCCCAGGGTGACACCGGCACCGTGTCGGGCAGCCTCTACTGCGGCGACCACGACCACTACGGATTCCTCGGCGAGGTCTTCAACCTCTTCAGCCACGCCAACGTGCTGCAGCGCGACATGTACCCGAGCGCCACGAAGTTCGAGGCCGAGATCATCGCGATGACCTCCGACCTCCTGCACGGCACCGGTGTCGGCGTCGTCACCAGCGGCGGCTCCGAGAGCCTGATCACCGCGCTGTACTCCTACCGCGAGCACGCCCGCGAGACCCGTGGCGTCACGCGCCCCAACGTCGTCATGCCGCAGACCGCGCACGTCGCGCTCGACAAGGGCGCGCACTGGATGGGCATCGAGGTGCGCCACGCCCCGCTGACCGAGGCGTACGTCGCCGACGTCGACGCGATGGCCGCACTCATCGACGACCAGACCATCGCCCTGGTCGGTAGCGCCGCCAACTACGCCCACGGTCTCATCGACCCGATCGAGGAGATCGCCGCGCTCGCGAAGAGTCACGGCATCGGCATGCACGTCGACGGCTGCCTCGGCGGCTGGCTGCTGCCGTGGGTCGAGAAGCTCGGATACGCCGTACCCCTGTGGGACTTCCGGGTTCCAGGAGTGACGAGCATCAGCGCCGACACCCACAAGTACGGCTACGCACTCAAGGGCTCGTCCGTGCTGCTCTACCGCAGCAAGGACCTGCGCAAGAACCAGTACTTCACCTATCCAGACTGGCCCGGAGGCCTCTACCTCTCGCCCGGTCTGGCCGGCTCGCGCAGCGGCGGCATCATCGCCTCGACCTACGCCGCGATCCTCGCCACCGGCGAGAGCGGCTACCTCGCCGCAGCAGACGGCATCATGAAGACCGCGACCACGATCACCGAGGGCATCCGTACGCAGGTGCCCGAGCTCGAGGTGATCGGCGACCCGACGTTCCTCGTCGCGTTCAAGTCCGTCGGCGATCTCGACATCTACCTCGTCAACGACTCGCTCAAGGACCAGGGCTGGCGGATGAACGCCCTGCAGCTCCCGCCCGCGCTGCACTTCTGCATCACCCGGCCCAACACTCAGGACGGCACCGCCGAGCGATTCATCGAGGCGCTCAAGCTCGCTGTCACGTACGCGCAGGACAAGCAGGGCGAGCCGGCGAAGTCCGGTGCGATGTACGGCTTCGGTGGCACGCCGCAGGGCAACGCCACCCTTGAGGTCGTCATGGCCGGTGTGCTCGACGCGATGCACGAGGTCGCCCCCGACTCACCCGCAGCCTGACAGGCTGACCCCGTGGATCTCGGGAGCTCGCATGGGTGATGCAGGCGCGCGTGAGTCCGACGTGGGCGCCACGAGCCGGCCCGGCGACAGGTGGATCCTCGCGATCGACCTCGGCAACGGCGGCCCCAAGGTCGCGGTGGTCAGCCTCGACGGCGAGGTACGGCGTACGGCGGCACGCGCCGTCTCGGTGCACGTCGGGCTGGACGGCTCGGCGACGCAGGACGCGACCGAGTGGTGGAGCGCGCTGCTCGCCGCATCCGCCGAGGTGGTCGAGCGCTCCGGCGCCGACCGCGACGCGCTGCATGCAGTCGCCATCACGGGTCAGTGGGGCTCGACAGTGCCCGTGGGCGCTGATGGCACGCCGGTCGGCGAGGTGCTGCTGTGGGCCGACACCCGCGCGCGCGAGCTCGTGCGCGAGGTCATCGGCGGCCCGGTCAACCTCTCGGGCATCGCGCCGCACAAGGCGCTCCCGTTCGTGCGCACGACGGGAGGTGCGCCCACTCCGAGCGGTGCCGACCCGACAGGTCACTCGCTGCTGCTCAAGCGCACGATGCCGGATGTCTATGCGAAGACCGTCACCCTGCTCGAGCCGGTCGACTATCTCGGCCTGCGCCTGACCGGGCGCACGGCAGCGACGCCTGCGTCGATGATCCTCAGCTGGCTCACCGACAATCGGCCCGGTGCCCCGATCGGCTACGTCGACTCCCTCGTGCATAAGACGCAGCGCGACCGCGCCCGGCTTCCTGACCTCGTGCCCACCGGCTCGGTGCTCGGACCGCTGCTGCCCGAGGTCGCCGATGCGATCGGGGTGGCAGCGGGAGCGCCCGTCATCTGTGGGATCCCCGACCTGCATGCAGCGGTCGTGGGTTCTGGTGCGGTGGCGGCGTACGACACCCACATCGCGATCTCGACGACCGCGTGGATCGGCGCGCGGGTGCCGTTCAAGCGCACCGACGTGCTGCACTCGATCGCGACCGTGCCCGGGCTCGACGCCGACTTCCCGATCGTCGCCAACAACCAGGAGACCGGGGGAGCGGCGCTGCACTGGCTGCGCGAGCAGATCATCGCTCCGCACGACGGGCTGCTCGGCGGTGGCAGCGGCATCGGTGCGGAGGGGATGGCGCCGGAGGGCGAGTCGCCGTCTTATGAGGACCTGCTCGCGCTCGCCGCGACCGCACCGGCGGGCAGCGAAGGACTGCTCTACATGCCGTGGCTCAACGGTGAGCGCAGTCCGGTGGAGGACAAGCGGCTGCGCTCCGGCTGGCTCAACATGTCGCTGCGCACCGACCGTGCGATGCTCGTGCGCTCGGTGCTCGAGGGCGTGGCCTACAACATGCGCTGGCTCTTCGACTCCTACGAGAAGTTCCTCAAGCAGCCGGTGCCCAAGGTGCGCATCCTCGGCGGTGGGGCGCAGAGCGACCTCTGGTGCCAGATCTTCGCCGACGTGCTCGGCATCCCGGTCGAACAGGTCGCCGACCCACGGCATGCGCAGTTGCGCGGCGTCGCGCTGTGGGCCCGGATCTGTCTGGGAGAGCTGACGTTGAGCGATGTTCCTGCTCTCGTGCCAGTCGCTTCGACGTTCCGCCTGCAGCCGGCGAATGCCCAGGCATACTCCGACGGCTACGCGGAATACCGCAAGCTTCACGGCACCCTCAAGGGCCTCTACGGCCGTCTCAACAAGGGCGTCTAGGACGCCGTGTCCGACGACGTAGGCTCACCCTTCGACGACCTCGATCCCCCGCCGGGACGCCTGGTCGCACTCGGAGCGTTCACCGGCGGGGTGCTCCTGTTGATTGCGATCGCCATCGTCTGGGGTGCGCTCACGATCGCCTACGGCGCCGAGCCGTTCCCGTGGATCGCGGTGGTCATCGTGACGGCGATCCCCGCCATGCTGCTGGCCATCGGCGTCGACATGATGCTGCAGGCGTTCCGCGGCAGCAGCCCGGGCTACTGGCCGATCGCCGCGGTGACCTACGTGCTCGTGCTGGTGGGGCTGGTCGCGCTGCTTAAGGCGGCCGAGACGCAGTACGCCGAGCAGACCGCGCGGATGGACGCAGCCTGCACCGCGTCGGACGTGGCAGTTCTGCAAGGTCTGTCACCGCTCGTCGCCCACGACCTCTCGACTCCGGCGGGTGACCGAGACGGGAACTGCATGGCGAGCGTGCACGTTCCCGCGACAACGCGTGACTCCGCCTTCACCCTGGTCAGCGGGGAGCTGTCGACGTCGGGCTGGGTCTCAGGTGCCGTCGACGCCATGACGCAGACGTACACGCGGGACGGTGTCACGGTTGTCGTGCGCCTCGGCCCGGTCGACGACACGGGCATCACGCTGGACTTCATGACGAGGGGCTTTGTCGTGACCAGCCAACCCGTGGGATGAGCCGGTCGGTCCTGACCTCGCCGAATGGCCGCTGCGGGAAGTCGGGGGTAGGCCGTATGCTGGAGTCACAACTGCACAGGGGGTGATCGGTTTCGACTTCGTCTGTTGTGACGGGAGAAGCGGGCCGAGGATGCTGGTTATCTCGCAAACGATCCAGCAAAAACTATAAGTGCCAATACACAGCGCACTGACTTCGCCCTCGCTGCCTAAGCGAGCCTGAAGTCCGTCAGCCCGGGGGCGTTCCCGCTCCGGTTCCTGGCGTCATCTAGGGGACTTACTTCGCTACCCGGTCACGGGATAGTGCGGGACACCAAACAGTGACTGAGCCCGTCGGCAGCTTGTCCGCGTGACTGCCGGGGCTGAGAAAAGCACAGCGGACTGCGCCCGGAGAAGACCCTGATCACCAACGAAGGACGCGGGTTCGATTCCCGCCACCTCCACTCACCCCTGTTCACGACGAAAGCCCCGGCCACCAGGCCGGGG
>JANXWJ010000288.1 GCA_025351185.1 Candidatus Nanopelagicales bacterium
GGTGGAGGCACGGACGTCAATCAGGGGGAGACGGCGATGCCGTCGAGGCTGACTCCCCGGCCTGGGTGGGTGACCACGAGGATCACCCGCTGGCCGGTGAGCGCCACCTTGACGGAGCGCTCGACGTAGCCGGCCCGCGCCTGGGCGAAGGACAGCGTGGCCACCCGTCTCGCTCCGACGTAGACCGTGATCGACCCGCCGTGCGGCACCGCGCGTCCGGCGATCGTGATCCGCGAGCCGTACGCCTTGGCCAGCACCATCGACGAACCGGCGCGCGTCGACGTCGACAGCGTGCGGTTGTAGGCCGAGGACAGCGTCTGTCGCTTCCAGCCGGACGACGCGGGGAGCGAGCGCTCATCACCGAGCACGGTGGTGCACCGGCCGTTCGAGACCGCACCGACGCCGATCGGGTTGACCGCTGCAACCCGCACGCAGATGCGGCCGCCGAGTGCGACGGCGACCGCGGTCGACGGGCTCGACCGGCGAGCACCTGAGCTGGACCAGGCAGTGGGGAAGGCCTTGCCTGGAGGTGCGACGCGCACCTGGGTGAGGTAGCCGGTGATCGGCGCTCCTGCCTGCACCGGAGGTGCCACCGCCACCAGAGAGATCGGCGACCTGCGCGACACCAGCGGCGGGGCGGTCCCGATCGTCGGACCCACCAGTGGTGCGACCGGGTGCACCCAGGTGCCCGGCGCCCAGGCGGACGGCCCGATGCCTAGGGAGTTGTGTGCCTTCACCGTCACGGTGTAGCCGGTGTCGTTGCTGAGACCGGTGAAGGTCGCGGTCGTTCCCGTGACCGTCTGCGGCCCGATCGTCGTCGCATCCCCCAGAGCGAGGGTCAGGTCGTACGACGTCACGGCCGAACCGCCGGCGCTCGCTGGCGGCGCCCACGTGGCGACGAGAGTGGCGTCGCGACCACTCACCTTGAGCGAGCGCGGAGCACTCGGCACCGCTGCGGGTGCACCGTTGACGGCCGAGAATCCGAGAGTGGTGAAGTCCATCGCGTGGGTGGTGCCGGGCACCACGGTGCCGTCGGCGTCATAGCGGCGAACGTTGCCCCGGCGGTCGGTCACCGTCACGGCGCGTACGACCCAGTCACCGGGGCCGCTGGCGGAGTAGGAGCTGACGACCATGTCACCCGACGTGCCGCTCACCGCCGGACCGGTCGGCGACCAGCCCGCCGTCGTATACCCCTGCACCGCAAGGGGATACAGCGTGGCCTCGACCCGCGAGATTCCCGTTCCGACATCAGTGCCGGTCCAGTGAAAGGTCGCGGCGTAGGGCACCGCTGTCGGGTCTGTCGTGTCGACCTGCGCTGCCGAGGTGCGCGTCACTGACGTGAGCAGTGGCGGCGTCGTGTCGGCGCCGACACCACCTGACACGGTGAGGGTGAGCCCGAACATCGCCGCTGCGGTCGGGGGGGCTGTCGTGGTGGCCGCGCGATCCTCGATGTAGGTCGTGAGCTCCGTCGGCGTGATGAAGACTCGGTTGCCTCCGGTGTCGTAGGAGGCGAACCATGCGGGCGTGTAGACGCCGCTGAAGGCGTCCGCCGGGACGTGGATCTCGGCGGACACCGTGCAGTCGAAGGGCGCGGATCCGGTGCAGGTCGTCGTCGGCGACGTCTGCGCGTAGACGTTGTGCGTGCCCTGGTGCAGCTGTACATAGAGCTGCTGACCGGGCTTCGGAGCATCCTGCGCGTCGGCGTAGTGCACCGTCATCGTCACGACGCCGCCGGCAGCGACGGAGGCGCTCGACAGTGTCGCCGCGGAGAGCACGGGTGCAGCAAGGTGTGCGGCACCCATGCCGGTCATCGTGACGACGTTGGTCGGGTCGCCGAGGCCGTTGACCGAGGTCGTGGAGGTAGTGACGCGGTGACAGGCCGGATCTAGTGTGGTCCCGGAGTAGTCACCGCGATATCCGCTGCAGTCGACGCCGTCACCGACGAGGTCGGTCACGGTCCTGACGTAGGTGATGTAACCATCCTTGTCGAAGACCCGTGTGGCGGGACCTCCGTATCCGATCACCCGGACCAGCGCCCAGTCGCCGTCATTGAACAGCGACGAGTCGGCGGTCGTGGGCACCACGAGAGTGCCGCCCGCAGCGCCAGGACCGCTGCTGGCCGGGCTGCGCACGATCGGTGTGCTGCCAGCAGGCTGTGCCCACACCGGGACGGAGCTCGTGATGCCCGGTGTCGCGCCGCCGTAGGTCAGGGTTGCCGCGAGCGTGACGCTCGTGGCGATCGTCTTCGGATCGACGCTCGGGGTGGTCACGGTCGCGTCGGTGATCGCGCCCGCCAGGTCGCCGACCTCGGCGAGCGACGCCGGCCCGGTGGCATGGACGAACGTCGCGGCCGGTCC
>JANXWJ010000094.1 GCA_025351185.1 Candidatus Nanopelagicales bacterium
TCCCGCGCCGGGAAACAGCCACACGACCAAGATCACCCGGGGTTGGGCCACTTCGGCAACAGGTGTTGGTCGGCTGACATGTGATCTGCACGTTCGTGCTGGTAGCTGACGTTTCCTACGTCAGCCAGGCAACACCTGTTGCCGAAGTGGACCGACCGATCTCGGTCCAACCGCTTCTCCGAAGCGCATGACATACGCGACGGCAACTGGAACACTCCGGAATGTCATCGACGCAGAGGGGTGTTGTGGTGAAGCTGTGGGATTCTCGCGTGGTAGTCGCGAGTTCGCTCGTCATCGTTCTTCTTGCCGTGGCCGTGGTCGCAGGTGTTCTGGGAACGCGTGCCAGGAGCATCGGCACCTCGGCGCAGACGACAGTCGACCAGTGCCAGTTGCCTCAGGCGGAACGGACCGGTGGCTGGTTCTGCGCCCAGCCGTGAACCGACTCTGATTCGCTCCGGACAAGTCCGAGAGCCCCCACACGATCACGAGGGGGATTCAAGATGCGCATCACGTCCACCATGTTCGCCGCCAGCATCGCAGCCGTCGGCCTCAGCGTCACCGTCACCACGGTCAGCCAAGCAGCTCCCGCCCGGCCGGTTAGCGCCGGCGCTGCCACGAGCGACCAGTGCGCCCTACCGCTCGCTGAGCGCGTCGGCCCGTGGGCCTGCTCCACGAACTCCGCCACCAGCGCCGCGCCTGTTCGCGCAGCTCAACGTCCCCAGATGCGCTCGCAGGTCGGCGCGGTCCCCTCAATCCTTCCCGGACCGGACCCCGGCGGCGGCTGGTGCGACATCACCGGCGCCGGATCCGCGTGCTGAACCTACGGCTCGGGCAACACTGTGTCGACGGTCAAGGGGGTGGGCGTCTTCGGGTCCGGTAGCAAGACGCTGGGCACCAGCACGTACGTGATGACCACCTCCCTCAACGGGCATCGCGCCACCAACAAGGGTTCGTTCAGCGCCGGGCGGGCAGTCAACGGGTTCCTCTGGCAGCAGCAGCTCGGGGTGGCCGGGTCCCTCGCGGACAACGCCGCGTTCACCGCCATCAGCGGAACCCTCGACGCCGCCCCCGCCCCGGTCACCGTCGGCGGGTCATACAACTGGTCCACGCCCAGCATGTTCGACTCCTCCCGGTACAACTACTCCGCCGAGATGGGTGTGAGCTTCAAGGTCACCGGCTACACCGGGTTCTGGTGCATGAACCTGCGCTCGGCCATCTATCACTGTGCGAATAGCGCGTCCACGTGCTACTTCTCCCTCTACGCGCCGACCGGCAACATCACCGCAGGCTGGAACGCCTGAGTTGAACCCGGCCCGCACCGTGCCCCGCGAAGCCCGGTGCGGGCCGTGAACCGGGAAACCCGAGACGACAACGGCCGCGCCTGGATAGCCTGGACCTTCGACACCTACGAAGCTTCCCTCCAAAGTGGCACGGCCAACCCGGACATCAACGATGCGGGAATCCTTACGCCGTCTCTCGCGGAAGCCCTTGAATGGGCGCGGGCCCGGACCGAATGGGTCATGGTCCGCCCTCAGTGGGACGACTCCGGCACCTACTACTGGGCCGGTTCCGGCCCGGTACCCGAACGCCACGGCGTCAGCCAGGTCGCCGTTCCGGTCTTGGACCCAGGTACGATCCCAGAGCGCTGAACACAGCATCAGCCTGCGCCTGTCAGGACTGCCGCGCTAGCCGGCGACGAAACGGGCATTGCCCGCGCCGCGATCGGTTTGATCGCTGAGGGGTTCGAGGCCGAGCACGTGCTGTCACCATACGGACCACTACCGCCGGTAGGTGCCCTGGCGCCCAGAACCGCTATCGCCCGCCCATCGGATTGCCCACACGTGAGGCCATCCATGCGCACTGGGCGCCGAATGGTGCGGGATGGGCATGGCTGTGTAACCAGGTGCGATTCGCTACACCTGCGGTCGGGTGGAGACAGGCCGTGTCCCGCTGGGTAAGGCCGGACAGGCCGAGACGCTCCCGCTCCGGTAGCGACCGGCCGACAGCACCCGCTCCACGCTGGGCGAGAGCGAGGCCCTGCCCGGCTGCTTCGCCGGGTCGACCCGCGCCCACAGTCCGGGCCGCAGGTCCCACAGTCCCGACCCGTGCGCGATTCGCTCGTCAGAGAGCAGCCAGGCAGCGCGTGCCCGTGGCCATCGAGGCCCCACGCCGCCTCCCGGCCGGCTAACCCGGCGCCTCAGCCCTATGTCAGCCGACCAACACCTGTTGCCGAAGTGGGGGTTGGGGGGGGGTTGGTGTGGGGCGGGTCACTGTGGGGGGTCTGGGGGAACGCTGAGGGAGTGTCGGCCGTCCCATGTCGTGTGCCCCGTCGAGCGTCAGAGTCGTCCTCCACGTCGATTTACACTGGGGAGATGACCACTTCTGCCCCGTTGCCGGGTCCGACCGCCCCAGGTTCGACCGCCTCGGGCCGGATCGGGCGCCGCGTCGTGGCCGTCGCGAGCGGCATGACCGTGCTGGCCACCGCGCTCTGCGGAGCGGGCTGGATGCAGTCCAACCGCATCCTGGCCGGGGTTCACACCCAGGACGTCACGAACCAGCTCGGCAGCGACCGCCCGACCAAGGCCGGCGAGTCGACGGCTCCGACCGACGCCCAGGCGATGAACATCCTGGTCATGGGCACAGACACCCGCACCAATCAAGGCACCGGGTTCGGCAACGCCGCTGACACCGCGAGCGGCACCGGCCACAGCGACACCACGATCCTGTTCCACGTCTCGGCCGACCGGCAGAGCGCCCTCGCGGTGAGCATCCCACGAGACTCCGTCGTGACGCGCCCGTCGTGCAAGGGCAGCAGCACGGTCACCGGTCGCATCAACGCTGCCTTCGCCGAAGGCGGTGCCGGCTGTGCGATCAAGGCGGTCGAGCACCTCACCGGAGTGTTCATCGACCACTACGTCGTCGTCGACTTCAAGGGCTTCAAGGCCGTCGTGACCGCTCTGGGCGGGGTTCAGGTGTGCCTCACCGCTGCGGTCGACGACTCGAAGAGCCACCTCAAGCTGAGTGCGGGCACCCACATCCTCGACGGCGACCAGGCGCTTGCCTTCGCCCGTGTGCGCCACGGCATCGGTGACGGCTCCGACATCAGTCGCATCGGCCGCCAGCAGGACTTCCTCGGCTCGATGATCCGGGCGATCACCGACAAGGGACTGCTCACGCAGCCGCTCAAGCTCAACTCGGTCCTCTCAGCCGTCGCCGACTCGCTCACGACCGACCCGCAGCTGGGCGACATCAACTACGACTTCGACCTCGCCAAGAGCCTGGCAACCCTTCCGCCTGCTGGCATCTCGTTCGTCACAGTGCCATGGACGCTCAACTCCGACGGCGCGACGGTGTCGTGGAACAAGTCCAAGGCCAAGCCGTTGTGGGACGCGATGAAGAACGACACGGTCTACGGCAAGGCCGCTGCGACGACCACGCCCACCGGTGACAAGCCGCTCACCGTCGCTCCCTCGGCGATCCGGGTGAAGGTGCTCAACGGCACCGGCACCGCAGGTGCCGCCAAGGCGGCCGCGGCGCAGCTCACGGCGGCCGGGTTCATCGTCGTGTCGACAGGCAATGCACCCACGACTGTCACCGCGTCGATGATCACTGCCTCGGCTGCATCCTCCGAGAGCCTCCGAACCCTCGCCTACGCCACCTCGATCGCCAGCACATCGACAGCGGGCACCGGTCAGGTCCTGAACGTCACCGTCGGCGCTGACTGGCCGACGTCGCTGGCAAAGGTGACGATCGCCAAGGCCTCGACGAGCACGACCCCGGTCAAGACCGCCGACCAGGCCGTCTGCTCCAGCTAACCGTCCGGCCGCGTGCCAGGGCGCGGCCCAGCGACAGCTCGCTGCGGCCTCCCGCCGGCACCCAGGAGCAATCCCTCAGTGCGCAGCACAGCTTCGGCCCGGGGATCCGCTCTCAGGTTGTCGGCGCCAGCGTCCCGTGAGCGGTGTCGGGTGAGGCGTTCTCGACCAGCAGGCGCGTCCAGGACGCACACACGGCCTCGAGGGGGAACGACTCGGCGAGGTGCTGCTGCGCCGTTCGCCGTTCGTCCTCCCACCTGCCGTCGTGCACGGTGTTGAGGATGCGCTCGGCCATGGTGTCGACGTCGTCGTCGATCCAGCGCGGGTGGTAGATCGTGTCGGAGCCCGGCCACGGCAGCAGGGCAGGCACCGCCCCTGACGCCATGCCCTCGGCCGGCGCGAGGTGGAAGCTCTCGTCATCCGACGTCGAGAGCACCCAGCCGATACGCCGCAGCCAGGTGGCGACGTCGGCACCGAAGTCGTCGAAGACCACGGCACCGCGCAGGTGCGGTGAGGTCTGGATCCGTCGGAAGACCTCGTCGAAGTGCGCGCGCTCGGCCGGCCAGCGCCACACCCAGGGGTAGTCCCACGGCATCTTGGACTTGGCGAACAGGGTGAACCGGTCGTCCTCGCGGCGGACCGCCTCGAGCACGTCGAGGCCGAGGTCGAGGCGCTTGCGGCTCGGCGCGATACCGATCATTCCGAGGTGGAGCTCCGCACCCTCGAGCTTGGGGCGGTCAAGCTGCTCGACGTCGACCCAGTTGGGCACCACGACGATCTTCTCGGCGGGCCAGCCGGTCCGGCGTGCGGTGAGCTGCGCGTAGAACGGGCTCACACAGACGAGCTGGTCGACGGCGTCGATGTCGACGTCAGCGAGCCACGGGCTCTCGAGCTCGAACCGGTGCAAGCGCACGACGAGGCGCTGGCCCGGACGCTTACGACGGGAGTACCAGACCGCCACGGGGCTGCACCACTCGGCGACCACGACGTCGGCCCACTCGAGCAGCGCCTGCGACTGCGCGTCGTCGTGCTCGTCGAGCCCTGACCACTGGTCGATCCGGACCTCGATCTCGGGCAGCGCAGAGAGGTAGTCGAGCATGCGACTGAAGAACTTGAGATCGTGGCTCGCCACGCCCACCTTGAGACGGGTCGCTCGTCCGGCCAACGCGGGCGCCGCGGCAGCACCTGCCGGGAACGCGCGCGTGAGGTGGCCGCGCATGCGCTCGACCGCGACCTCCATGGAGTACTGCGCCGACACCTCGCGGCAACGCAGCCTCGCGAGCTCATAGAGCTCGCGATCCTGTGCCACCGAGGCGATCGCGTCGACGACATCGTCCTCCCCCTGCACGAACAACGGGTAGTCGACGCCGTAGAGGTCCTCGTGCATCTGGGTGCGGTTGAGGATGACGGGCACGTCGAGCGCACCGAACTCCAGCACCTTGGTCGAGAGCTCGAGACTGCCGTCCATCGACGGGTCGCGCCAGGACAGCCCGACGTCCATGGCGGCTGAGGTTCGCATCGCGTCCTGGCGCGGCACGCCGCCGTGCCAGATGACCCCGGCGCTCGACTCGAGGGACTGCTGCATACGAGGTGCGTAGGTCGGATCGGCCGTCACCTCGTGGACCTTGTCGCCCACCATGTGCAGCTCAGCGGCGACGCCGAGATCCTTGAGCCGGGCCGGCAGGGTGGTCATCTGCAGGGTGTTCCACAGCGGCGCGAACTTGCCGGTGTAGACCAACCGGATCGCCCGGCCAGCGAGGGGTTCTCGGCTCGGGAGCTCGAAGTCGGGGGACGGCACCGTCGGTGTCCAGAGCACGCTGCGACCGCAGGCTGACGCCACAGCCGACTCGAGGAACGAGCGCAGCTCCTCGGTCTGGCAGAGCATGAACCTGCTCGCGGCGCTGATCCTCTCGAGCTGCGTCACCGCGTCCGGCTGGAGAGCCGTCACGGTCTGCGCCATGTCGGTGAGATAGGTCCACAGCCGTCCGTCGAACGACCCGTCGGCGACAGCGAGGTCGACCGCTGCGAGACCGCGCATGACGACGAGATCGAAGCGGCGGCGCTCGTCGAGCACGCGCATGATCTCGATCGCCTGGGTGCGGGTGAGGGCCCGCTTCGTGCGCCGCACCATGCCCTCGTCGTGAGGTCGTACGACAGTCACGCCCGACATCGCCGCGATCGGGTCGACCAGGCGCGCGGTGCGCACGGGCGCCTTGAGCACCAGGGTGACCTCGACGCCACAGCTGCTCAGCGCCTCGACCATCGACTGCACCCAGATCGCCGAACCATCGATGACGTTGAGATTGACGTCGCCGTAGACCAAGGCGCGCGTCATGAGCCGGCTCCGACGGCCACGAGCGTGCGTCCTCGTCGCGACCACGCCGTGAGGTCGACAGCAGGACCGTCGTCTGCCACCACGTGTGCCCGTCGGAGCAGGGTCGCGTTGCCCTCGAAAGCTGCCATGGCCCGCACCCCACCACCAGCGGTCAGGGTCACGGCGTCGACGTCGTCCCCGGCTTCGGCGCCGACGAGAAGGTCGAGCAGGTAGGTGTCGGCCCACTGCTCCTGGGAGCCGGGCGCCCACGACGTGATCCACGGCGAGTCCGCAGCAGCCGCAAGGTCGACGTGGGTGGGGTCGGCCATCGACACGGCACGCACTGCGACGCCCGAGGCCGCCAGCTCGCGGAGCGCACCGGACGACTCGAGGTCGCGACGCGACACGACGACCTCGGCCGGCCGCACCGACTGACGCAGCACCGACTCGACGAGCTGCCGCGTGTCGTGGCCGTTGCCCGGCGACACGACGACGGCGACCCGGCGCTCGTGGCTCACGACGACGTCGAGACCGAGTCGCTGCACGAGCTCCGCCAACCGCGCAGTCACTGTGTGCGAGAGGGAGATCGTGCGCAGCACCGCAAGGTGCTCGGCCGCTGTGAGCGGTCCGTCGGCGACCGCTGCGCGCACGACGGCGGCCACATCTCGCACGTCCGCGACGCGTACGGCTGAGCCCAGGCCCGAGAGCGCAGCGAGGTCCCGGTTGGGGCCGGACACGAGGCGAGCACCCGAGGCGAGCGCGAGCAGGTCGTCGTCGCGCAGCCCGAGCATCGAGTCTGGTACGACGAACGGCGACGCGACCACGACAGCGGCACCGCGACAGGCGACGGCAAAGCCGTCCCCTGCGATCTCGCGGCCGATCGCTGCACGCACCGACTCTGGGAAGCCGTGCGCCGGCGCTCCCCCGCGACGCGGACGGATCGTGAGACCCGGACCAGCCGCCTCGAGCGCCTCGACGAGCAACGACCGGCGTCGTGCGGTGTCCCGCGGGTCAAAACCTCCGGCGTAGAGCACCGACGTACGTGCATCACGGTCGGCACCGAGGTCGACGGCGTCTGCCAGCGACACCCCCACCGACCACGGGATGCCGCCGGATCGCGCGGGCGAGGAGTCGACGACGAGGTCACAGCGCCGGGCGAAGTCGTCGAGGGCTGCCGTCTCGTGCACCGGGGTGTTGCGCCAGAGCACGACGGGACTGCTGATCCCCTGTGCCGCGTCGACGAGTCCAAGGAGTCGTCGCTCACGCTCGCTCGCCGCCGGGTTGCCGAGGTGTGCCCACGGCGACGACGGTCGAGACACCGCCGTCTCGACCAACAGCAGGTCAGGGTCAGCACGCACGAGCAGTGGCATCGCGTCGTCCGGCATCGCACTCACGACAAAGGAATGGCGTCGAAGCGCCGACTCCGTCTCGGGGCGTATGACACCCAGCACGCTGACCCGCGTGCGCGGCTCCAGCGATGCACCACGCCATGCGGCGAGCCGCTCGACCTCGCCGCCCGAGGCTGGCAGACCTGCGCCGACCGCGGCCGAGGTGCGCGCCTTGGCGAGCCCGGCGCGGCCACCGCGCAGGCGCCACATCCGCACGGCCTCACGGGGAAGCCTCGCTGCGGTGCGTGGATTCCTCGCCACGCCTACCAGCGCCTTGCCCACCCGCATCGCGGTCGACGCCTCAGCCTGCGCCACCTGCTCGCGCGCAACCTTGAGCTCGAGCTCGGTCGATCGCAGTGACGCGGCGAGCGACGCGCGCTCGTGCGACAGCTCAGCGATCCGCACCACCGGATCGGCATCATCCCCGCCCGTCGAGAGCCGGGCGCGCAGGTGAGCGACCTCGTCGACGAGCCAGTCCGCCGACGCCAGCGCCAGCGCCTGCCGCAGCACGACTTCATCATCGGTACCGCGCGCCTCGTTGCCCACGCGAGTGAGGAGCACTGCGACCGGCAGCTCGGGATAGGTCGTGGCCGTCGCCCGCACCAGCGAGAACCCATCCGCCGCAAGGCTCTCCGCCACCGGCGAGCCAGCGAGGTCAGCAGCGGACCAGCCCAGCAGGAGGAGCACATAGCCACCCAGCGCGACGCGGGACAGTGCGGCGACCGCTGCGCCGAGGTCACCGTAGGGCGACGCATCCGGCCCGGCCGCGACCGCCAGGAGAACGTCGACGTCGAGAACCTCGCTCGAGGTATCACGCGCCGCGGGGGGCAGGTCGACGTAGGACGACAGGTCGAGTCGCCCGGCGACGACGACCGACGCGACCCCCAGATCGGCTGACGCGACGAAGTCGCGGACGCGCGTCTTCACGCAGTGGCTCCGCGACCGTCGGCGGAACGCTCCTCGAGGAACGCCGTGATGATCTCGGCGATTCGGGGGCCCGCGTGACCGTCCCACAGCGGCGGGATCTTGTGCGGGGCCCCCGCCGGGCGAGCGAGCACCTCGTCGAGCACGGCGATCACGTCGTCGGTCGTGACGAGCCGGTTGGTGCCGCTGGTGATCGTGATCGGGCGTTCGGTGTTGGGGCGCAGGGTGAGGCAGGGAACGCCGAGCACGGTCGTCTCCTCCTGCACTCCCCCCGAGTCGGTGATGACCGCGGATGAGCCGCGCACGAGGGAGATGAACTCGGTGTAGCCCAGCGGGTCAACGACATGGATGCGCTCGTGCGTCATCAGACCTTGCGACTCCAGCATCGCGCGGCCGCGCGGGTGCAGGGGGAAGACGACATCGAGACGGTCGGCAGCCTGGTGGAGCACGGCGACGAGCGCCGCCGCCGACTCGGCGGAGTCGACGTTGGCCGGACGGTGCAGGGTGGCCACGGCGTACGCCCCGGTCAGGCCGTGCGCAGCGGTCACGGCACCCACGTCGAACGTGTCGAGGTGCGCGAGCAACGTGTCGATCATCGGGTTGCCGACGAAGTGGATGCGCGCCGGATCGATGCCCTCGTTGGCGAGGTGCGCGATGGCGTCGGGGCTCGTGACGAAGAGGAGGTCGGACAGCTGGTCGGTGAGGAGCCGGTTGACCTCCTCGGGCATCGTCATGTCGAAGGACCGCAGACCGGCCTCGACGTGAGCGACAGGGATGTGGAGCTTGGCCGCGACCAGGGCTGCGGCCACCGTGCTGTTGACATCGCCGTAGACGACGACCAGGGCAGGCCGCTGCTCGAGGAAGAGCTCCTCGAGCCCGACCATCGTCGCGGCGGTCTGCACCGCGTGGCTGCCCGAGCCCACACCGAGATTGACGTCGGGGTGCGGGAGGTTGAGCTCGCGGAAGAAGATCTCCGACATCCGGTCGTCGTAGTGCTGCCCGGTGTGCACGAGGAGCTGAGCCACGTCGAGGTCCGTCAGGGCAGCCAGGACGGGTGCTGCCTTCGGGAAGTTGGGCCGAGCTCCGGTCACGTGGATCACAGGCGCGGGGCTCATGGAGACCTTTCGTCGCGCACGCGCGACCCGGAGGCCCGCGGCTGCTGATGGCGCCCACTAGCATAGGCGACCGCACCCTGTGGGCTTGGAGAGTGGATCGTGCCGGACCTGCGCTTGATCGCGTCCCGCAGCCTCTCCGTGGCCCGCAACGTCGCGCACAACGCCCCGCTCGCCGCCTCGGTCGCCGTCCGTAGGTTCGGAGTCGACCCGATCGAGACTGCGGTGCGCCTCGCCGACAAGCTCCCCGACGCGCTGCTCCGCCGGGTGGAGAACCACCCCGAGGCCCGACTCTTGCTGGCCGACGACGACGAGGTGGCGGTGTCGGTGACCGCTGTCGTGCCGGGCGTGAGCCGGCAGCCACGCACGGTGCGACGGCTGGTGGCCGTGGCGACCTCGCAGAACCGCACCGACCTCGCGACCGACCTGCTCGCACAACTGCCCGCAGATGACCCGGCACGAGCACGGTTGACCGCCCGCCTCGACTGGAAGCTCGGCCTGCTGACCCAGGCACGCGACGAGCTCGCGCTGTCGCCGGGGTCCTCACGCCGCGACTCGCGTCTGCTCGCCTCGATGGTCGACGACCTCGCGGTGCTCCACGTGCCGGCACCGTCTTCGAGCATCCGGAGAGGGACATCGTTCCAGCCCGCGCCCGGGCGTGTGCTGCACCTGGTGACCAACTCGCTGCCCTACGCGAACGCCGGCTACACCACGCGCACCCATCAGATCCTCCTGGCTCAGGCGCAACTCGGTCTCGACCCGCATGCTTTGACCCGGTTGGGATTTCCCGTGGCGCAGGGCGCCCTCACGGCGGCCACGACCGACCTGGTGGATGGCATCCCGTATCACCGGTCGCTGCCTGTTCGATTGCTGCCTCAACAGGCGACCGATCGGCTGAAGACCGAGATCGACGCGGCCTCGGCGATCGTGAGCGACCTGTGTCCCGGCGTGCTGCACGCAGCCTCCAACCACTGGAACGGCCGCGTTGCGCTTTCGCTGCGCGACCGGCACGGCATCCCGGTCGTCTACGAGGTGCGCGGCTTCCTGGAGGAGTCCTGGCTCTCCCGGCGCGACGGGGTCGAGAGCGACGGCAGCAGCACCGATCGCTATCGCCTCGAGCACGCGCTCGAGACCTGGGTCATGCAGGAGGCCGACCTCGTCACGACCCTCGGCGAGGTAATGCGTGAGGAGATCGTGTCCCGCGGAGTAGATGCCGACCGGGTCATCGTGGCCCCCAACGCGGTCGACGAGCGCTTCCTCACGACAGCCCCGGACGCGCGCGACCTTCGTCGCACCCTCGGCATCGCCGACGACGAGATCACGGTCGGTGTGATCTCCACGCTCTATCGCCACGAGGGCATCGTCACGCTCGTCGATGCGGTCGCCCGGCTGCTGCCGGACAACCCACGGCTGCGACTGGTCGTCGTCGGAGACGGCCCGGAGCGTGACGCGATCCGGCATCGGGTGGCGGAGGCCGGGATTGCCGACCACACGCTGCTCACCGGGCGGGTGCCCTTCGACCGCGTGCACGACTACTACGCGGCCATCGACGTCTTCTGTGTCCCTCGCGTCCAGGCCCGGGTCAGCGATCTCGTCACTCCGCTCAAGCCGGTGGAGGCGATGGCCACCGGGCGCGCGGTGATCGGCAGTGACGTCGGAGGCCTGCGCGAGGTCATCACCGACGGGGTCACCGGACTGCTGGTGACCCCCGACGACGCGGTCGCGCTCGCCGACTCGATCGCCTCGCTCCTGTACGATACGGACCTGCGCAGCCGTCTCGGCGACGCGGCTCGGGACTGGGTGGCGGAGCACCGCACCTGGACCCAGGTCGCCTCTCGATATCGCGACGCCTACGCCCGCCTCGGCGCCCGGTGATCGGGCTCGACCCCACCGAGCAGGCTCGGTACGACCCCCATTCCGGGGCGCAAGCACGGCCGACCCACGCGGCCGCCGTCACCACCCCAGGGAGCAGCGTGTCCGTCGATCTGGTCGTCATCGGCCTGGGTTACGTCGGCCTCCCGTTGGCGCAGGAGGCCACCCGGTCCGGGCTCACCGTCGTCGGGCTCGACGTCTCGACCCGCATCGTCGACGGGCTCCGCGCCGGCCACTCCCACGTCGACGACCTCTCCGACGACGACGTGGCGACGATGCTCATCGCCGGCTTCACCGCGACGACCGACGCCTCCGTCATCGCCGGCGCCGACGCGGTCGTCATCTGCGTGCCCACCCCGCTCGGCAGCGAGGGCGGTCCCGACCTCGCGTTCGTGCTGACATCCACGCGCACGATCGCCGACCACCTCACGCCGGGCACCCTCGTGGTGCTGGAGTCCACGACGTATCCCGGCACGACCGACGAGCAGGTCCGACCCATCCTCGAGGGCACGACCGGGCTCGTGGCAGGCGCCGACTTCAACCTCGCTTTCTCCCCCGAGCGCATCGACCCGGGCAACGCGGTCTACGGCATGCGCAACACCCCGAAGGTCGTCGGCGGTCACACGCCCGGGTGCACGGCTCGCGCCGCGGCGTTCTACCGCCGCTTCGTCGACACCGTTGTCGAGGCCAAGGGAACCCGCGAGGCCGAGATGGCCAAGCTGCTCGAGAACACCTACCGCCAGGTCAACATCGGGTTGATGAACGAGATGGCGGTCTTCTGCCACGAGCTCGACATCGATCTCTGGGACGTCATCGAGGCGGCCAAGTCCAAGCCCTTCGGCTTCCAGGCGTTCTATCCAGGACCCGGCGTCGGCGGCCACTGCATCCCGATCGACCCGATGTATCTCAGCTATCGGGTCCGCGCGCGGCTCGGCGCGCCGTCGCAGTTCATCGAGATCGCGCAGGCGGTCAACAACAGCATGCCGAAGTACGTCGCCCGCCGTGCGCAGGATCTGCTCAACACCGTCGGCAAGCCGATGAAGGGATCGACGATCCTGGTGCTGGGTGTGACCTATAAGGCCGACATCGCCGACCAGCGCGAGTCACCGGCCGAGCCGCTGGCCGTGCACCTCGCAGAGATGGGCGCGATCGTGGCGTTCTTCGACCCCTATGTCGGGGACTGGCACGTGCCCGGTGTCACCACCGTCAAGGTCCACGACCTCGACGCCGGGCTGGCGGCATGCGACATCGCGATCCTCGTGCAGAACCACACGGTGCTCGACCTCGCGGCTGTGGCTGCAGCGGCGCCCCTCCTCCTCGACACCCGCGGCAAAGCCTCCGGCCCGCGTGTCGAGCGGCTGTGAGACGAGGCGACCATGACCATCGGTGACATCGAACGCAGCCCAGCGGCAGAGCTTGCGGCGCAGGCGGGCCTCACCCCCATCGGACGCCGCCCGACGCTCTTCGCCTACATCGCATCGATCTGGGAGCGCCGCCATTTCCTCGCGGCGTTCGCGCGCAGCCGGCTCACCGCAGACAACAGCGAGAGCCGCCTGGGCCAGCTCTGGCAGGTGCTCAACCCGCTGCTCAACGCGGGCGTCTACTACCTCATCTTCGCGGTGGTGCTCAAGACCACCAGCTCCATCGACAACTACGTGCCGTTCCTCATCACGGGCGTGTTCATCTTCGGCTTCACCCAGCGCGTCATCGTGACGGGGTCGAAGGCGATCACGGGCAACATCGGCCTGGTCCGGGCGTTGCACTTCCCCCGAGCCGTCCTCCCCCTGGCCACCGTGTGGGAGGAGCTGCTCAAGACCGGCACGTCGCTCGCGGTTCTGTCGGTGATCGTGCTCGCCTACCGTGAGCCGCTCACCTGGAACTGGTTTCAGCTGCCGGTCGTGATCTTCCTGCAGCTGCTCTTCAGTGCCGGTATCGCACTCGTCTTCGCCCGCCTCACCGCATCGATCTCCGACGTCGCGCAGTTCCTGCCCTTCGCCATGCGCATCTGGATGTATCTCTCCGGCGTGATGTATTCGATCTCCGCGTTCATCTCCCGTCACGACGGCCAGGAGTGGGTGGTCGTCCTGCTGCAGATCAACCCTGCGGCGGTCTACATCCAGCTGGCGCGGGGCTCGATCATGAGGTCGGAGCCCGCTGCCGTGACCGACTGGTATCTCGGTATCGCCTGGGCCGTGGTCGCTTTCGTGATCGGCTTCGTCTTCTTCTGGCGGGCGGAGTCCAGCTATGGCCGCGGCTGAGGAAATGACTGCTCGCGCTGCCCAGCAGGGCACGCCGACCGTCGTCGTCGACGACCTGCACATCACCTACCGCGTGATGGGACCGAAGCTCGCAGGTGCTCGCACCGACAGCACGTCGGCGTTGCGTCGCGTGCTGACTCGCCAGAACGCCCCGGGCATGCGCGAGATCAAGGCGATCCGCGGCGTCACCTTCGTGGCCAACCACGGCGACGCCATCGGGCTCATCGGTCGCAACGGCTCGGGCAAGAGCACCTTGCTGCGTGCGATCGCCGGCCTGCTCCCCCCGGTCGACGGCGTCGTCTACACCAACAGCCAGCCATCGCTGCTCGGCGTCAACGCCGCCCTCATCAACAGCCTCTCGGGCGCGCAGAACATCATGCTCGGCGGGCTCGCCATGGGGATGACTCCGAGCGAGGTCCGGGAGAAGTACGCCTCGATCGTCGACTTTGCGGGCATCGGCGAATTCATCGACCTCCCCATGACTGCCTACTCCTCCGGCATGAGCGCCCGTCTGAGGTTTGCGATCGCCGCATCCGTCTCGCACGAGGTCCTGCTCATCGATGAGGCTCTCGCCACCGGCGATGCGGAGTTCCGCCGCAAGTCCGAGACCCGCATCCGCGAGCTGCGAGACGAGGCGGGCACGGTGTTCCTCGTGAGCCACGGCCTTGGCGTCATCCGCGAGACCTGCAACCGTGCCATCTGGCTCGACAAGGGTCTCATCACCATGGACGGCGACGTCGACACCGTGCTCGACGCCTACGAGGAACTCGTCGAGCGGTAGGTGATCTCGTGCGCGTGCTCGTCATGACCGTCGTGCACCACCCCGGCGACGCCCGGATCGCCCACCGTCAGATCCCGGCGCTGCTCGCCGCAGGTCACAGCGTCACCTTCGCCGCACCGTTCGTCGCCTATGCCGCGACGCGCACGCCGGGCGTTCGCACCATCGACCTTCCGCGTGCCGTGGGCCGGTCCCGGCTCGGCGCGCTGCAGGTCGCACGTGACGTCGTACGCCACGAGGCGCCCTCGCACGATGTCGTGCTGCTGCACGATCCCGAGCTCCTCCTCGCCGTCCCGCGTGCGACCCGAACACCGGTGGTGTGGGACGTGCACGAGGACACAGCGGCGGCCGTATCGATGAAGTCGTGGCTCCCCGGACCCTTGCGTCCCGTTGCGGCATCAGGGATCCGGCGCCTTGAGCACTCCGCGGAGAAGCGAGTCGGGCTCCTGCTCGCCGAAGACGGCTACGCAGTGCGGTTCACCGGCGAGCACGCCGTGGTACCCAACACGACGGTTGTCCCCGAGACGGTCGCAGCGCCGGGATCAGACCGGCTCGTCTACCTCGGTGCCGTCACGCGTGCGCGGGGCGCGCTCGAGATGGTGGAGGTCGCGCGGCGACTCGGCGACGACGTACGGGTGGAGCTCATCGGTGCCGTCTCTAGCGATGTCGCAGGAGAGGTGGGCCGGGCCCGCGACTCCGGCGTGCTCGTCGCGCACGGCTTCGTGCCCAACGACGAGGCGGTGCGGATGCTCGACGGGGCGCTCGCGGGGCTCTCGCTCCTGCATGACGAGCCCAACTACCGGCACTCGCGACCGACGAAGATCATCGAGTACATGGCGCACGGCGTACCCGTCATCACCACTCCGCTTCCCGTTGCCGTCGAGATCGTCGACACGGCGCGCAGCGGGGTCGTCGTGCCGTTCGGCGACATCGACGCCATCGTGACGGCGGTCCAGGCTCTGCGCGCCGACACCGGACGCCGCGAAGCCCTCGGTGCCGCGGGGCACGTGGCAGCGCTGGCCCGATACGACTGGCGTACGCAAGGACCGGCGTTCGTGGCCGCCCTCGAGGCAGCCGCTCGCTGACAGTGCGGCGGGGATCCTCTCGACGTACGAACAACCTCCTCCAGCGCGTGATCCTGGTCCAGTGGTCGTTTCCCGCACCCGGAAGCAGCCACTGAACCAAGATCACGCGAGACCGGCGGGGTCAGGTGGGCGTCGAGGTTCGCAGGCGCAGGGCGGTGTCGAGGAGCACTCGGGCGCGGGCATCGAAGGAGTGGTCTCGCGCCACGGCTGCCGCGATGCGCGCCAGCGAGGCGTCGTCGGGGAACCTGTCGCGGCCGGCGGGCGAGCACAGCAGCGCGAGGTCGTCGACGTCTCGGTAGACCTGCACCGCGCCGCCGAAAACGCCCACGTCGGCACCGACCTCGTCGGTGACCACCCGGGCGCCGCTCGCCACCGCGTCGAAGAGCCGGTTGGGCATGAAGCCCTCCCGCGCCATGTCGGCGTGGGAGTCGTTGAGCACGATGCCCGCACCGGAGTAGATCCGCCCGAGCTCGTCGTTGGCGACGAACCCTGAGCGCACGTGGTCGCGCACCGAGGTGTCGTCCCAGCCGTTCCCGTAGATCGAGAGATCCAGACCTGCCGCGTGCGCCGCGTCGACGATGGGTCGATTGGCGCGGAAGTTCGCCACGACCACCACGTCCTCGCCGTGGTGGTCGGCGGCGCCGGGGTGGAATCGCCGGGGGTCGGTCGCCTGCAGCAGCGGAGCGACGGGTCTGCCTGCCAGCTGCGTCATCCTCGCCGACCACCCCGTGCTCGCGGCGAAGGCAGCGTCGTAGCGACCTACCTCCTCGGGCGTGACGAGATCGGGATGGCTGATGATCCAGAGCAGGTTGGTGCGAGCGGGGTCAGGCACGACGTCGACCAGCCCGCGAATCGTGACAGTGACGTCGTCGAGGTAGGACGTGCGACGCACGATCGCGTCACGGCGGTCGACGACGACCTCCTGACCGAGTCGACGCAGCGCGGCCGCGAGGTCGGCACCGAAGAACGTGTCGCCCCACGTGTCGCCTGAAGGTCCTGAGCGAGAGGGGATCTTGATCGCCCACCGCAGTTGCGGCACACCGTCGACGTCGGGTCGCAGCGGGCGGCGCAGCACCGGTCGAGGGGCATGCAACTCGTGACCGACCTGCGCCGGGTCGACGTCGAGCCCGACGAGATCGAAGCCGGCGAGGGTGATGAGCGCCTCGTCGCCAGCGTCGAGCCGGTCCCGCCAGCGGCCGACGAACAGCTGACGATTCTCCTTCTGGAAGCGACCGCGACCCGGAGTCTTGCTCTCGAAGTGCACCACCTGGCTGTCGGTCACGACCCGCAGCCGCGCCGACGGGGCTCCGTCGGTCAGGCGCATGCACAGGTCGATGTCCTCCCAGCCATTGACATAGGCGGCGTCGAAGCCGCGCATGCGCACCACATCTGCGGCGCGCATCGCGAACGCAGCCCCGGTGATCGCGCGGACGTCGAAGCGCCCCATCCGCAGGGCGTCGGGCGCCGGATGTTCGGCGAGGAAGTGCGACGGCAGCCCGCCGCCGCCGGGAAACCACACGCCCGCGCACTGCACCGTGCCGTCGTCGTAGGTCAGCAGCGGCTGCGCCGCCATGACGTGCGCATCATCGAGCTCCTCGAGCAGCGGGCCGAGCCAGCCCGGCTGCACGATGGTGTCGTTGTTGAGGAAGACGATGCGGTCACCGGTCGACGCTGCGAACGCGAGGTTGCTCCCGGTAGCGAAGCCGGTGTTGTCGCCCATCGTGCTGATCTGCACCCGGCTGTCACCACCGAGCGCCGACGCGAGCAGCCGGCTCACGAACGCGGCCGATCCGTTGTCGACGACGATCACCTCGACATCGAGGTCGGGAGTCGCGTGCAGGACAGCCCGCACAGCATCGACCGTCATCCGCCAGTCGTGATAGGTCGGGATGAGGATCGAGATGCGCCCCGTCGTGCGACCAGACACGTTGCGCTCCAGCGCATCCCAGTCGTTGCTGGCCAGCTCGGATGTTGATGCGACCGCAGTGTCGGAGCGATGCAGATCGTTCCAGCTCCGGACGCGGGCAAGACCCTGCCCGCGCCACGCACCCCACGTCGGTGCGCTGCCAGGGTGGGCGGGCGGCACGGGCAGCACCGTGTCGTCGGCAGCAGCCGCGACGAAGTGACCGATCCCCCGCCCGGGGTGTTCCCATGCGTCGGGGTGCTCACTCAGGTAGGACGGCTCGTCGAACATCGGGTGCGGGACGGGGTAGGAACCGGGATCGGCGAGATAGCGCAGAACCGGGTCACGCGGGTCGGTGCCCCACCGACGCGGCTCGAGCGCCGAGGGCTCGAGGAGCGGGTGCAGCGAGAGTCCCGCGACGCGACCGCGTGCGAGGTAGTGGCTGGCGACGGCCAGCGGCGAGGAGAAGGTCTGACCGGCCTGCGCTTCGTACCAGTCCTGATCGACCAGACCGGTGGCGACGAGGCGGGCGGGCATCCCCCGGTTGATGACCGTGCGACGCACGGTGACGCGGAGCGCCAGCGCGGAGCGACCGACAGACGACCGTCGTGCGGCCTTGGCCAAGCGGCGACGCATGTGATTCCTCGGGTGGGCCTGGGTGCGACTGTGATCCTACCGCCGGCCATCGGGGCCGAGGGTCGCTCACAGCCACGCCGGGAGACCTCACCCGGCCAGCCGGCTTCGTCGTCGATGGGAACCTCGCGGCGCGCAGGCCCGCTAGTGTTCTGGCCGTGCGAGGGATCATCTTGGCTGGCGGCTCGGGGACACGACTGCACCCGATCACGCGCAGCGTCAGCAAGCAGCTGCTACCGGTCTACGACAAGCCGATGATCTACTACCCGCTCTCGACGCTCCTCATGACGGGCATCCGCGAGGTTCTCATCATCACGACGCCCGAGGATGCCTCACAGTTCGTCCGACTCCTCGGTGACGGCTCGGAGCTCGGGATCTCCATCTCCTACGCCGTGCAGCCCCGACCTGAGGGGCTCGCTCAGGCATTCATCATCGGTGCCGAGTTCGTCGGCGACCAGGCCGTCTCGCTCGTCCTCGGAGACAACATCTTCTACGGCACGGGCCTCGGAACGGCGCTGCGAGCCAACTCCGAGGTCGACGGTGGGCACGTCTTCGCTTACCACGTCAGCAATCCGCGCGACTACGGCGTCGTCGAGTTCGACGAGCACGGCAAGGCGATCTCCATCGAGGAGAAGCCAGTCACGCCGCGCAGCAACTACGCGGTGCCGGGCTTGTACTTCTACAGCAACGACGTCCTAGAGATCGCTGCTGGCATCACCCCGAGCGCGCGCGGGGAGCTCGAGATCAGCTCGATCAACGAGGCCTACCTCGACCAGGGTCGACTCACCGTGACCGTGCTCGACCGCGGCACCGCGTGGCTCGACACGGGCACCGTCGACTCTCTGATGGCTGCTGGTGAGTTCGTGCAGGTCGTCGAGCAGCGACAGGGGCTCAAGATCGGCTGCATCGAGGAGATCGTCTGGCGGATGGGCTTCATCGACGACGACCGGCTGCGCACGCTGGCCACCCCGCTCGTCAAGAGCGGCTACGGCGCCTATCTCCTTGGGCTGCTGGACGACCCGACTTCCTGAGAGCAAGAGCCGACCACGCCGCGCGGGCTCTACCGCTGGGTGGCGGGGTTGTGCGGCAGCAGGAACCCCAGACCCCAGCAGCCGTGCATCGTGGCGAGGACCGCGGGGACGCGTAGGCGGATGGCGACGGGCGAGCCCCGGCTGATCCAGAGCCCCCCGAAGGTGACGAGCAGCGCGTAGCCGATCGGCGCGAGCCAGCCCAGGGCGAGCCAGGCCGGACCACCGATCGAGAGCAGACCGGCCGCGGTGCCGACCACGACACCCAGGAGCGCCACGGGTGCCGCGAGATAGCGCGCACTGACGGTGTCGGGGTGACGGCGGACGACCTCGCGACGCCAGCGCCCGTATCCGAAGTACTGCCGGGCGAGCGCGCGCAACGTGGGCCGGGGCCGATAGGTCACGGGCATCCTGGGGGTGAACCAGATGAGTCCGCCGCTCTGCCGGATCCGGTAGTTCATCTCCCAGTCCTGCGCACGCACCATCGACTCGTCATAGCCGCCGACCCGCTCGAGAGCCGACCGCCGGAACGCCCCGAGATAGACGGTCGGCTGCGGGCCCTCCTCGCCGCCCGTGTGGAACGAAGCAGCGCCGACACCGAGTGGTGACCGCATAGCGATCGCGACCGCCTTCTCGAACGACGTCTCACCCTCTGCCGCCATGATCCCGCCGACGTTGTCCGCACCCGTACGGGTCAGGACCTCCACCGCAGTGGCGACGTAGTCGACGGGCACCAGAGCGTGCCCGTCGATACGCACGATCACGTCGTACGACGCTGCCGCGATCGCGGTGTTGAGCCCTGCCGGGGTGCGCCCGCTCGGGTTGTGCACGAGGCGCACCCGGGGATCAGTGCCCGCGAGGTCGGCAGCGATCTGATCGGTGCGGTCAGAGCTCGGACCGAGCGCCAGCACGACCTCGAGCGCGCCGGCGTAGTCCTGGCCGAGGAGCCGCTCGACCGCACCTGCGAGATGGCGCTCCTCGTCGAGCACGGGGACGACCACGGACACGCCGGGGAGGTCGGCGCCGCAGGTCGGAGGCGTCGGGACGGGGTCAGGTGAGGTCGTCATCACGGGAGAACGTAGTCGACGCGCGGGCCGCGACCGCAGGGGTGACTCACATCACCCGGCGTTGCGGGACCTGCGAGAGCGCGAGCGCGTCGTACCGTGGTCGAGGCCTCTCGACCCGTGGGCCGTCCGCGGCCGCCCGGCCGCCCCGTCTCCCACCCGCACCGAGATCCGCTGGAGGACGATGTGAGCACGACGCCACCGCCTATCTCGGGGCACCTGTCCGCGGAGCGCCCGGCCTCGAGGACCGCCCCGCGACGCGGCCTGCGGATCGCCGCCGGTGTCGTGTCAGGCGCCGTCCTGCTGACGAGCGGCGTCGCCTGGGCCGGCACGTCGCGCTATTTCAGCCAGGTGACCCAGATCGCGATCCCGGGCCTTCAGGCGAGCGGTCACAGCGATCCGATGACGATCCTCATGGTCGCCAGCGACAGCCGGGTCGGGCTCAGCCGGGCTGATGCCGCCACGCTCCACCTCGGCCACGACAACTACGGCGCTCCCCGCACCGACACGATGATGCTGGTGCACATCGGCGCCGACGCCAACGCCGTGACCGTCGTCTCGCTGCCGCGCGACACCCTCGCGAACATCCCGTCCTACACCGACGCGAAGGGAAAGACGCACGCCTCGCACCGCGCCAAGCTCAACGCGGCCTACTCCGAGGGTGGTCCGACCGGCATGGTCGCCACCGTCGAGTCGATGACTGGTGTGACGATCAACCACTACGTCGAGATGAACTTCAACGGCTTCCTCAGCATGGTCGATGCCCTCGACGGCGTCGAGGTCTGCCTGGCAAAGCCTCTGAAGGACAAGAACTCCGGGCTCAACCTCCCCGCCGGCCGACAGACGATCAGCGGCCCTCAGTCACTCGCCTACGTCCGGGCCCGCTATGTCGACGCCACCTCCGACCTCGGTCGGATGAAGCGCCAGCAGAAGTTCGTCGCCTCGATCGTCAAGAAGGCCAGCGGCGCCAGCACGGTGCTCAACCCGGCCAAGCTCAATGCCTTCCTGTCCGCGGTCGCCGGGAGCATCACGACCGACTCCGGGCTGACCAAGGACGACATGCTCGATCTCGCCGACCGGCTCAAGGGCACCAACCCCGCCAACGTCGCGTTCGTGACGGTGCCGCTCGCTGCACCCCAGAAGATCGCGGGCGTCGGCGACGTGCTCATCTGGGACAAGGTGAAGTCGGCCGCCCTCTTCACGGCAATGAACAAGGACCAGCCGATCGTGGCGCCGGCACCGTCGGCCTCGACGTCCGCCGGGTCGACCGTCACCGTCGCACCGAGCGCCGTCTCGGTGGCCGTCTTCAACGGCACGACCACCAAGGGCCTCGGGAGCAAGGCGGCCACCGACCTTGCGGGGCTTCACTTCTCGGTCGTCGGCGCTGCAGCGAACGCCGCATCGCCCGTCGGCGAGGCGACAGTGATCACCTACGACCCGAAGTTCGACCAGTCCGCGAAGACCGTCGCCGCTGCGATCCCGGGGGCCGTCCTCACCGCAGTCACCGGCTTGGGCCGCACCATCCACGTCACCGTGGGTACGTCCTACGCCGGGGTCAAGGCCGTCACCGTCTCGAGCGCCAGACCGTCGCCGTCAGCCACTGGTGCCAAGCCCCGCACAGCGGCCGACGACCTCTGCGCCTGACCTACGCCGCACCCCCGCGATGAGCCTGTGGTCAGAGGTGCTCGGCGCGGCGGGCGCGGATGGCCTCGCGCCGGGCGAGACGTGACTCACGGCGGATGAGCGCCTCGGCCCAGCGGTGCCGGTCCTCGTCGGACTCCGGCAGCAGCGCGACGACGGGCCGCGGCAGCTCGTCGTCGCCGATGTGGACGAACACGAGGTAGGCCGATGCGACGTGCCGCCCGACGGCGTCGGCGTCGTCCCATCGCTGCGTGGTGACCCGGACCCCCACCTCCATCGACGACGAACCGGTCCAGTTGACCTGCGCGCGGCAGGTGAGGATGTCACCGAGCCGGACCGGCTGCAGGAACACCATCTCGTCCATCGACGCCGTCACCGCCTTGCCTCGCGTGTGCCGCGTGGCAGAGACCCCGGCCGCGTCGTCGACCGCCTTCATGATGACGCCACCGTGCACGTTGCCGTGGAGGTTGGCATCGCCCTGCTGCATGATCCGCGCGAGCGTGACGCGGCTGAAGGAGGTGAGGGTGGCGGGATACGCAGGTGCCTCGGGCATGCCGTCGAGCCTAGAGCCAGGGGTCGATGAAGGAGCGCCGTACCCTGCGGAGGTGATCCTCATCGACTCGCCGCAGTGGTGGCACCGCGAGCGCTGGTGGGGTCACATGGTGAGTGATGTCAGTGTCGCGGAGCTGCACGCGTTCGCCGAGGTTCTCGGCATCCCGCGCCGCGCCTTCGAGCGCGACCACTACGACATCCCCGCGCACCTGCATCCGATGGCTCTTGAGGCCGGTGCCGTGCTGGTGCCGAGCAAGGATCTCGTCCGACGCCTGACCGCAGCAGGTCTCCGGCGCCCCAAGGACCGCCCCGCCCCTCCGGCTGCTCAGCCGCCGACGGCGACCTTCCCGGAGTCCCTGGCGTAGCGGGTCGCCGATCGTGATGACGCGACGACGGTGACAGCAGTGGCACCGGCAGTCATGCAGGTGCGCTGCTCCAACGACGGTTGTCCCACTCGTCGGGTCCGTCCAGGGTCCACGCGATCGCCCGGGCAGGTGTCACGACGTAGAGCCGCGACGCGGAGTTGAGCGTCGCGTCGGGGAGATACTGCAGGTCGCTCGGGTCGGTGTACTTCGCAGCGTACGCGGCGTTAACCCCTGGGTCGGCTCCGGCCAGCGACACCGACGTCGCCGTCCCGTGGAGCAGCAGCACATCGCTGCCGCTCTCGAGGTGCAGCACGAGTCGCGGGTCGGCAGCGAGGTTGCGCGAGCGCACTGCGCTGGGATCGCCATAGAAGTGCAGCGCCTCGCGGGCGACGACACCCCAGACCGGAACCGCGTGCGGGCCAGAGTCACCCAAGGTCGACACCCACCAGTTCTGCGCCTCGGCAAACCGCCTCGCGATCTCTTCCCAGGAAAGGGACGACACCGTCAGCTCCCGGTGGTGAGCTCGGCCACCGCCGCGAGCAGCGCTGCCACATCGTCGGACGTCGTGTAACGCACGACTCCAGCACGGACGAGACCACCGCTGTCGCGGAGGCCGAGAGCGTCGACGAGCTCGCACGCGTAGTTGTCACCGTGCCACACCGCGATCCGACGCGACGCGAGATGGTGGTCGACCTGCTCCGGGGAGTGGCCCGCGACGGTGAACACCACGGTCGGCGCGCGATCCGGTGTCACGGAAGGCCCGTGGATCGTGACGCCCGGAATCTCGTGCAGCCCTTCCTGAAGCAGCGCGAGGAGACGCGTCTCACGCTCGGCCTCGTCTGCGATCGAGGTCGAGAGCATGTACTCCGCCGCAGCCGTGACACCAGCGAGCAGCTCGATCTGGGTCGTGCCCGTCTCCCAGCGCAGCGGGCCGGCGTAGTCGGCCGGCCGCACGCGGTAGGGCTCGATCTCCCCGAGCAGCCCGTTGCGCACGGCGAGGACGCCCGCGTGCGGGCCGTACCACTTGTAGGGCGAGGTCGAGAGCACGTCGACGTCGAGGGCCGAGGCGCTGGTCGGCAGGTGCGGCACCCGGGCGACACCGTCGACGAGGATCTTGGCGCCGTACTCGTGGGCGATCGCCGTGGCGCGCTCGAGGTCGGGGGCGTGGCCGGTGAGGTTGGAGGCGCCGGAGATGGCGACCCACCTGGTGCGTCCGTCGGCACACAGACCCTTGAGCGGCTCGACGTCGAGCGTGCCGTCGACCGGGTCGACCTCGAGGAGCTCGACGGTCGCACCGACGTCGCGGGCCGCGAGGATCCAGGGCGACACGTTGGAGTCGTGGTCGAGCTGCGTGCAGACGATGCGGTCGCCAGGCTGCCAGTGCCGCGAGAGCGCCCTCGTGAACGAGAACATGAGGTTGGTGGTGCTCGGTCCGAAGACGATCTCGTCGGCACTGGCGCCCACGAGCTCGGCGGTGGCCGCACGCGCGCGGTCGACTACGGCGACGCTCGCGATGCTCGCATCGAACAGGCCGCCGAGGTTGGCGGGAGCGGGCGAGCGCATGTAGTCGGCGATGGCATCGACACAGGTGTCGACAGGCAGCGTGCCTGCGGGGCCGTCGAAGCGGACCCACCCGTCGGAGAGCCCCGGGAAGCGCGAACGGACATTGTCAGTGGTGGCCATGACGCGATCCTGCCAGTCCGGTCCCGCACAGTCGATCAGCCCGGACCCCGACGGGCTCTTCAGGCCCCGCTCCGACCGGCCGATGGGACTCCATGGCCCGCCGAACGCCGAGCTCCGTCGACCTTGGGGCCGAGCAGCAGATCAGCGACCTGCTGCGCACCGCCAAGGATTCGCTGCGCCTCAGTGTCGCCTTCCTGAGCCGTCTCGACGGCGAGACCCAGCATCTCGAGGTCGTCGAGGCGAGCGGTCCGGCGGCACTGTTCTTCCGCGAGGGCGTCACGCAGAACCGGGACACGTCGTTCTGCCAGGCGATCCTCGACGGACGGCTGCCTGCCGTCATCCCGGACGTGGCGAAGAACAAGGTCGCGATGTCGCTGCCGTCATCGCGCATCCCGCGCATCCGCAGCTATGTCTCGGTACCGGTAAGACTCTCGGACGGCAGCCTCTACGGCACGTTCTGCGCCGCCGGGCTGACCAGCGACCAGGGCCTCACGACACGTGACCATGCGCTCATGGAAGTGCTCGCCAAGGCCGCCGCACTCGTGCTCGAACCGGGTCTGCGAGTCCGGGAGCGGCGCGAGGCGATCGAGGCACGACTCCTCCCCCTCATGGACATCCATCGAGGCCCGGTCATCGTCTATCAGCCCATCGTCGATCTGATGACGGGCCTGCGAGTGGGCGCGGAGGCGCTCAGCCGCTTTCCCGCCGAGTGGGGCATGACCCCTGATCTCTGCTTCGCCGAGGCGCACAGCGTCGGGCTGGGACACGAGCTCGAGATCCTGGCGCTGCGCCGCGCCGCCGAAGCGGTCGACGAGGTGAGCGGATACGTCGCCCTCAACGTCTCACCCGCGACCCTGATACGGGAGGACTGCCGCGCGCTGCTCGCGACCCTGCCGCTCGACCGGGTGCTGCTCGAGCTCTCGGAGCACGACCCGGTCGAGGACTACAACGGCCTGCTGGTAGCCCTGGACCCCATGCGCCGCAGCGGGATGCGGCTCGCGATCGATGACGTCGGCGCCGGGTTCTCCTCCTTGCGCCACATCGTGCTTACTCATCCCGACGTGATCAAGCTCGACCGTTCCATCGTCGACGGTGTCAGCCGTGACGACGTCCTGTCGACGCTCGTCCGCTCGCTCGTCGCCTTTGCCGGCAGCGCCGGCGCGCGCGTGGTGGCAGAGGGCATCGAGACCCAGGACGATGCCGTCTGGCTCCGCGGTCTCGGCGTCGACTACGGGCAGGGCTGGTTCTTCGGACGCCCCGGCCCGATGTCGGACCTCCTCTCCGCATCGACGCCTGCGCACGTCCCTGCCCCCTGAGGCACGTACGGCCCCGAATCGATGGCCGCCGCCATCACCGCATTCGCAGTGCGCTCAGGACGTCGGGGCTGCGACCGATAAACGGGTGAGCACCCTCGGCGCACGGACTCGCCCCGACCCACGTGTGGAGCGTCCGTTGTCCCTGTCCGAGATCTCGGCGCGTATCGCGCAGATCCAGTCGTTGGTGTCGCCGTCCTCGACCGCCGCGACGATGGCGACGACAACCTCCGGCACCGACTTCGCCAGCACCCTCGACGGTGCCCTGGGCACGTCGTCGGTCGGCGCCTCCCCCTCGGCATCGTCGACGACGGGCCCGTCTGCCAGCGTCCTGGCCGCCCTGCGCGGCCGCGCCACGACCGGCACGTCGACTCGTGCCGATGGTGACGACCTCGCCACGTGGGCCACGAAGTTCGTCGGGACGCCGTACGTCGCCGGCGGCCGCTCACCCTCGACCGGCTCGACCGGAGCGAGCGGTGCGACGACAGCGAGTCCGGCTGAGCGGCCGCTGACGGGTCAGCGTCTCCAGGTGTTCTTGGTCGGCCCCGTGCCGGCGCGCTTCACCGGACGTTGTGCGTGGGTGGCCGACACCGGGTTCGGGATGAGCCGGCGCAGGACGTCGGGCAGCGCCTCCCAGTCCTCGCGCTCCAGCCACACGTGCGCGACTGCGTCGGCCCAGACGCGATCCGTGCGACAGCGCTCGGCGATGTCGTCTTCGTACTCGTCGGCATAGTCGCTCAGCAGGTCCTCGATCGGACCCGCGGCGACATACGCGCGATGCCGGTCGTCGGCCTGGGGGTCAAGGAGCATGGCGTCGAGGACCTCGATCGGCAGGTCACCGTCGCGCACCGCCGCATGGACCGCATCCCACGCCCACCAGTGGTCCCGGTCGGCGACCAGTCGGTCCTCAGCGCTCCCCTGGCTCAGCTCGTGCTGCCGTCGGTAGGAGCGCACGATCTCGGCCTCGTGGGCAGGGTCCCAGGTCACAGCACGATCATGTCCGACCGTCGGCCTCGTCGTCTCCCACCACCGATAGCGTCTTCGCAGGCTATAGCCCTGCGGTGACGCTATCGATGACGTCAGCGGCCCGACGTCCGCCGGACGTGGGACGACCCCGGTGCTTCCGTCCGGGGGAGGAACAGGAGGCATCGGGGCCGTCGTCTGGGGGTGGCCGAGGCGTCGGTCGAGTCCGTCGAGGACCCAAGACTAGAACGGGCGGACGATCGAGATCGTTGCCCTTGCCAGATCAACTGAGGTGCCGGTGAGCTCGATGGTGCCGAGCAGCTCGCGGACGGTGTCGACCATACACAGCAGGATGGGGGTGATCTCGGGCGTCAGCTCGAGGTGACCGTCGTGCAGCTTCGCTCAGGACGTTCTCCCCGACGTGGGCCACTGCCTCGAGCCGGTTGAACGCCGGGAAGCCGCTCGTGCCCTTGATCATGTGGATCGTCCGGAAGATCGATGCGCGGCGCAGCCGGGAGTTCGGCTCCTTCTCCAGCGCCACGAAGGCTCGGTCGCGCTCATCGAAGTTCTCATAGCTCTCGACCAGGAACCCCTGGGTGATGTCATCGAGTCCGTCGGCGAACACCGGGGCGTTGAGCATGCACACACCTCGCTGCCGTCCGTGGCTCCCGGGGCAGCGCCGGGATCCTGCAGACGTCCCATCGGTCGAGAGGCGACCCGGCTGAGGGAAGCAGTCGGACCTGCGGACCCGTCCCGCTGCGACGCGCCAGATCATCCCAGCGTGCTGCAGGAGATCTAGGACGAGGCACGCGACCACAGCCTGCCTGCCGCGTGCGTCATCGTGTGCGGGTCGAGCCCGTCAATCATGACCGAGCTGCAGTCGGGGACCAAGCCGCTGTGCGGGCGCGCCCAGCTCGACATGACCGTGCAGCCCTTCGACTTCCGAACGGCCGCGCAGTGCTGGGACGCCGCCGACCCCGATCTCGCCTACCTGCTGCACACCGTGTTCGGCGGCACCGCCGGCTACCGGCCTCTCGTCGACGCCGCCCCGGCCAGTGCCGCCACCTTCGACACGTGGCTCGCCCGCAACGTCCTGGACCCCGCGCACGCTCCGTACGGGGAGAAGGACAACCTGCTCCACGAGGACAGCCACATCGGGGACACACAGCTCTACGACTCGATCCTGTCCTCGGTCGCGGGCGGCAACCACAGCATCGCCGACATCGGAGCTCCGCTGGCACGCACCCGCGACGCGCTGAGCCACCCGATCAGCATCCTCGTGGCGACCGGCTTCCTGCTCAAGGTCGACGACATGACGAACCTGCGCCGGTCGCTGTACTTCCTGGTGGACCCGATCGTGCGCTGCTCCGAGGTCGTCATCGAGCCCTACCGTCCCATGCTCGAGGAGGGCGCATCCGCCGATGTGGAAGCTGGCCGCGCCGACGTGCACCTGGTGTCCCTGGCCGACATGTACCGCTGAGCGACCCGGCCACACAGGCGGGTGAATGACCGTCGTGCCTGTGGCGTGGGAAATGCCGTATCAGTGCTTGGCCAGGAGCTGTTTCGCCGCGACGACGCGCTGGATCTGGTTGGTGCCCTCATAGATCTGGGTGATCTTCGCGTCGCGCATCATGCGCTCGACGGGGTAGTCCTTGACGTAGCCATAGCCGCCCAGCACCTGCACCGCGTCGGTCGTGATCTCCATGGCGACGTCGGACGCGAAGCACTTGGCTGCGGCACCGAAGAACGTCAGGTCGGCGTCGCCGCGCTCGCTCTTCGCAGCAGCGGTGTAGACCAGCTGACGCGCGGCCTCGAGCTTGATCGCCATGTCGGCGAGCATGAACTGCAGACCCTGGAACTCCGCGATCGCCTTGCCGAACTGCTTGCGCTCCTTGGCATAGGCCGCCGCGTAGTCCAGGGCGCCCTGCGCGATCCCGACCGCCTGGGCGCCGATCGTGATGCGCGTGTGGTCGAGAGTCTGCATCGCGACCGCGAAGCCCTGCCCGACGTCGCCCACGCGTCGCGAGTCAGGGATGCGTACGTTGTCGAAGTAGAGTTCCCTCGTCGGCGATCCCTTGATGCCCAGCTTCTTCTCCAGCGCCCCGAAGGTAAAGCCCTCGTCGCTCTTCTCGACCACGAACGCCGTGATCCCGCCGCGAGTGCGCTTCTCCGGATCCGTGACAGCCATGACGGTGTAGAACTCCGAGACGCCGGCGTTGGTGATCCAGCGCTTGGCACCGTTGATGACCCAGTCGTCGCCGTCGCGGACTGCCGTGGTGCGCATGCCACCGGCGTCGCTACCCGCCTCGGGCTCGGACAGTGCGTAGGAGAACATCCCCTCGCCGCGCGCGAGACGCGGGAGGTAGGCCTGCTTGACCTCCTCCGAGCCGCCGACGATGAGCGGCATCGAGCCCAGCTTGTTGACGGCGGGGATCAACGAGCTCGACGCGCAGGCGCGGGCGACCTCCTCGATCACGACGCAGACCGCGAGCGCATCGGCGCCGGCGCCGCCGTAGGCCTCCGGGACGTGGATCGCGTGCAGGTCGTTGGCGACCAGAGCCGCGAGAACGTCGTGCGGGAACTCGCTCGTCTCGTCTATCTCTGCCGCGCGCGGCGCGATCTTGTCGGTAGCCAGGGCTCGCACGGACTCCCGGAGCATCTCGTGCTCCTCGGAGGGCCGGTAGAGGTCGAAGTCAGGATTGCCTGCGCTGGCCATCGTGGTTGCCTTCCTCACACTCGTTCCGGCGCGTTCGGGGGTCCGGTCGTCCTTTCCCGCGAGGCTACGCGCGGGCCCTCCCGACCGCCCCTCCGGGCACGCACCCTGGACGAAGCCAGGGTTCACGACGCACCCCCCGGACCCCCTAGAGTCGTTCCGTGACCAAGGCCAACGACGTTCCTGTGTTCACCCCCCGGCGGATGACCGTGATCGGTTGCGGCTATCTGGGAGCGGTGCACGCCGCTGCCATGGCGACCCTCGGGCACGACGTGGTCGGGTTCGACCTCGATGCCTCCAAGGTCGAGCTGCTGAGCACCGGTCGGACCCCCTTCTACGAGCCCGGGCTCGATGACCTGCTGAGCGAGGCGCTCGCGACCGGCCGTCTGCGGTTCACCACGTCGTACGCCGAGGCAGCCGAGTTCGCTGACGTGTTCTTCCTCTGCGTGGGCACCCCGCAGAAGAAGGACTCCAACGCTGCCGACATGACCTACGTCAACGGTGCGATCGACACCCTCGCGCCGCTGCTCACACGCCCCGCGCTCGTGGTGGGCAAGTCCACTGTGCCGGTCGGCACCGCCGAGGCCCTGCGCGACCGGCTCGTCGCGCTGTCACCGGCTGGCGTCGACGTACGTCTGGCCTGGAACCCGGAGTTCCTGCGCGAGGGCTTCGCCGTCAAGGACACCCTGTCGCCGGACCGCGTGGTCGTCGGCGTCGACGACCCGGCCGACGCCGACGAGCTCGCTGCCCTCTACGCACCGGTGCTCGAGCTCGGCATGCCGTGGGTCGTCGTTGACCTCGCGACCGCGCAGCTGGTGAAGAACGCCGCCAACGCCTTCCTGGCCACCAAGATCTCCTTCATCAACGCGATGGCCGAGCTGTGCGAGGCCACCGGCGCCGACGTCGTCGCACTCGCCGACGCCATCGGCCACGACGCCCGCATCGGTCGACGTTTCCTGCACGCCGGTCTCGGCTTCGGCGGGGGCTGCCTGCCCAAGGACCTCCGCGGGTTCATGGCCCGCGCCGAGGAGCTCGGTGTCGACCAGGCCCTTGCCTTCCTCAGCGAGGTCGACGACATCAACAAGCGTCGGCGGCTCCGAGCGGTCGAGGTCACGACGGACCTGCTCGACGGCGACGTCAGCGGCAAGCGCGTCGCGGTGCTGGGTGCCGCATTCAAGCCCGACAGCGACGACATCCGGGACTCGCCCGCCCTCGACGTCGCGACGCTCCTCCACGATCTCGGAGCCGAGGTGCGCGTGCACGACCCCAAGGCGATGGACAAGGCGCGCGAGACCCGACCCGAGCTCACCTACATCGACGACCCAGTCGAGGCCTGCCGCGACGCCGACGTCGTGCTGCACCTCACCGAGTGGGCGGTCTTCCGCGAACTCGACCCGGTCAAGCTCGGTGAGGTCGTGAAGCACAAGCGCATCCTCGAGGGCCGCAACACTCTGGACTCGGGCGCCTACGTCCGTGCCGGCTGGGACTTCCGCGCGCTCGGCCGTCCCATCATCAAGGGCTGACCCGCTTCACCGTAGGCGCCGGATGCTCTGCTGGCGCGTGTGATCCGGTCGCCGTGCGCATAGCCTGCTCGGGTGACCCGAGACCCTGACCTCTACCGCGACGGCGAGCGCGTGCGCGCAGTGCTGCGCGACCTCGACGTCTGGGCGGTGGTCGGCCTCTCCGACAACGCGATCCGTCCGGCGTACGGCGTCGCCCGGGTGCTCCAGTCGCACGGCAAGCGCATCGTGCCCATCCATCCCACGGCCCGCACGGTCCACATCGAGCGCGGCTACGCGACCCTTGCCGACGCCGTCTTCGAGATCGGCCCGGTCGACGTCGTCGACTGCTTCGTGAACTCCTCGCGCGTGGGCGCGGTGGTTGACGAGGCGATCGCCATCGGCGCAAAAGCCGTGTGGATGCAGCTCGATGTCGTCGACGAGGACGCCGCCCGACGCGCACGAGCCGCTGGCCTGCAGGTCGTCGTGGACCGCTGCCCCGCCATCGAGTGGCGTCACGACCCCACCCTCTGACCGTCGATGTGTCAGCACGACGGGCTAGAGGCGGTCGTGATCGCACATCGACGGGGTCCTGGGCGCTACCGTCGCGTCATCGTGCGTCGCGCAGAGCGTCCGAGTGCTGCCGGCCGGCGGTGGAACGACACCAGGGGGACGCATGAGTGACGCGATGGTCTCGACATTCATACCCATCGTCGTCTTGGCGCTCGTCGCCGCGATCGGCGTCCTTCGCGTGCGTGCGGGAAGGGTCCAGGACTTCGACCGCACACCGGTGCAGACGCGCTTCGTCGCGGCCGTCAACGTCTCGGTGATCGTGCTCGTCGTGGGGGTCCTGGCGTTCGTGATCGTGACCATGGTCGCCAGCGTGCTCTCGCTGCCGTGGGGAAACCTTGCCTCGCGCGTCACCGACCGCGGCGGTTGGGTCGTCGTGCTCGGCGCCTTCATCCTGCTCGTCGCGGTGCTGGTGCTCACGCCGGCGTGGTTCCGCCCCGCCCACATGCGCGCGATGCGCGACGACGAGTCGTCGTGGGACAGCCGCGGTCATCGCAGCGCGCCGAAGACCTTCGACACGACCGGTCGCACCTACCCCGACGGCACCGGCCTCGACCCCCGAGGCTGACGCCCCCCACCGGGAGCAGGTCCGGCGTGATCTTGGTCGTGTGACTGTTTCCGGGCGCGGGATACGACCACACGACCAAGATCACGCCAGGTGTGCGGGAGTGGGGACTCGCTGGAGGACTCGGGCGCCGTCGACGTCGTAGACGACGCGCCAGTCGGGTGAGGCGAGGATCGCCGCCTGGTCCAGGGTGCCCTCGCGGAAGGGGAACAACCGCGGGCCGAGGTAGAGCCACTGCACGTCCCACTGGTCGGCCGCGGCGCGGGCGAGCGGGTCGGTGTTGACCGCGGCGGCGTGCGCGCGCAGATAGCTGCGGTCGCCCCAGCCCGACATCGCATGCTCGGCCGAGGCGAACACCGGTGCCACGTCGTCGATCGCATACAGCCAGCCCGAGCCGTCGCTCACGTCGTTGAGCACCCGCTCCCCCGAGCGAACGTGCACGCGCAGGTAGTCGAAAGCACGCAGCGACGGAGCATCGACCAGGCTCGCCTCGCGGAAGCCGAAGTCGGCGGTGGAGTGGCTCAGTCGCAGCTGCGGCAGCACCGGCAGCGCGACCAGCGCTGCGGTCACGCCGGCGACGACGAGCTTCGCGCGGTGGGCCGCGAGGCGAGCGCCCATGAGCGCGGCGCCGACACCGGCGTAGGTCGCGATGAAGTAGATCTCGTTGAGCACCACGCGATCCCAGCGGGAATACCACGGCAGCGTGAGGCCGGCCGCCAGCGGCGCTCCCACCCCCACGAGGACCGTCAGCACGACCACGACGACCCCCGCCAGGATCCACTCCGGTCGCTCGCGCCGACGCACCGTCACGACGATGCCGACGACCATGAGCACAGCGAGAACGGCAAGACCGAGCATGCCCAGGGTGGCGCGAAGGCCGGACGGGTTGCCGAGAAACTCGAGCTGGTCACCGCTGATCGTCGGCGAGACGCCGAAGAACGTCGTGAAGGCGTTGCCGATCGATGCACCGAGCGGCACGTCGGGCATCAGCGCGATGTCGGAGCGCAGGTCGGTGCTGCTGCGCAGCACCGAGAGCTGGGGCACGACGTAGGCCGCTAGCACCACCGCTGCGGCGCCAAGTCGCAGCACGAGCGCACGTGCGAGACCGCGACCATGACGCAGCGCATCGGCACCGAGCAGCACCGCGGCGAGCGCCAACGCGGTCACGACCTCGCTGCTGTGCAGTCCGAACATCCCCACGAGCGCCAGCCCGGCAACCGCGCCCACGACGACCGCACCTGTCGTCGAGTGCTTCTCCTCGCCGATGCTGAGCAGGTGGGCGAGCAGCGGTGCCATGAGCACCATGCCGAGGATGAGCCCGAGACCACCCCAGTAGACGGGGTAGTAGGGGAACGCCGGGAACGCGATCGCCACGACGGCCGACGCCGGCGCGGCCCAGCGCGCGGACGGGAACAGCGCCCGGGTCAGCACGGCGATCCCGACAGGCAGCAGCACCGCAGCACCGAGGATCAGCGCGACGTCGAGCGCGGTGCCGACCGCGATCCCGGTCATGCCCGACACGAGCGCTGCAGCCGTGTGCAGCGCAAGCGGGTAGTAGGCAACCGAAGGGTCGCCGGTGATGACGTCGCCGACCACGACCTGCGAGGGATCGACCGTGCCCAGCGCGAGGATGCGCGCCGCATAGAGGCCGTGATGCGTGCCGTCGTCGTTAGGAGGCACCAGCGAGGCACCGGCGGTCACGTCCCACCAGATCAGCAGCGCCACCGAGCACACGACCAGCAGGGACCACGCCTCGACCCGACCGATGCCCACGCGTCCGGCCCAGACGCGAGAGCTCCACGCTCCTGCAGGGGATCCGAGCGATCGCCGCCGGATCACGACGGCGGCCAGCAGGAGCGGGAGCCCGAGCACCACAGGCAGCACCGACCACGGCGACACCCGGGTCCCGAGGGCCGTGAGCACCATGGCCCACGCGTGCACGAGGCCGAGCGAGACCAGGGGTGCGGTCGTGAAGGAAGCGGCCAGACCGGCAGCCGGGCGCACGGCGAGCACGAGCAGTGCACCAGGCACGAGCGCGACGAGGATCCATGCCGTCACGCCCAGGAGGATCACGTCATGCCCCGTGCGGTCCTCCGAGCGATGCGCGCAGCGCCTCGCCCTTCGCCTTCGCGGTCGCACGGAGCGACTCCTGGAAGTCCACCATCCGCGCGCGCAGCGCAGTGCCGCGCTCGTCGTCTGCAGCGGCCAGGATGCGTACGGCGAGGAGCCCGGCGTTGCGGGCGTTACCGATGGCGACGGTGGCGACCGGCACGCCCGCGGGCATCTGCACGATCGAGAGCAGCGAGTCCATGCCGTCGAGCGCGGCCAGCTTCACTGGCACCCCGATCACCGGCAGCGGCGTGAGCGACGCGAGCATGCCGGGGAGGTGTGCCGCACCGCCCGCACCGGCGATGACGACGCGCAGCCCGCGGTCTGCCGCGCTGCGGCCGTAGGCCACCATCTCCTCGGGCATCCGGTGCGCCGAGACGACGCCGACCTCGTAGCGGATCCCGAACTCCCCCAGCACATTCGCCGCTTCGCACATCGTCGGCCAGTCTGAGTCGGAACCCATGACGATGCCGACGACGGGGCTCTGACCGCTCTCGCTCATCTCAGCGCTCTCATTCATCGATCGTGCCGGTGAGGTAGTCGGCGGCGTGATGCGCCCGGGACAGCAGGTCGTGGAGGTCGTCGCCGACGACCGTGACGTGCCCGAGCTTGCGACCGGGGCGGACGTCCTTGCCGTACATGTGCACCTTGAGGCCCGGATCGCGCGCCATGCAGTGCAGGTAGGCGTGGTACATGTCGCCCTTGTCGCCGCCGAGGACGTTGACCATGACCGCGTGCGGCGCCGTCGCGGACGGGTCGCCGAGCGGCAGGTCGAGCACGGCGCGCAAGTGGTTCTCGAACTGCGACGTCACGGCGCCGTCGATCGACCAGTGCCCGGAGTTGTGCGGGCGCATCGCGAGCTCGTTGACGAGCACCCGGCCGTCACGCGTCTCGAACATCTCGACGGCCAGCATGCCGACGACATCGAGAGCGCCAGCGACGGTCAGGGCCGCGTGCTGCGCGGCAACCACCTCGTCGTCGGTCAGGCCCGGCGCGGGCGCGACGACCTCGGTGCAGATGCCGTCGGTCTGGACCGTGCGGACCACCGGATAGGCCACGGCCTGGCCGTGCGGGCTGCGCGCCACCTGCGCGGAGAGCTCCTGCACGAAGTCGACGCGTTCCTCCGCGAGCCAGCGGGCACCGTCGGCGAGGGTCGTCGAGGCCATGAGGTCATGCGCCGCCTCGAGGCCAGCGAGCACCCACACGCCGCGACCGTCATAACCGCCGCGCGATGTCTTGAGCACGACCGGCCACCCGGCCGTCTCGGCGAAGGTGGCCACCTCGGCTGACGAGGAGACCTCGGCCCAGAGCGGGCAGGGAACTCCGGCCGCGGTCAGCGCCTCGCGCATCACGATCTTGTCCTGGGCGTGGACCAGTGCCTTCGATCCCGGGCGTACGGCGACGCCCTCGGCCTCGAGCACCTCGAGGTAGGCGGTCGGCACGTGCTCGTGGTCGAACGTCACGACGTCGCAGCCGGCGGCGAACGCACGCAGCGCGTCGAGGTCCTCGTGACTGCCGATGCGGACGTCGCGGACAGCCTGGGCAGCGCTGTCCTGCATCGAGGTCGCGAGCACGCGCAGACCGATGCCGAGCGCGATCGCCGGCTGCTGCATCATCCGCGCGAGCTGGCCACCGCCGACCACGCCCACCACCGGGAAACCCGGTGCGACGTGGGCCGTCGCTTCGGCCGGTGGCTGGGCGGACTCGGTCACCCGCGAAGCCTAATGGCCGTCATCTCGAAGACCGCCGTCACGGTCTCGCCCGGCTCGGCCGTACGCAGCGGGAAACGTCCGCTGAACGGGTCGGTGGGCGCTGTCATCGGCTCGATACAGAGCACGTCCATCGACAGCGGTGCGAAGACCACCCCGACGGGGTAGCCGCTGACATAGCGGAACGCCACCGCCAGGTCACCCCCACGCGCCGTCGCGACGGCGCCGTCGGGCACGTCGAGGAACACGTCGTCGAGGAACAGGTCGCCGATCGCGCCCACCGGCACCGGCACGTCGAGCACCTCGCCCGTCGGGATGTCGGTCGGCCCGAGGGTGGCCCGACGGACGAACGGGACGTCGAGATCCCATTCGGCGCGAGGCACGTCGGGGAACTCGACCCACGGGTGCCAGCCGAAGGCCACCGGCACCGCGTGGTCGCCGGTCGGGGTGAGCGAGGTCGAGATCCGCAGGGTGCGCCCGCGCAGCTCGACCTCGACGACGAGGTCGTGCGCGAACGGGAAGGCCGCGAACCGGTCGAGGTGGCCGCCGAACCGCAGCCGCGCCACGAGACGTGCGACGTCGCCGCTTGCCGAGACGTCCTCCACCTCCCACTCCTGGGCGCCCGCGAGCAGCCCGTGGATCGGCTGGCCGAACTCGTCGAGGTGCACGTGAGCATCTCCGGGCGCGACGTCCCAGGCGACGTCGCCGACCTGCTGATGCCCGTCGGCGAGACGGTTCGCCCACGGCGCGAGGATCGGGATGCCAAAGGTCGACGCGTGGTGGAGATAGTCCGGGAGCCCGCCCCTGCGTGCCAACAGCTCGGTGCCGTCGAGGGTCATCGAGGTGCCGACCATGCCGCCGCGCGGCACGAAAGCCACCTCGACGCCGTCGGGTGACGACAGCGTGATCCGTTCCAGCGCAGGGACTTCCGCGTCAGGACTGCGGCGTACGGAGTAGCCGGTCATGCGCCTGTCATCCCGAGCTCGCGTGCGATGAGCATGCGTTGCACCTCCGAAGTACCTTCGCCGATCTCGAGGATCTTCGCGTCGCGATAGAACCGTCCCACCGGGAACTCGATCATGAAGCCGTAGCCACCGTGCACCTGGGTGGCCCAGCGCGCGTTGTCCATCGCCGCCTCCGACGCGTGCAGCTTGGCGATCGCCGCCTCGCGCTTGAAGGGCAGGCCAGCAGACATCCGCGAGGCCGCATCTCGCCAGGCGAGGCGTGAGGTGTGCGCGCGCACCTCCATGTCGGCGACGAGGAACTGCACGGCCTGGTTGGCACCGATCGGCCGTCCGAACGCCTCGCGCTGGGCGGCATAGCGCACCGACTCGTCGACGCAGCCCTGCGCCAGCCCGGTCGCGAGCGCGGCGATCGCGATGCGGCCCTCGTCGAGGATCTGCAGGAACTGCGCATAGCCACGACCGCGCTCCCCCACGAGGTTGGCCGCCGGCACCCGGACGTCGACGAGCGAGAGCTCGTGGGTGTCCGATGCGTCCCAGCCGACCTTGCGATACGACGGCGCCACCGTGAGTCCGGGCGTTCCGCTCGGCACGAGGATCGCGCTGATCTCCTTGCGCCCGTCTTCCTGGGTCCCGGTGACGGCCGTGACCGTGACGAACCCCGTGATCGCCGTGCCCGAGTTGGTGATGAACGCCTTCGTACCGTTGATGACCCACTCGTCGCCGTCGAGCACCGCCGTGGTCTTCGTCGCGCCGGCGTCCGTGCCGCCACCGGGCTCGGTCAGGCCGAAGGCCGCGACCATCTCGCCACTCGTGAGACGGGGCAGCCACTCGCGCTTCTGCTGCTCGGTGCCGAAGCGGAAGATCGGCATCGCGCCGAGAGACACGGCGGCTTCCAGAGTGATCGCGACCGACGAGTCGACCCGCGCGAGCTCCTCGATGGCGACGCAGAGCGCGACGTAGTCACCGCCCATGCCGCCGTACTCCTCGGGGAAGGGCAGGCCGAACAGTCCCATGCGGCCCATGCTGGCGACGAGGTCGTACGGGAACTCCCCGCGGGCGTAGTGCTCACCGATGACCGGGGCGACCTCGCCGCGCGCGAAGGCCTCCACCGTGACCCTCAGGTCTTCGAGCTCGTCTGACAGACGCAGGTCCACGTCGTCCTCCCTCCACCGGTCGTCGCGCCGGGTGGGCGCGCTCGGCCAGGCTGTACAACCCGGATCTCGGGTGGGGCGAGGCTACCTTCCACAGCGCCGACCGATCGCAGTCGCAGCGGCGTACGCCAGGTAGACTTCTTCGGTGCCTGACACGTCCCGCCGACCCGCCGACCTGGTGCGTGGTCTCTACCGTCAGGCCGACCACCTGATCCACGAGGTCGCCAAGTTCGGCGCCGTGGGTCTGGTCGCTCTGGTGGTCGACGTCGGGCTGTTCAACCTGCTGCGTTTCGCCGGCGGCGAGGGCCCGATGTATGACAAGCCGCTCACCGCCAAGGTGATCAGCGTCACGGTTGCCGCGACGGTCGCCTACTTCGGCAACCGCTACTGGACGTTCCGCCACCGCGGCCGCACCAGCTTCCACCGCGAGTACCTGCTGTTCATCGTGCTCAACGCCGTCGGCCTGGGCATCTCTGTCGGCTGCCTGTGGTTCTCGCACTATGTGCTGAACCTTCGCGGCCCCATCGCCGACAACATCAGCGCCAACGTGATCGGCCTGGGGCTCGGCACGCTGTTCCGCTTCTGGTCCTACCGGCGCTGGGTCTTCCCCGAGGACACCGACGCAGCCGACGAGGAAGCCATCTCCACCGTCGCCTGAGCAACTACCGACCGTTCGACGTCCGACTGCTCGACTGCGGGCGGAGCGGCTGCGGGCACCAAGGGCTCAGGACGTGCCTGCTCGGATGACATCTCGGCACTGGCCAGGTCGGGCAGCGGGGGGTCCGCCGCCACCTCGTCGGCGACCTGGATCGCCGGGAGGAACATCGCGAACACCGCCGGGCGAGACGACAACAGCTCGAGCCGACCGCCGTCGGCAGACACGAGGGTGCGCGCCAGCGCGAGCCCGAGACCGGAGGAGTTACCGCCGCTGACGTTGCGCTCGAAGACGCGCGGCTCGACGTCCGGCGCGACCCCGGACCCCTCGTCGCTCACCTCGACGACGGCCCATGTGCCCGAGCTGCGCACCCGGACGGTCGTGCGACCGGCGCCGTGCTGTAGGGCGTTCTCGATCAGGGTCCCCAACGCTTGGGACTGCGCGCCGAAGGCGCCGTCGATCTCGAGCCTCGACAACCCTTGCGACCGGATTTCGCGACCGGCTGCCTGGAAGGTTGGCGTCCACTCGAGCACCTGGCTCTCGACGAGTGCGTCGAGGGAGTACCGCGACTGCGGGCCGAGCGGAAAACCACGGCTCACAGACACGACGTCATCGACGACACCCGAGAGCCGCTCGACCTGCCCGAGCGCCGCAGTAGCCTCGGCATGCACGACGTCGAGATCGTCGGAGGCCAGGATCTCCTCGAGCCGCAACGACAGTGCCGTGAGCGGGGTCCGCAGTTGGTGGCTCGTCTCGGCCGTGACGCGACGCTCACTCTCGAGGAGGTCGTTGAAGTTCGATGCTCCCTGGTCGAGCACGTCCGCGACCGCATCGAGCTCGGCGATTCCGTATCGACGTGACACCTGGCGTCGGTCGCCGGTAGCCAGCCGGCCCGCCGCCTCAGCAAAGTCCTCGAGCGGGCGGGTGAGGCGACGGGCGTAGAACAGCGCGATGACCATCGAGACGGCGAGTGCGAACACCGACAGCGCGATGACAACGAAGCCTTGGGAACGCACGAGCTTGACGTTGACCTCGAGCGGAATCTTGGCCTCGACCGTGACCGACTCGCCGGCGGGTGTGACCTGGGTGTCGCGGCCGTCGAAGACAGAGCCGGTGGGCGCGGCCCCTGTCGAGAACGTCGACCCGTCGGGCAGCGTGGCGCGCAGCCACGCCTCGTCGCGGACATAGCCACGCAGGGTGTCCTCGGTGATCGTGCCGTGCGCCTCGACCAGCTCCTCGAGTCCGGACGCCGCGACGCGGGCGGTGTCACCGGCCCGGTTCTGCATCGCGGAGCCCATGGCGGCCCAGATGACCGCGACGAGAACAACGCCCAGAATCGTCAGCGCGAGCAGCGTCGTGGAGAACACCAGGGTCAGCAGGCGCCGGCGCACGTCACACCGCCTTGTCGAGCCGGAACCCGACCCCGCGGACGGTGGTGATGCGCGATCCCGCGTCGCCGAGCTTGCGGCGCAGCGTCGAGACATGCATGTCGAGCGTCTTGGTCGCCCCGAGCCACTCGGTCTGCCAGACCTCGCGCATGAGCTCGTCGCGGCCGACAACCGTGCCCGCACGGCGCATGAGCATGAGCAGCAGGTCGTACTCCTTCGGCGTCAGCGCGGCCTCGACACCGTCGACCGTCACGCGACGAGACGGCACGTCGAGCGCGATCTCACCGACGGAGTAGGAATCCGGCTCGGGCAGGCCGGCCCGGCGCAGCTGGGCGCGCACCCGGGCGAGCAGCTCCGCGATGCGGAACGGCTTGCCGACGTAGTCGTCGGCGCCCGCGTCGAGCCCGACGACGAGGTCGGGCACATCCGTCCGCGCGGTGAGCACGAGCACCGGCAGCGTGCTGCCGCGCCCGCGCAGCGAGCGGCAGACGTCGAGACCGTCCATGCCGGGGAGCCCCAGGTCGAGCACGAGCAGGTCGGAGGATCCCGACAGCGCCGACGTGAGGGCGGTCGGACCGTCGGTGACCAGGGTGACGTCGTAGCCCTCGCGGGACAGCGCGCGCACCAGCGGCTCGCTGATGTCGGTGTCGTCCTCGGCCACCAGGATGCGGTTGGGGTGGCCTGGGTTCATGCCGTCAGGATAGGTCGCCCGGCGGCGCATGGGGACAACGGACGCGACAGCGATCAGCGGCGCACGGCCAGCGCCACGCCGGCGCGCAGCGCCGATACGTAGGGCCGGACGGGCGCGGAGAGGTCGTCGCCGAGGATCTCCACGACCCAGTGGTTGCCCTCGCCGTCAGCAGCGCCGGTCATGAGCATCTCGGACTGGCCGGCGAGCATGAGGAGCGACGTCTCGGCCGGGTCGCTGCGCGGGTCGTCGACGTCGACGACGACGTGGTGACCGGTGAGCGCGGCGTAGGTCGCGGGATAGTCGTCGACCTTGTATTCGTCGAGCACGAAGTAGTCGGCGCCCTCGACCCCGCGGGCGACCGCCGACGCCTGGGTGACGACCGTCTTGGAGCCCGCAGCCATGCGTGAGACGAACCAGCTCGACGCATCGACGCTCTCGGCGATCGTCTCAGTGACGACGACGAGCCGCTTCAGCGGATCGCCCTCCGCGACCGAGTCGAGGCGAAGGAGGAGCTCGTCGAGCACCGGTCCGGGTCCCAGGGCACCACGCCCGCGGAAGTGGCGCCGCTCCGGGTTCTCCGAGTCGTCCCCCGCTTCCGCGGTCACTGCGGTACGCCCGGCGACGACCGGTCCGTGCAACCGGGCCCGCTTGGCGCGGTACTGCGCCGCGTCGGCCGCACGAAGGAACCGCGACGGCGTGACCGACACGGCGGGGAGGTCGTCGGTCGTGGCGACACCGCAGGCGACGCCCTCGTCGAGGACCATCGCGGCCCGCCTGCAGATGTCGTGCGCGAGCGCCACGACGGCGTCGCCCGTCGAGCCCTGGACCAGGACGCAGAACTCGTCTCCGCCGAGTCGTGCAGCGAGCGCGTCGGGCAGCGACGACGCCGAGGCGGCGAGCTCGCTCGCGAAGGTCAGCAAGGAGGAGTCACCCGCGACGTGGCCGTGCCGGTCGTTGATCCTCTTGAGCCCGTTGACGTCGACGACGACCATGCCCACCGAGACGCCGGCCGTGCGGTGCAGCGCGAGAGCCTCGTCGAGCCGGTCCTCGAAGGCGCGGCGGTTGGCCAGACCGGTCAGGTCATCGGTATACGCGAGGCGCTCGACACGTGCCAGGTGCTCGGCCTGGGCGATGCCGGCCCCGACCTGGGAGGACACGACGCGGGCGAAGTCGAGGTCGTCAGGCGAGAACGAGGGCTGGTCCGCGGTGCGGGTTGCCCAGAGCTCACCCCACACCCGTCCCTCGTACATGATCGGGACTGCCAGCGCGCACTGCTTGCCCTCGGCCTCGAGGATCCGGCGTACTCCGTCGTCGCCCTCCCTGACCTCGTCGAGGTGCTGCACATAGCCGATGCCCTCGGCGAACATCCTGCGAGCGAGCGGGAACTCCGAGAGCAGGTAGGTCTCGTCGGCGGGCTCGTGCACCTGGCCGGGCGCGATGTCGCCGTCGTTGACGAGGGTGCGGATCCGGCCTCGGTCGCGCTCCCAGACGGAGAGCGACACGGTCGAGGCCTCGAGCGCCTTGCGGCCCTCGGTCGCCATGACCCGCAGCAGGTCGGCGTAGCCACGCGCGGCCGACACCAACGACACGAACTCGATGAGCGAGCGCAGCCGGAAGCCGAGGTCGGCAGTGGACGCAGCTGATGCGTCCACGCGTCCGACCCCCGGATCCACGTCCGTCACGTCCCGCACGGGATGAGTATCGGCAAGGATCGCTGCGGATCGTTCGCCCGAGCGGGTGGTCCGCTGGCCCGTTCGGATGACGGCGCGTGCGTCGCTGAGCACGCCTGGGCCCGATCCGCTGGGCCGGACGAGGTGAGCCGGTGCCGGGATGGGAGCAGCACGGCTCAGGACCTGGCGCGCTCCAGGACGTAGGGCTGGACCAGGCCGATGCCGCGTACGGCCCGCGGGAGCATCGCGCGCAATCTCAGGCCGGGCACCTCGCCGATCGCCTCAGCGGTCGCCGCATCGACCAGCACCGAGTCGGGCCGCGCCTCTGCGGTGAGGCGGCTGGCCAGGTTGACCGTCGTGCCGAACACGTCGCCCCGACGCGAGACGACGACACCGGTCGCGAGCCCGATGCGCAGCCGCGGCACGGTCTCGTCGTCGCCGTGTGCCTCGATGAGGCGCACGGCGACCTCGGCAGCGGCGACCGCGTCACCGGCGACGAAGAGGATCTCGTCGCCCAGCGTCTTGATGAGCCGGCCGCCGGCGGCGGCGACGACATCGGCGGAGCGCGACTCGAACCGCTCGACCAGGGCCGCGAGCTCGTCCTCCTCGAGCCGCCGGGTGAGGCGGGTGAACCCCACCTGGTCGGCGAAACCGACCGTGAGGTGGCCGGTCTCGACGTTGCCGTCGCGCTCGGCGTCGCCGAGGCCCCGCTCGATGGCTGCCGCGAGCTGCCGCCGCCACCCGTGGACCAGCAACCGTTCGAGCACCGGCAGCAGCACGTCCATCTCCCGGAACATGCTCGCCGCGGACTCCTCCGACAGCGGGTCCCGCGGATCGATCGACCCGCGTTCGACCAGCAGCCGCCCGAACGTGTCGGCCTGCCAGTCCGCGAGCCGCGCGGTGGTCTGGCCGAGGCTGCGCGCGACGTCGACTGCCGTCCTGCGGTCGAGCACGCCACGGTCGAGCAGAGCGCCGAGGAGGCGCAGCGCATCGACGTCCGCATCGGTGAACGCCACCGCGTCGCCGACGTCAGCGAATCCCATGGCGCGCCAGAGCCGTCGGGCGTCCTCCAGGGGCACACCAGCGGCAGCGGCGACCTGCTCGCGGGTCAGGCGTCGCGGGGCACCAAGCACGACGTCGACGAGGTCGTCGACGACCTCGTCGCTGCGGCGCCCGCGCGCCTCGTCGGTCACTCGCCAGGCTGCGGCGCGGGCGGCGTGCCGGGCTGCTGCTCGTACTGGTTGCGCCGACGCATGTCGTCCTCGTCGTGCAGCCGGTAGATATCGCGTTGGATCTGCTCGACGTTAGGGACGCTCTGGATGATGAGCTGCCCCTGGGTGCCGGCCGACTCGACCTGCAGCGTGCCGCAGTTGACGAACCGCTCCACGAACGAGTGTGAGAACGACACGTCGTTGACGCGCGAGAGCGGCATGTCGCGCCCCTTGCGGGCGACCACACCGGTGCGCACGATGATGCGGTGGTCGGTGAAGACGTACTGCGTGGAGTACCAGTAGATGAACGGGCGCAGCACGAGGATCACGAGCGCGAGGACCATGATGATGCCGACGATCCAGCGTCCCGCCGGTGCCATCGAGCTGTCCGAGCCCGACAGCTTGGCGAGCAGGAACACGCCCACGCCGATCGTGACCAGGAACCACAGGATCGGAGCGATGAGCGCGCGCCAGTGCGGACGCAGCTCATACACGATCGTCTCGTCGTCGGCCAGGAGCTTCTTCGGATACGCCATGCCCGCATCGTGGCACGACGTACCCCTCACCGGCGCCCACACCGCCGGAAGATCGCGACACCGGGTCACCCCGTGCAGGTCAGCCGGTTGTCCCGAGATCGCGATCATGTCGTGCTCGGGGTGGGTACACGCGTCAGGATGGGTGCGTCAGCGGAGGTGCTCGATGTCTCCGGCGGAGACCGGGTGCGTGCTGCCGTCCCGGCGCCGCAGCAGGAGGCGGCCATCGTCGTCGAGGGCGTACGCCGTGCCCTCCTCGACCCGGTCGCCGGGCAGCGACGCCCGCACCTCGCGACCCAGCGTGAGACACCGCCGGGTGTAGGCGTCGGCGACACCCGAGCGACGGGCGTCGCCCGACGCGAGCTGCCAGAGCAGGTAGTGCCGACGCAGGGCGACACCGATGTCGACCACGAGATGCTCCCGGCGCACCCGGACCCCCTCGAGGACGGTCGAGGTCGCGCGCGCGACGGGGAGCTCGTCGGCACGCAGGTCGACGTTGACGCCGATCCCCACGACGAGCGACCCCTCGACCCGCTCGACGAGGATCCCGCCGAGCTTGCGCGGGCCGGCGCTCCCGTCACGGGCGTCACCGTCGACCACCACGTCATTGGGCCACTTGAGAGCGCAGGTCACCTCCTGTGCCTCCAGCGCCTCGACGACCGCGAGCCCGGACAGCAACGGGACCCAGCCCCAGGACGACTCCGGGGCGAACGGCCGGAGCACGATCGACATCGCGAGGCCCGCGCCCCAGGGCGAGTGCCAGGAGCGGTCGAGGCGACCGCGGCCGAGCGTCTGCTCCTCGGCGACGATCGTGAAACCCTCGGGAGCGCCTTCGCGTACCTGGTCGGCCGCATCGGCGTTGGTCGACCCGGTCGACCCGAGCACAGCGACCGGCTCCCACGACCCGTCACCCGCGGCATCGAGAGCCGCCTGGAGCAGGTCGTCGCGCCAGTGCCGCGGATCACCAGACGGGTCTTGCGGGTGCGCTGAGTCAGGGGCGGTCACCTGGCTAAGGTACGAGAGAAGGCCTGGTCCGACAGGCCGCACGACCACGAGAGGGTGACGCGCGGTGACCGCAGCGGCAGAGCTCGAGACCTCGGGCGCGCCCGAGGACGACCCGAAGACGACCGCCGGCAAGATCGCGGACTTCGAGGTCCGGCGCGAAGCCGCGGCGCATGCAGCGTCGGAGAAGTCGGTCGAGAAGCAGCACTCCCGCGGCAAGGGCACCGCACGGGAACGCATCGACCAGCTGCTCGACGAGGGGTCCTTCGTCGAGCTCGATGCCCTTGCCCGACACCGCTCCAACGCCTTCGACCTCCCCGACAACCGTCCCTATGGCGACGGTGTCGTCACCGGCTACGGCACGATCGACGGCCGTCAGGTCTGCGTGTTCGCCCAGGACTTCACCATCTTCGGCGGCAGCCTCGGCGAGGTCTACGGCGAGAAGATCATCAAGATCATGGACCTCGCCATGAAGACCGGCGTGCCCATGATCGGGATCAACGACTCCGGCGGTGCGCGCATCCAGGAGGGTGTCGTCTCGCTCGGGCTGTACGGCGAGATCTTCCGCCGCAACGTGCTCTCCTCCGGCGTGATCCCGCAGATCTCACTCATCATGGGCCCGTGCGCCGGCGGCGCGGTCTACTCCCCCGCCATCACCGACTTCACGATCATGATCGACAAGACGTCGCACATGTTCATCACCGGACCCGACGTCATCAAGACGGTCACGGGCGAGGACGTCGGCTTCGACGAGCTCGGTGGCGCGCTCACGCACAACAGCAAGAGCGGTGTGGCCCACGCGATGTCGGCCGACGAGGCCGAGGGCATGGAGTTCGTCAAGGCGCTGCTCGGGTTCCTGCCGAGCAACAACCTCGACGAGGCACCCGCCTTCGACGTCGAGGCGGACCTCGAGCCGGGCGAGAGCGACCTCGCGCTCGACACGCTCGTGCCCGACTCCCCCAACCAGCCCTACGACATGCACGCTGTCCTCGAGTCGGTGCTCGACGACGGCGACTTCCTCGAGATCCAGCCGCTCTGGGCGCCCAACATCATCGTCGGTTTCGGCCGGGTCGAGGGACGCTCCGTCGGCGTGGTCGCCAACCAGCCGATGCAGTTCGCGGGCACGCTCGACATCGAGGCATCGGAGAAGGCCGCGCGCTTCGTGCGCACGTGCGACGCGTTCAACGTCCCGGTGCTCACCTTCGTCGACGTGCCAGGCTTCCTCCCCGGCACCGACCAGGAGTGGAACGGCATCATCCGGCGAGGCGCCAAGCTCATCTATGCCTACGCCGAGGCGACCGTGCCCCTCGTCACCGTCATCACGCGCAAGGCCTATGGCGGCGCCTACGACGTGATGGGCTCCAAGCACCTCGGCGCCGACGTCAACCTCGCGTGGCCCACCGCGCAGATCGCAGTCATGGGTGCGCAGGGTGCGGTCAACATCCTCTACCGCCGCGACCTCGCGGCGGCCGACGACCCGGACGCCCGGCGTACCGAGCTGGTCGACGACTACGAGAAGACGCTGGCCAACCCCTACATCGCGGCGGAGCGCGGCTACATCGACGCCGTCATCCGCCCGAGCGAGACGCGCGTGCACATCACGCGAGCGCTGCGCGCGCTGCGCACCAAGCGCGCGACGCTGCCACCCAAGAAGCACGGGAACATCCCGCTGTGAGCGACCAGGTCACTACGCCCGACACGGCTCCCGACACCACGTCCGACATCGCACCCGAGCGCCCGCTGCTCCGCGTCGTACGTGGAACCCCCGACGCACTCGAGCTGGCCGCTCTCGTGGCAGTCGTGGCCGCCTCCGGAGGCGGCGACGGCGACGCGCCCGCACCCGTCCGCTCGGCATGGGCGGCCCCCCACCGCTCGGTCCGAGGCGCGCTGCCCACCGGCGGCTGGCGCACCTCCCTCGCCCCACACTGACCCGACCGCCCCGACACCCACAGTCCTCGAGTCACTGCCCGAATCCTTCGTTTCAGCAGGCTCACATCATGGATTGCGGCCGTGACTCGAAGACCTGAGGCGGTGCGGGCGGGTGGTCCGTGGCACGGTTCTCGGTGTGACCGAACCCTCCTTCTCGCTGCCGCGCACCGTCGTCCTCGCGTCCGCATCGCCTGCTCGTCTCGGCCTGCTGCGCGCTGCGGGCATCGAGCCGGTCGTACGCGTCAGCGACGTCGACGAGCCCGCACTCGAGGCTGCGCTCGCGGCGCAGGGCCGCACCGACCCGATGGACGTCGCGTCGACCCTCGCCGACGCGAAGGCCCGGGTCGTCGCCGACCTCGTGCGCGGCGAGCACCCCGGTGCCGTGGTCATCGGGTGCGACTCGGTGCTCGACCTCGACGGCGAGGCGCTGGGCAAGCCAGCGGACGCCGCGGATGCCATCAGCAGGTGGCAGACCATGCGGGGCCGCTCCGGCCACCTGCGCACCGGCCACACGGTGGTGCTGCTCGGAGCCACATCATCGAGTGACCGCGCCAGCACCGACGTGGCGTCGACGTACGTCACCTTCGCCGACCTCGACGACGCGAGCATCGAGGCCTACGTCGCCACCGGAGAACCACTGCGCGTCGCCGGCGCGTTCACCCTCGACGGCATCGGCAGCGCCTTCGTCGAGCGCATCGACGGCGACCCGAGCAACGTGGTCGGCCTCAGCCTCCCCCTCGTTCGCCGCATGCTCGAGAGCCTCGACGTCCGCTGGCACACCCTCTGGACCTGACCCTTGCTGCGCCGGACGCGAGGCAGTGACGAGAGCAGTGCTCGATGTCAGGTGCGGGTGCGGAGAACGGGGAAGATCGGGTGGTGCATGGGGGCGCCTGCCGGGAGTTCGAGACCCTCGAAGGGCGGGCTCGTCCGCCAGGGCCGCGGGGCGTGGGTGGCGCCATCGCCGAGGAAGCGCAGCGAGAGCGGGCTCGGATCGGCCAGGTTGCGCTCGATGCCGCGCTCGATCGTCGCGACCTCGGCGGGCTAAAACAGCTGGCGCACGACGACCGCGCCCTGCTCTCGGAACGCCTCGACCGTCGCGTCGTCGACCACAGCCGGATCGAGAGCCACCGTCATCGTCGCCTCCTCGTCGTATCGCAAGGACACGCACACGCTAGGGCTCCTCGGCGTACGACGTCACTGCGGCGGACTCTCGGCACCCAGCCCCGGAGCACGACGCCGGACGAACACCCAACCCAGCGCGCCCACAGACCCCACCGAAGGCCACAGACCCCACTCCTGATGAATGTGCCCCGCAGTGCGCTAGGCGCAACCGAGACGCCATTCACAGTGAGCGAACACCGCCATGGGGTGCGATGAGTTGCGCCTATCGCACGTTGGGGCACATTCATCCGGAACTGTGGGGTGGGGGCTCCGGGGGGTCAGACGGGGGGGACTCCGTGGCGGCGGGTGGTGAAGTTGCGGTCCTTGCCGGCGGCTGCGGCGAGGCGCAGGGTGATCTCGCGGCGGAGGTCGCCGGGCTCGACGATCGCGTCGATGACGAGGTCGCTGGCGAGTCGCAGGAGGTCGACATCGGCCTCGTACTCCGTACGCCGCGCGGCCACGAACTCCGCTCGCTCGGCGTCGTCGGTGATCGCCTCGATCTTGTTGGCATAGACGGCGTTCACGGCCGCCTCCGGTCCCATCACCGCGATGCGCGCCGACGGGAGCGCGAGACAGGCGTCGGGGCCGAACCCGGGGCCGGCCATGGCATAGAGCCCGGCGCCGTAGGCCTTGCGCAGCACCACCGACACCTGCGGCACGGTCGCTTCGGAGACGGCGGTGATCATCTTCGCGCCGTGCCGGATGATCCCCTCCCGCTCCACGCGCGACCCGATCATGAAGCCGGGTACGTCGGCGAGGTAGAGCAGCGGCACGTTGAACGCGTCGCACCACCAGATGAAGCGCGCGGCCTTGTCGGCACTGTCGCTGAAGAGCACCCCGCCGCGCACTGCACTGTTGTTGGCCACGACACCGACGGACCGGCCCTCGATGCGCCCGAACCCCACGACGAGCTCGCCGGCGAACAGCGGCTTGATCTCGAAGAACGACTCGTGGTCGACGAGCGCCTCGATCACCTGGTGCACGTCGAAGGGCTTGCTCTCCGGCATCGGCACAAGATCGGCGGTCAGCTCGTGCGCCGCAGGCTCCGCCTCATAGACCGGCGGCTGCTCGCGCCAGGAGCCGGGGAGGTAGGACAGCACGAGCTTGGCCTGCTCGATCGCGTCGTGGTCGTCGAGCGCGAGGTTGTCGCCGCACCCCGACAGCGTGGCGTGCATCCGCGCGCCACCCATCTCCTCGAGCGAGACCTTCTCCCCCACCACCATCTCGGCCATCCGCGGGCTGCCGAGATACATCGAGGCGTTGCCCTCGACCATGATCACGACGTCGCAGAAGGCCGGGATGTACGCCCCTCCCGCCGCCGACGGCCCGAACAGGCAGCAGATCTGAGGCACCTTGCCCGAGAGCGCCACCTGGTTGCGGAAGATCCGGCCGGCACCGCGGCGACCCGGGAAAAGGTCGACCTGGTCGGTGATCCGGGCGCCGGCGGAGTCGATGAACCAGAACACCGGGAGCTCGTCGCTCAGCGCCGCCTCGGTGATGCGCACGATCTTCTCGACCGTACGAGCTCCCCAGGAACCCGCCTTCACCGTGGGGTCGTTGGCGACGACGAGCACGTGGCGGCCGTCGACCGTGCCGCGTCCGGTGACCACGCCGTCGGCCGGGAGGCCGGTCGCGAGGGCGTTGGCGAACTGCCCGTCCTCGACGAACGAGCTGGCGTCGAGGAGCAGGTCGATGCGCTCTCGGGCATGCAGCTTGCCCGCCGCCGCGAGCTTGGTGGCCGCCGCCTCCGACACCCGCAGCGTCGCAGCACGCGCCCCACGGACCGCTTCCTCGCTCACCGCCACCCCCCTGCCCAGGCTCGCCCTCGAGCCGTCACCGCGACCGTACCCCGGCGCTCGCGGTCCGCGGGTCGCCGACGTCACGTCACGGGCTTCGGCCCCGACCCGCGTGAGGGGTGCCCGTTCTGGCAAGGTGGCAGGTGGTCGTACGGGCGGGGCCGATGCCGGCCGCACGCCCGACCAGACCTGTGCACGACCCGAGTCCCTTCCTGCGTCAGGAGCGAAGCCGCGATGACCATCTCCAAGGTCCTCATCGCCAACCGTGGCGAGATCGCCATCCGCGTCGCGAGGGCCTGCCGTGACACCGGCATCGCCAGCGTCGCCATCTATGCGGACCCCGATCGCGACGCCCTGCACGTGAAGGCCTGCGACGAGGCCTACGCCCTCGGTGGCTCGACCGCGGCGGAGACCTACCTCGTCGTCGAGAAGATCCTCGACATCGCGCGCCGCAGCGGCGCCGACGCCGTGCACCCCGGCTACGGCTTCCTCTCCGAGAACGCCGACTTCGCCCAGGCCGTCATCGACGCCGGGTTCACCTGGATCGGTCCGCCCCCGGACGCCATCCGATCTCTCGGCGACAAGGTCTCTGCCCGCCACATCGCCCAGCGCGCCGGCGCCCCGCAGGTCGAGGGCACACCCGACCCGGTCGAGACGGCCGAGGAGATCCAGGAGTTCGCGCGCACCCACGGTCTGCCCATCGCCATCAAGGCGGCGTTCGGCGGCGGCGGTCGTGGCCTCAAGGTCGCGCGCACGATCGAGGAGATCCCCGAGCTCTTCGAATCCGCTGTGCGCGAGGCGATCGCGGCATTCGGTCGCGGCGAGTGCTTCGTCGAGCGCTATCTCGACAACCCGCGCCACGTCGAGACCCAGATCCTCGCCGACCAGCACGGCAACGTCGTCGTCGTCTCCACGCGCGACTGCTCGCTGCAGCGCCGTCACCAGAAGCTCGTGGAGGAGGCTCCCGCTCCTTACCTCTCGGCTGCGCAGCTCGAGGAGCTCTACCGCGCCTCGAAGGCCATCGTGAAGGAGGCCGGCTACTACGGCGCCGGCACGTGCGAGTTCCTCGTCGCCGTCGACGGCACCATCTCGTTCCTCGAGGTCAACACCCGCCTGCAGGTCGAGCACCCGGTGACCGAGGAGGTCGCGGGGATCGACCTCGTACGCGAGCAGTTCCGCATCGCCAACGGTGAGGCCCTCGGCTTCGACGACCCGGTGCTGCGCGGCCACTCCTTCGAGTTCCGCATCAACGGCGAGGACCCCGGTCGCGGCTTCCTGCCCGGTCCCGGCGTGCTGTCGGTGTGGAAGCCGCCGTCGGGCCCCGGAGTACGCCTCGACGCCGGTTTCCAGGCTGGCGACGTCATCGGCGGCAACTTCGACTCGCTGCTCGCCAAGCTGATCGTCACCGGCGCCACGCGCCAGGAGGCGCTCGAGCGCTCGCGCCGCGCACTGGACGAGTTCCAGATCGAGGGCATCGCAACTGCGCTGACCTTCCACCGCGCCGTCGTGCGCGACCCGGCCTTCGCGACCGACGACGCCACCCCGTTCACGGTGCACACCCGTTGGATCGAGACCGAGTTCGTCAACACGATCCCGGCCTACTCCGGCACGGCGGCCGAGATCGCGGAGCCCGAGGAGCGCCAGTCGCTCACGGTCGAGGTCGGCGGCAAGCGCCTCGAGGTCGTGCTGCCTGCGGGCATCGCGCTCTCCCACGGCGGAGGCGGTCACGCCGGCAGCCCGAAGAAGGCACCCAAGCGCACCACCAAGAAAGGCGGCAGCGCCGCCTCGGGCGACGCCGTCGCCGCGCCCATGCAGGGCACGATCGTCAAGGTCGCGGTCGAGGAGGGCCAGGTCGTCGAGGCCGGCGACCTCGTCGTCGTGCTCGAGGCGATGAAGATGGAGCAGCCGCTCACCGCGCACAAGGCGGGCACCGTCACCGGCCTCACAGCCGAGGTCGGCGCGACCGTCCCGAGCGGCACCGTGCTCCTCGAGATCAAGGCCTGACCGCCGTACGACCCACCCGGCACCCACCCCGCTTCCGGGATCGGCGCCGGGTGGGTGAGTATGGATCTATGAGCCCTGCTCGAACGTCCCACCGCACCCTCCGCTCCGTGCTGGCCGCGCTCGGCGCCGGCGTCGTGCTCGCGCTGACTGCGACCATCGGTGCGACCCCGGCCTACGCCGACAGCACGCTGCAGGACGCGATCACCGCGCTGCGCAACGGCGACGTCGTCTACGTCGCACCCGACGCGAGCCCCACGATGTCGCAGGCCGACACCGACCAGCTCAAGGCCCGCGTGCGCACCATCGGCTCGCCGTTCTTCATCGCCGTGGTGCCGAAGTCGGCCGCCGTCGGCGGCTCCTCGGACAACACCCTGCGCGCGCTCAAGGACGGCGTCGGACGAAGCGGCACCTACGCCCTCTACATCGGCGACTCGTTCCGCGCGGGCAACGACCTGGGCAAGGTCAGCGACCTCGCGACCGTGGCCTATGCCGACCATCGCGACGAGGGCGTCTTCGCGGTCCTCGACGCATTCGTCGCGAGCGCGGGCAAGCGCATCACCGGCAAGGACGGCAGCACCACCAACGTCGCCGCTGTCGGCGGCGTGCTGCTCGGCGGCGCCGCTCTGCTGGGCGCGGGCGGCGTCTACGCCTATCGCCGTACGCAGAAGGTGAATGCGGCGAAGACGGCCGCGGTCAAGCGCACCGTGTTCGAGGACGTCACCGACTACGGCGAGAAGGCCGCGCTCATCAACGTCGAGGACCCGCGCCTGGATGACGCCGGTCGCGCCGACGCGCAGCGTGCCCTCGACAGCTATGAGACCGCCAAGATGAGCGCCGACAAGATGGCGCGCCCTGAGGATGCCGCGACGGTCACGACCGCCCTCGAGGACGGCCGATTTGCCCTCGCCTGCGTCGACGCCCGGCTCGCCGGGCAGCCGGTGCCGGAGCGCCGCCCGCCGTGCTTCGTCGACCCGCGGCACGGCCCGAGCGTCAAGGACGTCACCTGGTCGCCCGACGGCGGTGCCGCGCGCCCTGTGCCGGTGTGCCAGGCGTGCGCCGTGACGCTCGAGTCGGGGCAGCTGCCCGCGCCCCGCGAGGTCGAGATGGCCGGCGGCCAGCGAGTGCCTTACTGGGCCGCGGGCCGGTCCTACGCCCCGTACGCCGGCGGCTACTACGCCAACAGCGGCGCCGACCTCATGACCCTGCTCTTCGTCGGCTCGATGTTCGGCGGCGCCTTCAGCGGCCCGTCGTACGGCGACAACAACGCCTCCGGTGGCGGCTTCGGCGACAGCTCGGGCGGCGGTTTCGGCGACTTCGGCGGTGGTGGCGGCGGCGGCGACTTCGGCGGAGGAGGGGACTTCGGCGGCGGTGGCGACTTCTAGCTCGGCAGTGCGGTGGAGCACCCGTGCGGGGGATCGGGTCCGGTTCTGCGTACGTCGATGAGCGAGACGTGACGATGAACCGGGTGCTCGGTCAGGGCGTGTCGCAGGGGCGAGCGGTGCTCGTGGGCTCCGGTCTTGCGCTCGCCGCGGTCGCGCTCACCGCCCCAGGCACCGCGTGGTCGAGCCCGGCGATCGCGGCGTCACCGCCCGCCGCGCCGGCTGTCGCGTCACCGCCGGCCGCGCCAGCGGTCGTGGCAGCGCCGACATCGGGATTCCTGCCCGGCACCCGCTGCCGGGCGTTCCCAGCCGACAACTACTGGCACGCCGACATCTCTCGCCTCAAGGTCAACGTGCGCTCGGCGCAGTGGCTGAGCCACATGCAGGTCTCGACCCGGCGGCTGCACGCCGACTTCGGTCCGGCCTACGGCGCCCAGCCGGTGCCCTACGGCATCCCGATCACCATCGTGAACCGCGCGCCTCGGGTGAAGGTGTCGTTCGACTACGCCGCGGAGAGCAACCGGGTGCTGTATCCGCTGTCGTCGGCGACGAAGATCGAAGGTGGCGCCGGGGCATCCGGTGACCGGCACGCGATCGTCGTCGACGCCGCCACGTGCACTCTGTTCGAGACCTGGAACACCCAGCACCTGCGCACCGGGTGGCACGCCGGCTCCGGGGCCGTGTGGTCGTTGGGATCCCACGCGCTGCGCCCAGCCGGGTGGACGTCGTCGGACGCCGCGGGCCTCCCGATCCTGCCCGGACTCCTGCGCTACGACGAGGTCGCCACCGGCCGCGTCGACCACGCGATCCGCTTCACCACCAACGTCACCGACCGCGCCTACGTCTGGCCCGCACGGCACCAGGCCGGATCGGTGAGCAATCACGCGTTTCCGCCGATGGGCGCCCGTTTCCGGCTCAAGGCATCGTTCCCGATCTCGTCGTACTCCAAGGCTGCCCAGGTCGTGCTGCGCGCGATGAAGACCTACGGCCTCGTGCTCGCCGACAACGGCAGCCCGTGGTTCTTCCAGGGCACCTCCGACACCCGCTGGCAGTCGTCCCTCATCAGCCAGCTCGCGCGGGTGCCCGCATCAGCCTTCCAGGCAGTCGACACCGCACCCCTGCGCATCAGCACCAGCTCCGCAGCAGCCCGCCGGATCTGACCCCACCCCCGACCAGCATCCCCACCGATAGCGTCAGCGCAGTCCATAGCCCGCGCTGACGCTACCGCTGGGCGCGCCACCAGGTTTAGGCCTCATGGTGGTGGAGCTGGCGGGCGGCTTCGGCGATGGAGCCGGTGAGTGACGGGTAGACCGTGAAGGAGGCGGCGACCTGGTCGACGGTGAGGCGGTGCTCGACGGCGAGGGCGATGGGGAAGATGAGCTCGCTGGCCTTCGGCGCCACGACGACACCGCCGACGATGATCCCCGTGCCCGGACGGCAGAACAGCTTGACGAAGCCGTCGGTGAGGCCCTGCATCTTGGCCCGCGCGTTGGTCGCGAGGGGCAGCTTGATCGCCTGCACGTCGAAGTCGCCTGCGTCGGCCTGCGCCTGCGTCACCCCGATCGTGGCGATCTCGGGATCGGTGAAGACGTTGCTCGACACGGTGGTGAGGTCGAGGGGGCGTACGGCGTCACCGAGCGCGTGCCACATCGCGAGGCGCCCCTGCATCGCCGCCACCGAGGCGAGCATGAGCACGCCCGTCACGTCGCCGGCGGCATAGACACCGCGCGCGGAGGTGCGTGAGACGCGGTCGACCTCGACGTAGCCCGACGCGGTCAGCGTGACTCCGGACTCCTCGAGACCGAGGGCCTCGGTGTTGGGCAGCGAGCCCACCGCCATCAGGCAGTGCGAGCCCTCGATGCGCGTGCCGTCGGCGAGCGTCACGACGACCCCGTCGCCGACGCGCTCCGCGGCCTGGGCTCGGGACCGGCCCAGCACGTTCATCCCACGTCGGCGGAAGACATCCTCGAGCACCTGCGCCGCATCGGCGTCCTCGCCGGGGAGCACTCGGTCGCGTGAGGACACGAGCACGACCTCGGACCCGAGAGCGTTGTAGGCAGAGGCGAACTCAGCCCCCGTGACACCGGACCCGACGACGATCAGACGCTCGGGGAGGTGGTCGAGGTCATAGACCTGCTCCCAGGTGAGGATGCGCTCGCCATCGGGCTCCGCGCCCGCGACGATGCGCGGGCGCGCACCCGTCGACACCAGGATCGCGTCAGCGGCATGCGTCTCCGTCACGCCGTCCGACGACTCGGAGACGACTGTGGACGGGCCGTCGAGACGACCGAGTCCGCGGACCACCCGGACCCCCTCGCGCTCCAGCCGCGCCTGGATGTCGACCGACTGAGCCGAGGCCAGGCGCTTCACCCGGTCATTGACCACCCCGAGGTCCACGGACACGAGCCCCGCGGCCGGACGGCCGTCAGCGATGCGTACGCCGAGCTCACCGCTGTCGGCGGCGAGCGTCATGACCTCGGCGGTCGCGATGAGGGTCTTGCTCGGCACGCAGTCCGTGAGCACCGCCGAGCCGCCCAGGCCGTCGCGGTCGACGACCGTCACCTCGGCCCCGAGCTGCGCCGCCACGAGCGCCGCCTCATAGCCACCGGGACCACCGCCGACGATCACCACGCGCGTCATGTCCTCATCCTTGCGTACGGGTCGCTAGCCTCGCGGTGTGACGCTGTATGCCGCCTACGGGAGCAACCTCGACCCGATGCGCATGCACCTGCGCGCCCCGCACTCGCCCGGCCGGGGTACGGGGTGGCTGCTCGGGTGGCGACTCACGTTCGGCGGGGAGGACCTCGGCTGGGAGGGCGCGCTGGCCACCGTCGTCGAGGCCGACGACGCCGCGAGCCAGGTGTTCGTCGGGCTCTATGACATCTCCGACGCCGACGAGGAGGCGCTCGACGAGTGGGAGGGCAGCGACCTCGGGCTCTACACCAAGATCCGGGTTCGCATCGCGACCCTCGAGGGCGACGTCACCGCCTGGCTCTATGTGCTCGACGGCTACGAAGGCGGCCTGCCGAGCGCTCGCTACCTCGGGCTCATGGCCGACGCCGCCGAAGCTGCTGGTGCGCCGACGGACTACGTCGAATCGTTGCGCCAGCGACCGTGCCAGAGCGTAGGCTGATCTCCTCCTCAGGGGGGAACGATGAACGGCCCGATCGCGACCGCGGAACCACGCGGCGTGGACACCCGAGCGACATGCGCTCTGGCCAACTCCGGTCCGCACGCGCTCGCGCGGTGCAACGACCGTTCCCTGCGCACCGGGATCCCCGACGCCGTCGACCCGCCACGGGCCACGACCGGCTGAGATCCCGTCGCCTGGCACCTGCCGGCCACGACTCGGCACCCCAGCCGCGCACGCACCTCGGTCGACGTCGCATCTGACGACGTGGCCCTCGGCATGCCCGCGGGCACCCCGACCGTGCGACACATGCGTTCCGCGCCGCTCCACGACCTCGACGTGCGGGCCTGGCGTACCCCTCCGCTCGTCCCAGACACTCTCCAGGAGCTCGAACCGTCATGTCGTCCTTCCCGCGTCCCTCCGTCCGCGAACGATCCGCCGCCCCGCGCCTCATCGCCGGCGTGGTGGCAGTCGTGATCGCACTCGTCGTGGGCATCAGCCTGCTCTCCGGCGTCGTCGCCAAGACCGGACCCGGCGAGGTGGCCGTGATCCGCAACGGCGGCCCGGCGGCCTCGCAGATCCGCCTCGTCCTGCAGCCCGCATCGAGCCTCACCTGGGCCGGCTTCTTCCACTCGACGCACGCCTACCCCGCGTCGCAGCGCTTCTACACGATCACGGCCGACCCGTCCGGTGGTGACAAGCCGGGTGTCGACGTCGAGTCCGTCCCCACGAGAGACGGTGTGCAGGTGGGGATCGAAGCCACGGTCTACTTCACCCTCAACACTGATCCGTCGGTGCTCTCGAACTTCGATGACAAGTACGGCAACCGCACGTTCCGGTCGTTCGACGGGCAGCAGCTCTTCGCGTGGGAAGGCGCGGACGGCTGGTCGGCGTTCCTCGACCAGATCGTGCGCCCGGTCATCTCCAACAACTTCCGCGAGCAGATCGGCAACTTCCGCTGCCAGGATCTCGTGTCGTCGTGCGCGCTCGTCCAGAACAACAGCTCCGTCACGGGCAGCAGTGCGGTGGCGTCGGACTCGAACCAGAACAACGTCAACATCGCCCAGGTGCAGGAGTCGGTGCGACAGGGGTTGATCGCCGACGTGTCGAGGACTCTCGGTGGCGCGTTCATCGAGAACTTCCAGGTCAACCTCGTGAAGATCAGCCTGCCCGACAACGTCCAGACCGCGGTCAACAACGCCCAGGCAGCGTTCGCGCAGGTGACCGAGGCCCAGGCCAAGGTGCAGTCGGCCAAGGCCGAGGCGCAGGCCAACGAGCAACGCCGAAGGGGTACGCCGCGTGCCCCGCCTGCGCCGCGATCGACCAGCTCAAGGCGATCCCCTCGACCATCACGACGTACGCACCGGGAGCCGGCTTCGCCGTGACCTCCACCGGCAGGTAGCGGTCTCGAGCCCCCCGAGATGTGTAGTCACACCATTGTCCAGCAACGCGTGGCTACACATCTCGGGAAGGCCATCGCGCGGATGTACGCCTGCGGGTGCGCAACGGCTGCCTCGGGGCGCGGTTGTCGATAGCGTCGCGGCGTGACCGACTCCTCTGACCTGCTGATGTCTGATCCCGCTGCTGCCGCTACGGAGGCCGCCGCCGAGCTGGCCCGCCTGACCGGCGTCGAGCGGCACGACGTGGCGCTCGTCCTGGGCTCCGGGTGGGTGCCCGCCGCCGAGCTCATCGGCGAGACGGTCGCCGACCTGTCGATCACCGACCTCCCGCACTTCGCGCCGCCCGCTGTCGCCGGTCACGCCGGCCGCGTGCGCAGCGTTCGCGCCGGCAGCACCCGCGCCCTGGTCTTCCTCGGGCGTACGCACTACTACGAGCAGCGCGGCGTCGAGGCGGTCGTGCACGGCGTGCGCACCGCCGCCGCGGCCGGCTGCCGCGTCATCGTGCTGACCAACGGGTGCGGTGGCCTCGACCCCACGTGGACACCCGGCACACCGGTGCTCATCAGCGACCACCTCAACCTCACGGGCGCATCCCCTCTGCGCGGTGCGACATTCATCGACCTGACCGACCTCTACTCCTCGCGGCTCCGCGCTAAGTGCCGCGAGATCGAGCCGTCGCTGCCCGAGGGCGTCTATGCGCAGTTCCGCGGTCCGCAGTACGAGACACCGGCCGAGGTGCGCATGGCCGGCGTCATCGGCGCCCAGCTGGTCGGGATGTCGACTGCTCTCGAGGCGATCGCGGCGCGCGAGGCCGGCCTGGAGATCCTCGGTCTGTCACTCGTCACCAACCTCGCCGCCGGCATGACCGGCGAGCCGCTCAACCACGAGGAGGTCCTCGAGGCCGGCCGGGCGGCAGCCGAGCGCATGGGTCACCTGCTCGCCCAGGTGGTGCCTGCCCTGTGAGCGTCGACGCCGCGCTCGTGCCGGATCCCACCTTGATCGACCGGGCTCGCGCCTGGCTCGCCGACGACATCGACCCTGACACGCGTACGGCTCTCGACCGCCTGCTCGACGCCGCCGGGAGCGGCGACGAGGGAGCAGCCACCGAGCTTCTCGACGCGTTCGACGGACGGCTGGAGTTCGGCACGGCCGGTCTCCGCGGTGCTCTCGGTCCCGGCCCGAACCGGATGAACCGCGCCGTCGTGACGAGGGCGGCCGCGGGTCTCGCTGCGTATCTCCACGCGGCGACACCGGGCGGCGAGACCCGACCGGTCGTCATCGGCTACGACGCGCGTCACAAGTCCGACGCGTTCGCGCGTGACACCGCCGAGGTGCTGGAAGGGGCCGGGATCCACGCGCTCGTCCTTCCGCACGCGCTGCCGACTCCCGTTCTCGCGTATGCGATCCGACACCTCGGTGCGGCGGCGGGCGTCATGGTCACCGCGAGCCACAACCCGCCTCAGGACAACGGCTACAAGGTCTATCTCGGTGACGGCACCCAGATCGTGCCGCCCTCCGACAGCGACATCAGCAGGCACATCGATGCAGTCGGTGCGGTGCGCGACGTTTCCCGCGGCGACGGTTGGACGACGTTGGGCGGCGACGTGCTCGCGGCCTATCTCGACGCCGTGGTGTCCCTCGTCGCGACAGACTCCCCGCGCGCGGTCACGATCGCCTACACGCCGATGCACGGTGTCGGCGGCGACGTGATGGTGCAGGCGCTACTGCGAGCCGGGTTCCCCGCGCCGCGCGTGGTCGCAGCGCAGTTCGCGCCCGACCCGGACTTCCCCACGGTGTCCTTCCCCAACCCCGAGGAGCCGGGTGCGATGGACCTCGCCCTCGAGGAGGGTGTCGAGGTCGACGCTGATGTCGTCATTGCCAACGACCCCGACGCCGACCGGTGCGCCGCAGCGGTGCCGACCAGCGACCGCGGTGCGCACGGCGGACCCGCCTATCGCATGCTCCGCGGCGACGAGCTCGGCTGGCTGCTCGGCTGGTGGCTGCACGAGCGCGGCGCGACCGGAGTCTTCGCCAACTCCATCGTGTCGTCGTCGCTGCTCTCGAAGATGGCGGCGTCCTACGGCGTGGAGCATCGCGAGACGCTCACCGGGTTCAAGTGGATCGGGCGCATCCCCGGGCTCGCGTTCGGCTACGAGGAGGCGCTCGGCTACTGCGTCGACTCCGCCGATGTCGCAGACAAGGACGGCGTGAGCGCCGCTCTGCGCGTGGTCGAGATGGTGGCATGGCTCAAGGCGCAGGGGCGCACGGTGCACGACGTGCTCGACGACCTCGCCGTCGAGTACGGGGTGCACGCGACCGATCAGCTGTCGGTGCGCGTCGACGACCTCTCGCTCATCAGCGCCGCGATGTCACGGCTGCGGGCCACACCACCGACCGAGGTCGCCGGGCTCGAGGTGGAGGCGTTCGAGGACCTCGAGGACGGCCTCGACGGTCTGCCCCCGACCGACGGGGTCCGGCTGCGCCTCGCGCAGCACACCCGGGTCATCGTGCGTCCGAGTGGCACGGAGCCCAAGCTCAAGTGCTATCTCGAGGTGGTCGTGCCGGTGACGAGCGACGTCGAGGCCTCCCGACTGATCGCAGCGCACCGTCTCCAGGAGCTCAAGTCCGGCATGGCCGCGACCCTCGGTCTGCGCTGATCCAGCCCCCGTGTGATTCGCCCGGTCAAGGACGGCGGGCCGGCTGCCGATGAGGCTGCATGACGACGACGGGGGTCCTTGCCGGTTGGTACACCGATCCGCTCGAGCCAGCGACGACGCTGCGCTACTGGAGCGGTGCCGAGTGGACCGAGCACGTCGCACCGCGGGCGCAGGTCGCGCCACCCTCGACGGGCTATGACCCGTCGGCGCCGATGCCCTACGCACGACCACCGTACGGACAGCCGCCCCACGGAGCCGCCGCTCCTGCCTGGGCGACGCACGGATCAGTGCCTCACGGATCGGCACCCTACGGACCACCGAGCGGCCAGGGCGAGCATCCCTCCGACGCCCTGCACTGGATCGTGCCGACCGGACGCTCCTGGCAGACCATCGCGGCGGGCTATGTCGGGCTGGTCTCGTTGCTGCTCTTCCCCCTCGGCCCGGTCGCGATCGTCCTGGGCGTCCTGGGTCTGCGTGCCGCGTCGCGGCAGGGATCGCACGGACGCGGTCGGGCCATCTTCGGGATCGTCGCCGGCGTCATCGCCACCATCATCGGGATCGCGGTCCTCATCGACGTCCTCAACGGACCCGGCCACCCCCGCTGAGCCCACTGACCCACTGACCCACTGAGCCCGTTGATCAGCCGGACCCTGCTCACTCGGCTGAGCCCACCGACCCCACGCCTGGTCAGTTGGCCTGGGGGGAGCCACTGGTCCAACCAGTTGACCGCAAGGTCAGGCTGGGCCACACTCCTGCGTCATGACGGTCCCTCGACCTGCCGGCCCCGGCTATCTCGCCGATCCCGTGCTGCGCCCTGCGACGGTCGCGGATGCTGTGTTCACCCGACTGCGCGACGCTGTGCTCTCCGGCGACCTGGCTCCCGGTGACCCGCTCCCGGGCGAGCGGGACCTGGCCGAGTCGTTCGGCGTCAACCGCCACGCGGTCCGCGAGGCGCTACGCCGCCTCGAGCAGGTCCGGCTCGTGGCGGTGCGCCAGGGCGAGCAGACCCGGGTCCTGGACTGGCGGCGTACGTCAGGGCTCGATCTCGTTCTCGGCCTCGTCGACGGCGACGTGCTCGACACCCCGACCCTGACGCGCGACATGCTCGAGATGCGCGCGTGTCTCGGTGCCGACGCGGCTCGACTGGCCGCCGATCGGGCCGATCCGGCAGCGCGCCGAGCGGTGATGGACGCCGTGCGCGCCTATGACGATGCAGTGTCCGACATCGCCGACCTGCACGACGCCGACATCGCGTTCTGGCGGGCCATCGTGGAGGCCAGCGACAACGTCGCCTACCTGCTGACGTTCAACAGCCTGGTCAGCCACGCGTTGGCGATCGCGCCCGTGCCGAGCGACCACCGCGCCGACGAGCTGCTGGACATCGCGTCGCACCGCCAGCTGGCTGGCCACATCCTCGAAGGACGGTCGGCCGACGCGCACCGCGTGGCGACGTCGCTGCTCACCCGCAGCATCCCGCTGCTCGAGCACCACGATCCCGTGACACCCTCTGCCGCAGGAGAACGCACATGATCATCATCTTGGTCGCCATCCCGATGTTCGTGCTGTTCCTCGCCATCGAGGCGATCTCCTACAAGTACCTCCCCGCCGACGACGAGCTCGGCTATGAGCTGCGGGACACCGCGACGAGCCTGTCGATGGGTCTCGGCTCTCGCGTGTGGGGACTGCTCTGGGACGTCGTCGCCCTGCTCGGGCTCAGTGCGGTCTATGCCCTCTCCCCGTTGCGCATCGAGATGTCGCACTGGTGGGCGTGGGTGCTGCTGCTGTTCGGCGAGGACCTCTGCTACTACGCGTTCCACCGCGGCTCGCACCGCATCCGGCTGTTCTGGGCCAGCCACGTCGTGCACCACTCCAGCCAGCGCTACAACTTCTCGACCGCACTGCGTCAGGAGTGGACCGGGCTCGGCACCTTCATCTTCTGGATCCCGTTGGCAGCAGTGGGATTCCCGGTGTGGGCGATCTACCTGCAGCAGTCGGTCTCGCTGCTCTACCAGTTCTTCCTGCACACCGAGCGCATCGACAAGCTGCCGCGCATGATCGAGGCGGTCATGAACACGCCGTCGCACCACCGCGTGCACCACGGCATCAACAACCACTACCTCGACAAGAACTACGCCGGCATCCTCATCATCTGGGACCGCCTCCTCGGCACGTTCGAGCCCGAGGTCGAGCGGCCCCGTTACGGCATCACCACGCAGCTGACCACCCACAACCCAATCCGGGTCGGCTTCCACGAGTGGTACGCGATCGGCCACGACGTACGCCAGGCGTCGCGCCTGCGGGATCGTGTCGGCCACGTGCTCCGGGGTCCCGGCTGGGCGCCGGCCACGGGCGATCGCGTTGTCGCCGCATGACCGCACTCGACAGCGCCCTGCCCACGGAGCGCCGCCGGATCCTGGTGGCGTTCCTCGGGATAGCGGTCGTCGATGTCGTCGCCGAGCTCACCGACCTCGATGTGATTGCCAACCTGGCCAAGCCACTGCTCATCCCGGCGCTCATCTGGTGGGTCCTCGCCGTACTCGGTCCCGCGGCCCCGCGGCTCCTCGTCGGTGGCCTGGTGCTCGCCTGGCTCGGCGACCTCGCGCTCCTGCTCCCCGGTGACACGGCGTTCATCGTCGGGCTGCTGCTCTTCCTCGGCATGCAGGTCTGCTACTCCCGCGGGTTCATCGGTCTCGGCGGGATCGCGGCACTGCGATCGGCGCGGTGGCTGCCGGTCGTGGGTGCGGCTCTCTGGGTCGGCCTCAACGTCGCGCTCGGCCCGTCGCTCGGCTCGCTGCGTCTGCCGCTGCTGGTCTACAGCGCGGCGCTCACCACGATGGCCGTGCTCACGTTCGGCGTCTCACTCGGGGTCCACAGCCCTCGCCTCGGCATCGGCGGCGTGACCTTCCTCGTGTCCGACCTGCTCATCGGCCTCGACGCCGCAGGGATCGACGTACCCCTGCACGGTCCCCTCGTCATGGCGACCTACGTCGTCGGGCAGCTGCTGATCGTCACCGGCTGGGTCGCCGCACAACGGCTCGCCACCACCGAGACCGCTGCCGTCGCGACCGCAGAGGCGTAACCCCGCATCGTGTCCGGGCTCGCCGGTGTGGGGCGTGCCCAGGGGACCGGGCTCCGTCGGAGGCGGTCTGGTCGGGCACTGCTGGTGATCGACGGTGGCCCTGCTGGTCAGGGCCGAGGTCTCGGTGGGGTGAACGCCCAGTAGCCGGTCGCGGTCGGCGGCAGATCGGTCGCGGTGATGACCCAACCGCCCTCGTGGACGTAGTGGTGATGGAGCGGGCAGAGCAGGACGAGGTTGTCGATGTCGGTGGCGCCCCCGCTCTCCCAGGGGTTCACGTGGTGGGCGTGGGTGCGGCTGACGTCGACCCGGCAGCCGGGGAAGCAGCAGTGCCGGTCGCGGTGCTCCAACGCCCGACGGAGCCGCGGCGACACGGTGCGCTGCTCGCGTCCGACGTAGAGCACGTCGTGGGACGCCTCTCGCAACCACGCCACCAGCTCGGCGAGGCTGTCTCCCCGGTCGGAACAGGTGAGGCGCCGCGCGAGGATCCCGGTGACCATCGCATCGCACATCATCCGACGCACGGTGGTGGACGGCAGGAGGATCGGATCGTCGTGGCCGGGGACGAGCAGCTCTCCTCCGCGTCCGGAGAGGATGTCGGCGAGGTCGGCGGTCAGCACGATGTGCGGCTTGGCCTGGTGACGCGTGCCCAGGAGCCCGGTCTCGAGCTGGCGGCGCGAGAGCTCGACGAGCGCCAACGCCATCAGGTGGGCACGCCTCGGCCGGCGCATCCGGCGGCCCTCCGCCGACTCCGGGTCGACGCCTTCGGGCAGGCGATCCTCCACGGGCAACGACCCCGTGCGGAACCACTCGTCGATGATCTGGTCCAACGCCGTGGCCACGGTGGCGCCGCCCTCGGCGTCGAGCCATCCGTCGACTCGGACCATCGCACCTGTCGCAATGACCCGCATCGTCTGGTCCTCGTGCGCGGCGAGCGCTGCCGCCGTGGTGCCGTCAGCGTCGAGGTAGAACCGGATCCGCGTGGCTGCCTTCTTCACCTTTGCCACCGTCGCGGTGCCGGCCAGCTCGACCAGGACCCGCTCCGCAACGTCCCGCTGCTCCGCGAGGTGCTCCTTCGGGAGGCCGCGCAGCGCAGTGTCGAGACCGCAGGTGATCTCCCGCGCATGTGCGCCCGTGATCAGACCGGCAAGCAGCGCCTCCCGGGTGACGGGGTAGTCCGAAGCCAGCGCCGACGCACGCGCGAGGATGGTCGTCGCATCGGATCGGGAGATGCCGACCTCGTTCTCCAGCCACCGCGGGGTCGACACGTATCCCTCGGCTGCGAGCGCCCCGGAGCGGTGCAGCACCCCAGCGCCGATCGTCATCACCGACGTCGCAGCATCGGCAGACTGTGCCGCGGAGGAAACGAGGTCTGACAGCGAGGCCGCGGACACCGCTGTCCACGCGCCCGCCGACGTCAGCGCCGCCAACCGCGACGTGACCTGGGCGAGCTCACCCAACGTGACCACCAGATCGGTGGCCAGCGTGGACGGGTGCGAGGTCATGCCAGAAACACTACCGACCACCTCCGACAGTGAACCCCCGCCGAGAGCCGTTGGGCAACAACTACTTTCAGCGATCTATCACTACCGTCCGAGATCACTCCGAGGGCGCACGCGTCCCACCTTGCAGCTGTGGACGACGCGCCCATTGACCATCCTGTGGATGCCGAGCACCAGTGCAAGGGCGAACGGGGCCGAGGTCGAGGCCCGGCTCTTCCCATCGACTCACCCACTCGCGAGGTCACCGCGCGCTCGGCCCTCAGACGCACTCGCGAGGTCGCCGCGCGCCCGTCCCTCAGACGTCGAGGTCGTCGCGGAGGAACGAGTAGCCGAACAGGTCGTGGCGACCGTCGGCACGCTCTTGCGCCGAGCGCAGGACGCCCTCCTGGGTGAAGCCGGCGCGCTCGAGCGCCCGCTGCTCCCCGATGTTCTCGACATCGGTCGAGGCCTCGATGCGGTCGACGTACGTCGTGTCCAGCAGCCACTCGGCGAGCAGCCGTTGCGCGACCGATCCGATGCCGTGACCTCGCACCGCCTCGATGAGACCGATGCCGATGTTCCACGCGTGCGATCCAGGGGTCGGGCCATATCTTTCGAGGTGCCACGACACCATGCCGACCACCGCAGCGATGCCAGCGGCGTCGGTCACCTCGACGAGATAGCGGCCGAGGCCCCGTGGCTCCTCCCGGTCACCGTCGGGCCAGTCCTCGTAGGGCGACGGGGTGTCGGGTGAGAGGTCCTTGTCCCACGGCACGAGCGAGACCCGCAGGCCCTTGGGCGTCATCCCGTGAGTGACCACCCGTGACCGGTGATCGCTGAGATCGATGCTGTGCCCCTCGTCCACGCCGCGATCATGCCCAACCGCGGCGACCGACGCAGCCCGACGCGCAGATGCACCGGGCCAGCGCGTCGAGCGCGCAGCGTCGATCAGACGGTGGTGGCCAGCACCTCGCGCAGCATCTCCAGCGTCGTGGCGGGGTGGATGAAGGAGAAGCGCCCCACCGTCTCCCCCTCCCACGAGGTGCTGGTGATGAAGGCGACCTGGTCCTTGAGCAGTCGGGCCGCCCAGGCGTCGTAGTCGGCTGCGGTCCATCCGACGCGACGGAACAGCACCATCCCGAGGGTGGGTTCGCGCAGCAGCTCGAGGTGCGGGGCCGCGTCGATCTCGCGCGCGACGGCTGTCGCCAGCGTGATCGAGTGCTCGATCGCCTCGGCGTAGGCGTCGGTGCCGTTGACGACGAGGGAGAACCACAGCGGCAGACCGCGCGCGCGACGGGTGAGGTGGTAGGCGTAGTCGGTCGGGTTCCACTCGTAGGAACCGTCGTCATGGTGGATCGCGTCGAGGTAGGAGGCATCCTGCGTGTGCACCGCCTTCGCGAGGCGCGGCTCGCGATAGAGCAGGGCGGCGCAGTCGTACGGCGCGAACAGCCACTTGTGCGGATCGACGACGAAGGAGTCGACGAGCTCGATGCCGTCGTACAGCTCACGGACGCTCGACGCGAACAGACCCGCGCCGCCGTAGGCACCGTCGACGTGGAACCACATGCCGCGCTCGCGCGCGATCGTGCCGACTCCGCGGAGGTCGTCGATGATGCCGGCGTTGGTGGTGCCGGAGGTGGCGACGACGGCGATGACCGAGCCGGGGTCGCCGTCGGCGTCGAGGGCTGCGCGCAGTGCCTCGCCGGTGAAGCGGTGGTCCGCGGTGCGCACGACGAGCGGGTCGACGTCGATGATCGACATCGTGTTCTTGACCGACGAGTGCGCCTGGTCCGACACCGCGATGCGCAGCCGGCGGTGCCGGGCGTGCTCCCCGTCGCGCTCGACGAGTCGACGACGAGCAGTGTCGCGCGCGACGACGAGAGCCGACAGGTTGCCCGCTGATCCCCCTGACACGAACGTGCCGCCAGCGCCGGCCGGAAGTCGTGCAGCGTCGGCGATCCAGCGCAGCGCCTGATTCTCCGCAGCGACCGCTCCTGCTGCCTCGAGCCACGAGATGCCCTGCAGCGACGCCGCGGAGACGACCATGTCGAACAGCAGCGCGGCCTTGGTCGGCGCCGACGGGATGAACGCCCAATAGCGCGGCGAGTCGGCCGAGAGCACTGTCTTGCTCAGGTGCTCGGAGTAGATGTCGAGGACCTTCTCCGCATCCATGCCCTCACGGGTGACGAGCCCGTCGAGGATGGCGTCGACCTCGGCCTTCTGGCCCGGATGGTCGAGCGGCGTCTCGGGGATCGAGAGGCGCTCGGAGACGTAGTCGAGGACGAGGTGCACGAGGCGGTCGTCCGGCGTGTGCATGCGCTGCTGCGACGGGCGCGTCGGTGCGAAGCTCGGCGATGCGGGGACGGTGGAGTCAGAGACCACGGCTGGTCGGCCTTCCAGGGGTGTCGGCACGCCGGTGGCTGTCCACGCAGCAGGCGCCGAAGGCGAACTCTAGCGCCGCCCCTGCGTGCCGCCGAAATCGTCGAGCCGCTCATCGAACGGGTCGCGCATGTGCTGCCAGCACCCGTGACAGCGCTTGCAGGTGAGACACCTCACCCCTGCGCTGCGTCGACGGCGTGCGCCCTCGCGACAGCCACCCGGCGGCCACGCACCGCGTCTAGGATCGAACGGTGAGCCCCTCCCCCGTCGCACTCATCGCCGAGCCGGGAGCAGTCGGTGACGTCACCCGCAGCGACGCCGCCCTGCGCCGGTTCCTCCACGGCCTTCCCGGCGTCGACCAGGTCGGCGCCGACGCCCGGGCCGCAGCGCTCTCGACCCGCTCGATCAAGACCACGGCCAAGGCCTTCGCCATCGACCTCGCCATCTCGATGATCGACCTCACCACGCTCGAGGGGTCTGACACACCGGGCAAGGTGCGCAGCCTGTGCGCGAAGGCGCGACGCCCGGACCCGCACGACCCGTCGGTCCCGATGACCGCGGCGGTCTGCGTCTACAACGACCTGGTCGGACTGGCGAAGGATGCGCTCGGTGACTCCGGCGTCAAGGTCGCAGCCGTCGCGACTGCCTTCCCCTCGGGGCGCGCGTCCCTGGCAGTCAAGCTGGCCGACACCCGTGACGCCGTCGTGCAGGGCGCCGACGAGATCGACATGGTCATCGACCGCGGCGCGTTCCTGTCGGGTCGCTATCTCGAGATCTTCGAGGAGATCGCGGCGGTCAAGCAGGTGTGCCAGGAGGACGGTGCCACGGCGCACCTCAAGGTGATCCTCGAGACCGGTGAGCTGCAGACCTACGACAGCGTGCGACGAGCCTCGTGGCTCGCGATGCTAGCCGGCGCCGACTTCATCAAGACCTCGACCGGCAAGATCTCACCGGCCGCGACCCTTCCCGTGACGCTGGTGATGCTCGAGGCATGCCGCGACTGGTTCGACGCCACGGGGCACCGGATCGGCATGAAGCCCGCCGGTGGCATCCGCACGACGAAGGACGCCATGAAGTTCCTCGTGCTCGTCAACGAGACCGTCGGCACCGAATGGCTCACGCCCGACCTCTTCCGCATCGGCGCCTCGAGCCTGCTCAACGACCTGCTGCTCCAGCGCCAGAAGATGGCCACCGGTCGCTACTCCGGCCCCGACTACGTCACCGTCGACTGACGCGCGACCACAGACCAGAGGGACACATGCCCACCCCGTTCGAGTACGCCCCCGCACCCGAGTCGCGCGCCGTTGTCACCATCGCGTCGTCGTACGGCTTGTTCATCGACGGTGAGTTCACCGACGGCACCGGCGGGTCGCTGAAGAGCATCAACCCCGCGACCGAAGAGGTGCTCTCCGAGATCGCGATCGCGAGCGACGCCGACGTCGACCGTGCCGTGAAGGCGGCGCGGCGCGCCTACACCCGGGTGTGGTCGAAGACGTCCGGGGCGGAGCGGGCGAAGTACCTCTTCCGCATCGCGCGGCTCGTGCAGGAGCGCTCGCGCGAGCTCGCGGTGCTCGAGACGCTCGACAACGGCAAGCCCATCAAGGAGTCGCGCGACGTCGACATCCCCTTGGTGGCAGCGCACTTCTTCTACTACGCCGGGTGGGCCGACAAGCTCGAGCACGCCGGTTTCGGCTCCAACCCGCGACCCCTCGGGGTCGCCGCGCAGGTCATCCCGTGGAACTTCCCGCTGCTCATGCTCGCGTGGAAGATCGCGCCCGCGCTCGCCACCGGCAACACCGTGGTGCTCAAGCCGGCAGAGACGACACCGCTGACTGCGCTGCTCTTCGCCGACATCTGCCGCCAGGCCGAGCTGCCCCCGGGCGTCGTCAACATCATCACCGGAGCGGGTGACACGGGTCGCGCGCTCGTCGAGCACCCCGACGTCAACAAGGTGGCTTTCACCGGCTCCACCGAGGTGGGCAAGGCGATCGCTCGTTCGGTCGCCGGCACCGACAAGCGCCTCACCCTCGAGCTCGGCGGCAAGGCGGCCAACATCGTCTTCGACGATGCACCCGTCGACCAGACGGTCGAGGGCATCGTCGCCGGCATCTTCTTCAACCAGGGGCATGTCTGCTGCGCCGGCTCGCGGCTGCTCGTGCAGGAGTCGATCGCCGACGAGCTCGTCGGCCGCCTCAAGAATCGGCTCGGCACGCTGCGCCTCGGCGACCCGATGGACAAGAACACCGACATCGGCGCGATCAACTCCCTCGAGCAGCTCGAGCGCATCCGCCATCTTGCCGGCGTGGGTGACGACGAGGGTGCCGAGCGCTGGACCGCCGACTGCGAACTGCCGGCCAAGGGCTACTGGTTCGCCCCCACGGTCTTCACCGGTGTCACGCAGGCGCACCGAATCGCGCGCGAGGAGATCTTCGGCCCCGTGCTCTCGGTGCTGACCTTCCGCACTCCGTCCGAGGCGATCGAGAAGGCCAACAACAGCCCCTACGGACTCTCGGCGGGCATCTGGACCGACAAGGGCTCGCGCATCCTCAAGATGGCGAGCTCGATGCGGGCCGGTGTGGTGTGGGCCAACACCTTCAACCGCTTCGACCCAGCGAGCCCGTTCGGCGGCTACAAGGAGTCGGGCTACGGCCGCGAAGGCGGACGCCACGGGCTCGCGGCGTATCTCCACGTCGACTAGCTCAGCCCTACCCCCCCGCCGGAACCGACGACACGAACTGGTCTGAGAGGACTGGACGCATGGCATCACGGCTCGAGGTCCGCAAGACCTACAAGCTCTACATCGGCGGCGCTTTCCCGCGCTCGGAGAGCGGTCGCACGTACGAGGTGACCGACCTCAAGGGACGCTTCCTCGCCAACGCCGCGCTCGCCTCGCGCAAGGACGCTCGTGACGCCGTCGTCGCCGCGCGCAAGGCGCAGCCGGGATGGGCCGGGGCCACGGCGTACAACCGGGGCCAGGTGCTCTACCGCGTCGCCGAGGTGATGGAAGGGCGTCGCGCGCAGTTCGTCGACGAGGTGTCGCGCGCCGAGGGCCACCCGTCGCGTCGCGCCGAGTCGGTCGTCGAGGCGGCGATCGACCGGTGGGTCTGGTACGCCGGGTGGGCGGACAAGATCGCGCAGACCCTCGGTGGCACCAACCCGGTCGCCGGTCCCTACTTCAACTTCTCCATCCCCGAGCCGACCGGCGTCGTCGCCGTCGTGGCACCGCAGGAGTCGTCGCTGCTCGGTCTCGTGTCGGTGCTCGCACCGGTCATCGTGTCGGGCAACACCGCGGTCGTGCTGGCCTCGGAGCTGCGTCCGCTCGCGGCGATCTCGCTGTCGGAGGTGCTCGCGACGTCCGACCTTCCGGGCGGTGTCATCAACCTGCTCACCGGTCACGTCGCCGAGGTCACGCCATGGCTCGCCGCGCACATGGACGTCAACGCGATCGACCTCGCGGGCGTCGACGACCGCGCGCTGCGGACCCAGCTCGAGATCGCGGCAGCCGACAACGTCAAGCGCGTGCGCCGGCCGGACACCGACGACTGGACTGCCGACCCGGGCCTCGCGCGGATCCGGTCGTTCCTCGAGACCAAGACCGTCTGGCACCCGATCGGGGTCTGACGACACGACGGTGCGGCCCTCGCGCGGGATGATCGAGCCAGCGTCATCAGGATCGAGCCAGCGTCCACGAGTCAGGGCAGCGTCGACCACGTCGCCTACCGGGCGCACGAGCACGAGGAAGCAGCCGTGACCGAGACCGAGCCTCACCTCGTAATCGCCGACCGCGTCGCCGAGTGGTACGCCGAGCAGCTGCGACGACGCGCGACCACCAGTGACGAGCTGGCCGACGGTGCCTGGGCGCTCTCCACACCCGAGTGGCCGCGGTCCTACGCCGGCAACGGCATCCTCGTACGCCGCGACCCTGGCGCTGACGCGCTGCTCGCCTGGGGTGACGAGCGGCTCGGTGGGGCCGGTCTCGACCACCGCTACGTCATGGCGTTCTGCGACCTCTCCGAGGAGACCCGGTCAGGTCTGGTGGCGGCGGGGTTCGAGCTCGAGCCCGAGATGTTCATGGCGCGTCCCACCTCGCTCGGCCTGCTGCACGCACCGACCGCGATCCGCGTCGAGGTGCTACCGCCGGACGAGTCACGGGCGCTGACCGAGCGGCTCTGGCGCGAGGTGTGGAACCCCTCCTTCGACGACGAGACGGTGCGTCAGCTCGCCGGGCGAGCCGACGTCAGCACCCGCTCGGGACCGCTAGTCACCTTCGTCGTACGCGACCCAGCGAGCAGCGAACCGGTGTCGCGGCTCGATGTCGCGGTGATGGGCGATACGGCGGAGATCGACGCGGTGGTGACCTTCCCCGACTTCCGGGGGCACGGCCACGCGGACGCGCTCCTCGCCGCCGGAATCGCCGAGATCGCCTCTCGCGGTTGCGATCTCTCCGTGCTGACGGCCATCCCGGGTGACTGGCCGTGCACGTGGTACGCCCGCCGCGGTTTCGCGAAGGTCGGCGACTCGTGGGTGGCGACGCGGGTGGCGCGGACTCCCGCGGGGTCCGCTGCGTCGAGCGGTCCATTCGCGTGACAGCCCGTACGGATCCCACCGCGCACACCTTCCCCGCGACGGCCTCCCTATTCCTGCCGGGCGGAGTCTCGACGTGACGGCCTACCTATTCCTGCCGTGCGGAGTCTGGACGTGACGGCGCACGTCGTGCTCCTGTGCGGGCCCTCCGGGTCGGGCAAGACGCGCATCGCGACCCACAGCGGGCTGCCGGTGTTCCGTCTCGACGACTTCTACAAGGACGGCGACGACCCGTCGATGCCCTATTCCGACGAGCTCGGCATCCCCGACTGGGACGACGTCGGCACCTGGCACGGCGACCGTGCGGTGGAGGCACTGGTCGCGCTCTGCCAGGACGGCCGCGTGGAGGTTCCGTCGTACGACATCGGGCGAAGTCGCGCCGTGGGCACGTCGGTGTTCGACCGCGGCGACGCCCCCGCCGTGGTGGCGGAGGGTGTGTTCGCCGCCGAGATCATCGAGGGTTGCCGCGAGCGCGGCGTGCTCGCCGATGCGGTGGTGCTGCGGCGCGCCCCGTGGAAGAACTTCGTACGCCGCTTCGCCCGCGACCTCGCCGAGCGCCGCAAGCCGCCCGGCACGCTGTGGCGCCGCGGTCACCGCCTCATGCGCGAGGAACCGCACCTCGTCGCGGTGGCCACCGCGAAGGGCTGCCGCCCGATCGACGCCCGCGGCCTCGAGCAGCTCCTGAGCCACCTCGCGACCAGTGTCGGCACGCGATGACGACGCGGTTCACGCTGGTGACTGCGATCGCGGCGGCACCCGAGGAGGTGTTCGACCTGTCCCTCGACACCGGGCTGCACCTGCGCTCCATGCGCGGCTACGCCGAGGAGCTGCTCAGCGTCGATCCCGGCCGCACGCTGACGACCGGCGACGAGGTCACCTGGCGCGCCCGGCACTTCGGGATCCGGTGGACCATGACCGACCGCATCGTCGAGCTCGAGCGCCCGCACCGGTTCGTCGACGAGCAGGTACGAGGTCCCTTCAGCAGCTTCCACCACGTCCACGAGTTCGCCCACGACGCCGCGGGCACCGGCACCGTGATGACCGACCAGATCACCTTCGACGCCCCATTGTGGATCCTCGGCGACGCCGTCGAGCATCTGGTGCTCGCCCGCCGGATGCGCCACCTCATCACCGTCCGCAACACCCACCTCAAGCACGAGTGCGAGACCCCACCCCCCTGACCCGCCTTGCTGGCGTGGGTGGGTCAGGACTCGGCGAGGAGGGTCGCGTAGGCGGGCTTGACTACCTGCTCGACGAGCTCGAGGCGCTCGTTGAAGGGGAGGAAGCTGCTCTTGAGGGCGTTGACCGTCACCCAGCGCATCTCCTCGAGGCCCCAGCCGAAGGCCTCGGAGAGCAGGAGCATCTCGCGGGTCATCGAGGTGCCCGACATGAGCCGGTTGTCGGTGTTGACGGTCACCCGGAAGCGCAGGCGCGAGAGCAGCCCGATCGGGTGCTCGGCGATCGAGGCGGCCGCTCCGGTCTGCACGTTGGACGAGGGGCAGAGCTCGAGCGGGATCCGCAGGTCGCGGACATACTCCGCCAGGCGCCCGAGGTGGGCCTCCCCGTCGGCGTCGATCGTGATGTCGTCGACGATGCGTACGCCGTGCCCGAGGCGCTCGCAGCCGCAGAAGGCGACCGCCTCGTGGATGCTCGGGAGCCCGAAGGCCTCGCCCGCATGGATCGTGATGTGGCAGGACTCGCCCCGGATGTACTCGAACGCGTCGAGGTGGCGCGAGGGCGGGAACCCCGCCTCGGCGCCCGCGATGTCGAAACCCACGACCCCGTCGTCGCGATACTGCACCACGAGCTCGGCGATCTCGCGCGAGCGGGCTGCGGTGCGCATGGCGGTGAGCAGCGCGCGCATGAGGATCGGGTGCCCCTCGGCCGCGGCGAGCGCCTCGCCCTCGCGGAAGCCCTCGAGCACGGCCTCCACGACCTCGGTGAGCGCGAGCCCCTGGGTCACGTGCAGCTCGGGGGCGAAACGCACCTCGGCGTAGACGCAGCCGTCGGCAGCAAGGTCCTGCGCGCACTCCGACGCGACCCGCACCAGGGCGGCCCGCGTCTGCATGACCCCGACCGTGTGCGCGAAGGTCTCGAGGTAGCGCACGAGGGAGCCGGAGTCGGCCGACTCGACGAACCAGCGCTCGAGCTCGACGGCATCCGTGCTGGGCAGCGCGTCATAGCCGTTCTGAGCGGCCAGGTCGATGATCGTGGACGGGCGCAGCCCACCGTCGAGGTGGTCGTGCAGGACGGCCTTGGGAGCCCGACGTACGACCTCCTCCGGCAGCACGGCGCGCTGGCCGGCCTCGGGGTCGCGCGGGGTGGACGACGGGTGGATCGGACCGGTCTCGACGCTCATCCGGTCACCGTACCCGCCAGACCCGATACGTCGGGCGACTGGACTCAACCTGTGGGGTGACGTGCCGATGACAAACACGTGGACCCCCTGACCGCACCCGTGGAGACCTTCGACCGTGTCGAGGTGATCCGTCCTGCCGCCGTGCTCGAGAGCCGCGTGGCCACGCTCGTCCTCGGTGCCCTGCGCGCCGACGACGTGTCGACCGGTGGCGTCTGGAACGCCTCCGCCTCGGTCTGGCAGCGCTATGACCGCGCCTGGAACGGCGTCGGCGGCACCCGCGGCGACGCGCGCCTCATGGGCACCGTCGCGGTCATGTACGACACCCCCGTGCGCCACGAGGTCACCATCTACCGCGTCACGATCACGCCCGCCGGCTCGGCGCTGGGCTGGAGCGTGAGCAGCCTCTGCGACGACGCCCTCTCCGCCGGCGGTCTCACCCTGGCCAGCTGCCCCCGCGCCGACATCGCCAACGCCCCGCGCCGCGACCCGTTCAAGCCCGGCGACGACCTCGGTACCGACCGCCGCTCCCGCTGAGGGGTGCGCCGCCGGCCTAGCGCCTCAGGTGGAAGTCGCCGACGATACCGAGCGCCTTCTGGCGGTCGAGCTCCTCGGGCGGCACGACCGCCTCGCTCTGCGACACGTCCTGCATCTCGACCTGGTCCTCGACCGCGACGTGCGCGACCGCCTCCAGCTCGTCCCACGTGATCCGGTAGCGGTCCGCCTCGGCGCTCATGCCCCCAGTGTGGTCCCAAGGCCCGTCGGCGCCGATCCCACGCGCTGGGCGCGGCGGCAGAAGGCCGGCTACGCGTCGCGGTGGGCGAGGTCGGGGGCGAAGGCGGGCAGGCAGATGGCTACGTACTCTGCGCCGTCGCCGTCGCCGTCGCCGTCGGTTGCGGGGGTGGAGTAGCGGACGCGCTCGCCGGCTCGGGTGATCACGGCTTGGCCGGCCGCGACGTCCATCGTGCCGCCGTCGTGCTCGACGCGTACGACGCCCCGCAGGACCACGGTGATCTCGTCGAAGCCGGGTGTCTGCGCCGGCTCCTCCCACCCGCCCGGCGCGATCATGTGCGCCACCGAGACCTCGGCCGTGCCGGTGGTGACGTGACCGACGTACTCGTCGATCGTCTTGCCGCCGGGGACGGGGATCCGGGTGGGTGCGGGCACGAGCTGCGGCACGGTCAGCCTCCGATGCGTTCGAGGACGAGGGGCAGTCGGTGCACGACGGTGCCGGCGTCGGCGATCTCGACTCCGCCGTCGAGGTCGGCGAGCGCCCGGGTGAACCGGTCGGCCTCGTCGGCGTGCAGGGTGAGCAGCGGCTGGCCGGCGGTCACGAGGTCGCCCGGCTTGGCGTGCATCTCGACGCCGGCGCCGGCACTGACCGGGTCCTCCTTGCGGGCGCGGCCCGCACCGAGACGCCAGGCACACACCCCGACGGCGAGGGCATCGAGACGCGACAGCACCCCCGACCGCTCGGCCACCACGACGTGGGTCTCGGCGGCGACCGGGAGCGGGGCGTCGGGGTCGCCACCCTGCGCGGCGATCATGCGGCGCCAGGAGTCCATCGCGCGCCCGTCGGCAAGCACGTCGGCTGGGTCGGGCCCGCGGACACCGGCCGCCTCGAGCATCTCTCGGGCAAGCACGACGGTGAGCTCGACGACGTCGGCGGGACCGCCTCCGGCCAGCACCTCGAGCGACTCGCGGACCTCGAGCGCGTTGCCCGCAGTGAGACCGAGCGGGGTGTCCATCGCGGTGAGCAGAGCGCGGGTGCGCACGCCGGCGTCCTCGCCGAGCGCCACCATCGTGCGGGCGAGCTCGGCAGCCCGCTCGTGGGTCTTCATGAACGCGCCGGACCCGACCTTCACGTCGAGCACGAGCGCGCCGGTGCCCTCCGCGATCTTCTTGCTCATGATGCTGCTCGCGATGAGCGGGATCGCCTCGACCGTGCCGGTCACGTCGCGCAGCGCATAGAGCTTCTTGTCGGCAGGCGCGAGCCCGTCGCCTGCGGCACAGATGACCGCGCCGACGTCGCGCAGCACCGCGAGCATCTCGTCGTTGGTCAGCGACGCGCGCCACCCCGGGATCGACTCGAGCTTGTCGAGCGTGCCGCCGGTGTGACCGAGGCCGCGACCCGACAGCTGCGGCACAGCAGCACCGCACGCCGCCACGACCGGTGCCAGCGGCAGCGTGATCTTGTCGCCGACGCCACCGGTGGAGTGCTTGTCGGTGGTCGGGCGTCCGACGCTCGTGAAGTCCATGCGCTCGCCGCTCGCGATCATCGCGGCGGTCCAGCGCGCGATCTCGCGCGGCACCATGCCGTTGAGCAGGATCGCCATCGCGAGTGCCGACATCTGCTCGTCGGCGACGACGCCGCGTGTGTAAGCATCGACGACCCAGTCGATCTGCGCATCCGTCAGCTCGCGCTTGTCGCGCTTCGCGACGATCACGTCGACGGCAGCGTAGGCCTCAGTCATGTGACTCCCCCGTCACCTTGTGGATGTCCTCCGCGCCGAATGCGAGAGGAAGCACCTCGGACATCATCATGACGCCGTCCGGCGACATGACCTGGCACTGCGGGCCGCCGTTCTCCCACAGCAGCTGGCGACACCGGCCGCACGGCATGAGGGCGTCGCCGTCGGCATCGACGCACGACACCGCGACGAGGCGTCCCCCGCCGGACGCGTGCAGCGACGACACCATGCCGCACTCCGCACAGAGCGCCACGCCGTAGGCCGCGTTCTCGACGTTGCAGCCCACGACGATCCGGCCGTCGTCGACGAGCCCGGCGACACCGACCATGAACCTGCTGTACGGCGCGTAGGCGTTCTGCATCACTGCCACGGCCGCAGCGTGCAGCTGCGACCAGTCGATCTCGGGGGTCATCGGATCAGTGCTCCTGGCCCTTGATGTACGGCCTGCCGTCGGCCGCTGGCATGCGCAAGCGTTGGGACGCGAGCGACAGCACGAGCAGCGTCGCGACGTAGGGAGTGACGTAGGCGACCTGGTCGGGCAGCATGTCGGTCGAGCGATACCACAGGAAGACGGCCACGGCGATCAGCACCGACCCGACTGCAGGCGTGACCTGCCGGCGGTAGGCCTTCCACATCGCGAAGAGGACGAGCCCGATGGTGATGACGAGGAGCAACGCGTGCACCGCCTCACCGCTGCGCAGCTGCATCGCCTGCGTGTAGCCGAAGAGCAGTGAGCCCGAGGCGAGGCCGCCCACACGCCAGTTGCCGAAGATCATGGCGGCCAGACCGATGAAGCCCTGCCCCTGGGTCTGTCCCTCGCGGTAGATGCCCGAGAGCACCGTCGCGAGCACCGCCCCGCCGAAGCCGGCCAGCGCACCGGAGACCACGACAGCGACGTACTTGTGGAGGTAGACGTTGACGCCCAGGGACTCCGCGGCCCAAGGCGCCTCACCGCAGGAGCGCAGCCGCAGCCCGAAAGCCGTGCGCCACAACAGATAAAAGGTGATCGGAAGCAGCAGCACCGCGATGAACGTGGTGTAGGGGACGTCGTAGGTGATCGCGCGCAGGATGCTGGCGACGTCGGAGACGAAGAACCAGCCGTTGGACGCGATCGACGCGCACCAGTCGGTGAAGCTGCCGCCGCCGATCAGCGGGAACCAGTCCGGCATGGTCGGAAACGTGAAGGTGCTGATCGGTGCGATCTGCGGCGACTGCGTCGGCTGACCCGGGAAGGCCAGCGTCGAGAGGTACTGCGTCACCCCGAGGCCGAGCAGGTTGATCGCGACACCGGAGACGATCTGGTCGACGCCGAACGTCACCGTCGCGACCGCGTGCACGAGCCCGCCGATCGCACCGAGCACGACTCCGGCGAGCAGCCCCCACCACGGTCCGTAGTAGGTGCCGGCCCAGCCGGCTCCCCACGTGCCCAGGATCATCATGCCTTCGAGGCCGATGTTGACGACGCCAGAGCGCTCTGACCACAGACCGCCGAGACCGGCCATGCCGAGCGGGATCGCAAACCCGATGGCAGCGGCGATCGTGCCCGCGGAGTCGAGCTCCTGCGCGCCTGTGATGATGCGTACGACCGACAGCAGCGCGACGAGTGACGACAGCGCCAGAGCGAGGCGCCAGCCGCTGAGCTTGACGGTGCGCTTCTGCACCGCGAGCGGTGAGAGCATCTCTCCCGGCGTCGGGAGCCCGAGCTGCGTGGTCATGCCGCCACCTCCGCGAGCCCGGCGTCGGCCGCGAGCTGCCGACCGACCTCACGCTGCTGCGCCCGGATCCCATACCGGCGCACGAGCTCATAGGCGATGACCACGGAGAGCACCGCGACGCCCTGCATGATCGTGACGATCTCCTTGGAGACGCCGGTGAGGTCGAGGATCTGCCGCGACACGTCGAGGAACGCCCACAGCAGGGCACCGAACACGATGCCGATCGGCGAGTTGCGCCCGAGCAGCGCGATCGCGATTCCCGTGAAGCCGAGGCCCGCGGGGAAGTCGAGGTTGTAGGCGTAGGACGACCCGAGCAGCTGCGGCATGCCGATGAGACCGGCGAGCGCGCCCGACAGCAGCATGACGTAGAGGACCATGCGCTTGGCGTTGATGCCGCTGGCGGCGGCAGCCGTCGGCGAGAGCCCCATCGCCTTGAGATCGAAGCCGAATCGCGTGCGGTTGAGCATCCACCAGTAGCCGACACCGACAGCGGCGGCGAGCAGGATGAGGCCGTAGACCGGCTCGGACGCACCTGAGATGACGCTGATCCCCGGCACGTGCCCGCTCTCGGGGATGACCGGCGTGCCGATGTTGTTGCTGCCTACGGCCAGCACGCCAAAATGATCTTCGGTGAGCAGGAATGCGATGACGCCCGTCGCGACGTAGTTGAGCATGATCGTGGAGATGACCTCGCTCACCCCGCGGCGGTTCCTGAGCACCGCCGCCACGCCGGCCCAGATCGCGCCGACGAGCATGGCCACGACCACGATGACGGCGACGTGCAGCACTGGCGGCAGGGAGACCGTGCCGCCGACGTACGCCGCGAAGAGTGCGCCGAGGCGGTACTGCCCGTCGACACCGATGTTGAACAGGTTCATCTTGAACCCGATCGCGACCGCGATGGCGGCGAGGTAGTAGGTCGTCGACAAGTTGAGCGTCAGGGACAGGCTGTCGGGCTGCGTGCCGTAGTCCCACATCTGCCGGTAGGTCTCGATGGGCGCGTGCCCGGACACCAGCAGGATCACCGTCGTCACGAGCACCGCGAAGGCGAGCGCCAACAACGGGGCCGCCAGGGCAAAGACGATCCTTCTCACGACTCGCCACCTCCGACTCCCGTCATCGCCGAGCCGAGCTGCTCCGGGGTCACCGTGAGCGGCTCGGCGTCGGCGACGAAACGGCCGCGCAACAGCACCTTGATGTGGTCCGAGAGCCCGATCAGCTCGTCGAGGTCGGCCGAGATCAGCAGCACACCAAGACCGGCGGCCCTGGCCTTGCGAATCTCGTCCCAGATCGCGGCCTGCGCGCCCACGTCGACGCCACGCGTCGGGTGGGCCGCGATGAGCAGGCGAGGGTTGCCGCTCATCTCGCGTCCGACGATGAGCTTCTGCTGGTTGCCGCCCGACAGCGACGACGCCATGACGTCGATGCTCGGCGTGCGTACGTCGTACTCCTCGATGATGCGTGCGGTGTCGGCGCGCGCACCCTTGCGGTCGATGAGGATTCCGCGGGAGTTGGGCGCCTGCGTCTGGTGGCCGAGCACGCGGTTCTCCCACAGCGAGGCCTCGAGCAGGAGGCCGTGCCGGCTGCGGTCCTCGGGGATGTAGCCGATACCGGCCTCACGACGGGTGCGGGTGTTCCACCCGGAGATGTCCTCGCCCTCGAGCGCGATCGCGCCGCTCAGCGGCGAGTGCATGCCCATGATGGTCTCGACGAGCTCGGCCTGGCCGTTGCCCTCGACACCGGCGATGCCGAGCACCTCGCCGGCGTGGATGGTCAGAGCGATGTCGCGAAGGACCGCGCGACCGGCGTTGTTGTCGAGCGAGAGGTCGGCGACCTCGAGCACGACACGATCAGTCACGGTTGACTCACGCGTCTCGGGCGACGGGAGCTCGCTGCCGACCATCAGCTCGGCGAGCTGACGGGCATTGACCTCGGACGGCAGCACGGTGGTCACCGTGGTGCCACCGCGGATCACGGTGATCTCGTCGGCGACGGAGAGCACCTCGTCGAGCTTGTGCGAGATGAAGATGACGGTGAGGCCCTGGCTCTTGAGCTCGGCCAGTGCGCCGAAGAGTTGCTCGACCTCCTGCGGTACGAGGACAGCGGTGGGTTCGTCGAGGATGAGCGTCTTGCACCCGCGATAGAGGACCTTGATGATCTCCACGCGCTGACGGTCACCGACGCCGATGTCCTCGACGAGTGCGTCCGGGTCGACCGTGAGCTGGTAGTTGCGGCCGATCTCCTCGATGCGCTCGCGGGCGACGTTCATCCTGAGGAAGCCGGCTCGGGTCGGCTCGTCGCCGAGCACGACGTTCTCGAGCACAGTGAGGTTGTCGGCGAGCTGGAAGTGCTGGTGCACCATGCCGACGCCGCGCGCGATGGCGTCCGACGGCGAGCGCATCGTGACGGGCTGGCCGTCGATCTCGATCGTGCCCTCGTCGGGGCGGTGCATGCCGTAGAGGGTCTTCATGAGAGGCACGGCTTGGATGTCCTCAGGTTGCTTGTCTTGCTGAGGCGGGTAGCAGAGCTTGAGCACGGCGTAAAGCGTGGGCGACACGGGCTGGCGC